>JAJVLF010000032.1 GCA_029255845.1 Campylobacterota bacterium | reverse complement strand
AAGGTCTACAGGAAAGTATTATAACAAATACATATAAAAATAATTCAAAAGAAATAGCTAATATTATATTTTAGTTAAATTACTTTAAATTGCATTAGACTAAATATAGTATGAAGTATTTATACTATGGGCTTTAAAGCCACTTTGAATAAGCATTAAGGAGACCTCTAAAAACCCAAATAATTTAGATGATGTCAAAAAATAGGAAAATAAAAAATAGGAAAAATAGGGTATTAAATCTTAAATTATGTGACTTTAGCAATTTTTATTACCTTTATCTAAGGTTTAACAATTTAAGCTTGACACATTTTGAGCCTTAAGGATTTATACTAAATAATATAAGATTTAATACATGACTTTAAAATTTAAAGTTAGGAAACAAATTCTAAAAACTACTCGAAGCTCTTCTACTCAATTTATCCATCAAATAAAGAATATTATTTTTTCGTTTTTTATCAAATGATTTCTTAGAGGCTTTAAATCCCTTTGAGCTTGTATATTTCTTTATGAAATTATTATTTTTATAAATCTCTAATTCCATATTTGATTGGATTTTTATAAAAACTCCACTTTTTTTAATTTCTTCTTCATAGTAAAACTTTAAAGATAAATTACTTTTATCAACCATTATCATATTATAATTAGAGAGTGTTTTTTGAAATTTTCTTGTTTTTAAATTAAAATCATCCACACCACCTATGCTGATTTGAACTGGTATTTTATTGGCTACTTTTTTAATAAAACTAACTCTTTTTTCTAAGTATTCCCCGCTTGATAGATGAAATGTGGCTTTTATAGTTTTATGGTTTTGTTTTTTTATATATGCACTATGTTTTCCTGCTTTAAGAAAAATTTCTTTATTTGTTTTATATGTTTTATCTCCTATAGTTATAAGTGCATTTTCTACATTTGTGCTTAGCTCTATAGAGCCATAACCATCTAATCTTTTATTGCTTTCATCTAATTGCTTTAATATTATTTTTTTAAAAGTTGAAAAATTTGGATAAATTTCTGATACTTTTGGGTAATAGAGAATTGCTTTTGCGAAATTGCACATTTCTATAAGCTCTTTTAGTTTTTTGTCGCTATATTTTCTAGTTGTGCCTATCTTTTTTGGGTTGATATTGCTCATTAAATATTTTAGAGTTATGTCTAAAGCGGAGTAGTCAAAAATAGCTGTGGCATATTGGATGTTATTTTTTTTTGTATATAAATAGCTGATACCCTTTAATAGGACATTTGATTTTGTTGTTATATTTGATTTAAAGCTTGAAACTAATTTGCCATTTATTGATTTTTTTATGCTTGTTTGGGTGGAGTTTATTTTTGTTATTATTTGTTGTGAGATTGCATTTAAGGCATCTTTTTTTGCTAGTTGTTTGGTTTTTCCTATGCCTTCTGCTGAAATTGTGAAATTAGGATTAGCTAATGAAAATATGGACAATACAAGAAAAATTAAATATTTTTTATTCATTGATTTAATGTCTCTATCGCAAAATCAGAAGAACCAATTTTAATAATTAAGAAATTATTAATTGCTATTTCCATAAAAAGCTTCCCATCTCCCTCATATGCTCCATTTATTTGCTCAAATAAATCATTAGCTTGTTTTATATTTTTCACTTGCACTAGATAATCACTAGATACTACCCCTTTACTTAAAAGCTGGACATTATCGCTAAGACCTTGCAGGGCATCATAAAAGGCATCTCCTACACGATTAAAATTATCAGTATCCACACTTACCATCAAAACTCTCATCGGCTTACCATCTTGAAGATAATTTTTCCATTTACTGCTTACACTTTTAGTCACTTTATTAGCCGCATCATTGGTAGCTTCTTCTATTAAGGCATTTGTATTTGTTGTTGCTCTTTGAGGAGAATGTCCTGTTTTGCTTGATATTATTTTATTGGTAGCACTCTCATAGGCTTTTATACTGACACTTGCTTGTTTAGTCGCTACTCCTGATGATTTGCTATTTGTAAGAGTAGTTTCCACTTCTACAAATACATCTGAACCAGAATTTAAGATATTTGCATATTTTTTATTTACAAAATCTTCTTCTCCACCGTATATGTCAGTTAAAACAGATAATGTAGCATTTCGTGATTTTTTATTTATGGAGCTTTTATTTATTAAATTAAATTTTCTATCAATCAAATATTTTTCCATAACAGATGTAGCAAAATTATTTTTGTCATTTTTCATAACTATAAAACTTTGATTTCCTAAAGATTTATTAAGCTTATCTACCCCCGTAATCACACCAATATCTGCTAAGTCTTTCCTAAGATTTTTTTCATTTACTATCACGATATACTCAAACACATATAGCCCATCTTCCTCGCTTCTTGATTTCTCTCTTCCCTTAATAGAGGTGTATATATGCAAATCATTATATATTTCATCTGCATATTTAGTAAAATTTTTTCTTTTCTTTTTGCTATCAAGTATAGAATGATTTCCTTTTATCAAAGCATAGCAAAGTGCATCTTTTTTCGCATTTTTTTTAACCTCTGATATGCTTTTGCCTTTTCCTCTTGCTCGTAATAAGAAATTGCCAGTATCATAGCTCTCTATAAATTGTGAGCTTGTCTCACAAGAAAAGCTTGTTTTTTTAACTACCTTAGCTTGTGGCTGATTACTAGAACAAGCAAAAAAGAACAAGCAACTAAGCGATATAAGTATTTTTTCCATTTTTTCCCTAAATATGTTTTTTATAATGAAAACCAAAAGACATTCCTCTTTGGATTAAATCAGTATCATCAAGCCTAATATAATCATCTTCAATAAATGTCCTAAGTGGCATATCATAATCAATATAAAGACTTATTTCATTATCAGCCCCCATATTAAAGCCAATCTCCCCACTAGTATGCAAATCAATAGAGCCTATCCTAATATTTTCTATTTGCCTATATTTATATGATGAAGCAGAGCCACCTAAACCAATCGCAGAAGCCACATATAATCCACTGCTTCCTAGATAATACCTTTTAGCCAAAGCAAAATTACCAGCAATAACAAAAATACTCTTATTATTTGCTTCATTTGTAGTAGCACCCAAAACCACCTTTGATGACAGCCAAACTTCAGATAAAGATACATTATTTAAAAGATAACCCAAATCAGCATTCACCCCCAAACTTAAGCCCTTTATTTTTTGAGTTTTAAAAAAAAGATTATCAGTTTTAAATGCAAAAACACCCCCACCAATACTAAAAAATGTCCCTTTCCAAGGGTGCTCTTTAAGCTGTGATATAATATCCGCCGAGCCTTGAATCACATCAAACTCACTATTACCTACTTTTTTATTATTCCCATCATAAGAATTATCAAAAACCATCCTATTTTTAACAAATCCAGTTTCTTTAATTTCCCCATTAACCCTCTTTCGGACAATATAAGGTGCATCTATTCTCACATCTTCCATAGTCCCTATATCAGCATAAACAAGATTATTTTTAACCCCATTCACAGGAGCCATAATAGCAAAATTATCATCCTTAACTATCTCATAAGCATAGCTAGTAGCCATATTTTTATAAATACTTAAAACAGCCCTTGCTATGGATTTATTAAAAATACCTCTTGATGGATAAGATGTGTTTCTTATGGAATCTACCCCACTAGAAGATATATATATGTTTTTGTATTCATTAAATTCTATAGGATTTGTTTTTGTATTTAATCTATTTATAAATAGATTTGAATTATTTCGCATAGAAATAGTCATCTCATGATAAGACATAGATTTTTTAGGAATAAATTTATTAATTATTATAGAGCCTGTCAATTGAGAAGAATACACAGAAAAAGCAAAAGATGAATTCATTAAATTAGAAATTATCTCCACAGGAACTCCCAAACTTTTTGCCCTTTGAGTAAAAAAACTCCCTTTCTCTTGATTGCTCATTTCCAAATATCTTTGATTAATAGAGTCCTTAAGAATAGCAGAAATAGGCTTTCTAACTTTATCTAAAAAGGAATTAACACTCTTAGCATAGTCTTTTTTACTAGTATGATTTAAAGATAAACTAGCTATTTTATTATTTAAGCTCGTAGTTTTTGTAGGAGTAATTATAGTAGTTTTATTTTTCGCAAAGATTATTTTATCATATCTATTTTTAATCAAAGAAGCATACAACAACTCATCAGACTCATTTTTCAATAAATCACTAATCCTAAAATCATAAGAACCCAAAGAATTACAAACTCTTTTACCTTTATAAGGCACACAATAAGTAATATCCAAACTTATATCTCTACTCTTTAACCCAATATCTTTTGTGAATAAAATAGCTTTTCTCTCCCAAGAAGCCAAAGTATCATCATTTATTAATTTAGATATTTTTGATTCTATGGGAAGCAAGATAGATATTATAGCTAGAAGTAAGAATAGTTTGCTCATCTAATTATTTTATTTCAGACGAAAAAAAATCTTTCCTAACTTCAACAACTTCTACAGTCAATACAATATTTGCTAAATTCATTTGACTAAGTTCAGACAAAACTAAATGAGATAATCTTTTGCACTGCTCATCATCACGACCAAAGAAAATTTTAAGACAAACATGAATAAAATCCTTACTATCTCCTCCGATTAGGGAGTAATCAAAAGGAATTGCTCTTACTCTTATATCATCAGTATTAAATAACTCACTATTTAATGCCCCTTGATAAACATACTTAACTAAGGTATGTGGATCTATATCCTTTTCTAAATTTTTAGAATATTCAATTATACAATTAGGCAAAATATTCCCTCCTTTGGAAACTTTATTTAGGGTATTTTATCAAATTCTAATTAAGCACAACTTAGTTATATTCCTTAGCTTTCTAGTTTTCATAGTTCTCATTTTCCAGATGAGAGAACTTAATAGAGGTTTCCTAAAGCTACAACTCGTATTTAAAAGTTGGGTTTTTAAATATTTAAGATTACTTTCAAGTTTTTATAAGCTTATTATTGTTATAATCTCGCCAAATTGTTTGTTAGATGTTATTATACTCAGGAATTAAAATATGATGGATATGTGGTTTGACATCATTGAAGGCTCTAAAACTCTTTTAGAGCTTGATGATGCAAGGATTAAAATTATTGGTAAAAATGGGGAGCTTTCTAAGGAGTTCGCTAATCTTGGCAAGTTGCCTAATGCTGAAAAAAAAGCATTTGCTACTAAGCTTAACTCTCAAAAGGCAGAGATAACTACTGCTTTAAATAATAAAAAAATACTACTTGAAGATGAGAAATTAAAGCAAGATTTGCTTGATGATTCTATTGATGTTACTTTATTTTCTAAATATAAACAAGCTGGCTCTTTACATCCTATTATGGAGACTATGGATTATATTATTGAGTATTTTGCTTCTTTGAATTTTGATGTTAAATATGGTCCTTTGGCTGAGGATGATTTTCATAATTTTGAGGCTTTGAATCTTTCTAAGCATCATCCTGCTAGGGATATGCAAGATACTTTTTATTTTAAAGATAGCCACTTGCTTAGAACTCATACTTCTCCTGTTCAGATACGAACTATGCTTAAAGAATCATTTCCTATTAAGATGATTAGCCCAGGGGCTGTTTTTAGGAGAGATTTGGATTTGACTCATACTCCTATGTTTCATCAAGTGGAGGCTTTGGTTGTTGATAAAAAGGATGTCGTTTCTTTTGCTAATTTAAAAGATATTTTGACTGATTTTTTGAAATATACTTTTGGTGATATTGATGTTCGGTTTCGTTCTAGTTTTTTTCCTTTTACTGAGCCTAGTGCGGAGGTTGATATATCTTGTATTTTTTGTGAGGCTAAGGGTTGTAGGGTTTGCTCTCATACTGGGTGGCTTGAGGTTTTAGGCTCTGGTGTGGTTGATGATAGTGTTTTTAAGGCTGTTGGTTATACTGATTGTAGTGGATATGCTTTTGGTTTAGGGGTTGAGCGATTTGCTATGCTTTTGTATAAAATACCTGATTTGCGGTTGATGTATGAAGGGGATTTGCGATTATTGAGGCAGTTTAGATGATTGTTTCTCGTAATTGGCTTAATGGCTTTGTGGATATATCTGCTATATCTAATAAGGATATTTTAAATACTTTGGATTCTTTAGGGCTAGAAGTAGAGAGTATTACTACTGTTGGTATTCCTGATAAAGTGGTTGTCGGTAGGGTTTTAGAATGTGAAAGAGTTGAGGGTTCCAGTAAGCTTAATAATTGCAAAGTAGATGTTGGTTCTGGAGTTGTAGATATTGTTTGTGGGGCTTCTAATGTGGCTAAGGATATGTTTGTGGCTGTTGCTGTTGTGGGCTGTGAGCTAGATAATGGGATGAAAATTGAGGCTCGAAAACTTAAAGGTCTTGATAGTAATGGGATGATTTGCTCTTTGGGTGAGCTTGGTATTACAAGTAGCACCTCTCTTAGTGATGGGATTTTGTCTTTGGATAATTTGAAAGATTTAGAAATAGGTAAGGCTTTAAATACTTATGATATTTTTAATGATGATATTATTGAGATAGAGCTTACTGCTAATCGTGGGGATTGTCTTAATGTTATTGGGGTTGCTAGAGAGTTGGCATTGAAGTTCGATTTAAAATTTAATGAGACTTTTAAGCCACAAATTGAGATAAATGAGAAAATAAAACTTGATATTAAAGATGATAGCTCAAATGTGGATTTTCATTATTGTGTGATTAGTGATGAAAATCTTTCTCTTGATTTTCAAAAAGAATTATTTTTGGCTTTTGCTGATAAGTCTTATTTTAATAAAATAGAGGCTTTAGCATTATATATAAGACATACTACTGGGGTTAATGCTTCTGTGTATAATATAAATGATGATGAATTAAATAATATATCTTGTGATAATCAAGATGGTTTTGATGTCTTAAAAATCAATGATGATATGCAATCAAAAATATCTATTTTTAGAGAAAAAGAGCTTAAAAATTCAGAAAAATATCTTTTAGAGTTTTCATATATAGACCCATTAATAGCTAATGAGACAGTATATGAAACTAAAATAAAAACTTCTCACGAATTATTTTATTTCACCCAAAGAGGAAGTAATAATAATCTTGATATGGCTCTTAATTGTTTGCTTTCCATTGATGATGGGCAAGAAATAATTAGTAATGTGGTTAAGAAAAATAAAACTTATAATAAAACTAAGATAGACATATCTTTTGACTATATAAATAATGTCATTGGTAATGAAATAGATAAACAAAAATGTATTGATATTTTAAGTGGATTAGGTATTGAAAGTCCAAGTGATGAATTTTTTTTATTGTTAGAAATCCCTATTTTTAGACATGATATTGTTTCCAAGCAAGATGTAGCAGAAGAAATACTTAGAGTAATAGGGATTGATAATATTAATGCAATTCCTTTAGCTAGTAGGGATGTTAAGATAAATAAAGATGGATATAATAAATATTTGTTTTCTAAAAATCTTAGAAAAGCTTCCAAGATAGCTGGGTTTTCTGAGCATATTTCTTTTTTATTCACTGAAAAAAAGACTTTATTAGAGTATGGATTTCCTGTGATAAGTGCTGATAAAGATTTGATTAATCCTATTAGTGGGGAGCTTGATACTATTAAAACTACTAATATCGTTAATTTATTAGATGCTGTTCTTATTAATAAAAAACATCAATTTAATGATATTTCTTTATTTGAAATTGCTTCTATTTTTGATAGTGATAGAAATGAGAGAGAAGTTATTTCTTTTATTCATTCTGGTTTAAATGAAAAAGCTAATATTAAAAATCCTAAGCCTAATGCTATTGATTTTTATGAATTTGCGAATAATATTAGTGAAGTAATTGGGAATTTTGATTTAGAGTTAATAAATGATGATGAGCTTATTGATATTTATCATCCTTATCAGAGTGCGAATATTATCCAAAATAATAAAAAGATTGGGGTTATTTCTAAGGTTCATCTTAATGTTTTGGCTAAATTAAAATTGCAAGATACTTTTTTTGCTGAGATTGATTTGGATATGATTAGAAATGAAAATAAATCTTATCAAAATATATCTAAATTTCCTATCGTTTATAGGGATTTATCTATCGTTTCAGAAAATAAACAAGGTTTTTATATTATTAAAAAGCATATAGAATCATTGGATATTAAAGAACTTGTGCGATTTTATCCTTGTGATTTATATAAAATAGATGATAAAGAAAATTCTATTAGCATTAGATTTGAATTGCAATCTTTTGAGAAAACTTTAGAAGAAAAAGATATTGAAGATGTGGTGATGGGGAAAATATTTAATTCTTTAAATACTTCTTTAGGGCTTGAATTAAGATGATACGAATTAAAGCTTTAGATAAGGGATTTAATTTAGAAATAAAAGATATTCCTAGTGATAAATCTATCTCTCATAGATGTGCTATTCTTTCTACTTTAAGCGATGATACTTCGATAATAGAGAATTATCTTGAAGCAGAAGATACTGTTTGCTCACTTGATATTATTAAAAAACTTGGCTCTAAAGTCATCAGAGAAGGTAATCGGCTTATGCTTATACCTAGCTCTAAAAAGATGGATTATGAAAATATAGAATTTTATTGTGGTAATTCTGGGACTACTATGAGGATTTTTTCTGGGTTATTAGCTGGATTATTGGCTAAAAATGATGGGAGTTTTTCTTTAAGTGGCGATAAATATTTAATGAAAAGACCGATGGATAGGATAGTTAATCCATTAAAAGAAATTGGCTGTGACATAGAAGCACAAGTTGATAATAAATATCCTCCTGTGATTATAAAATCTGCAAAGATAAAAAGTTTTGACATTAAGGGGAGCATAGCTTCTGCTCAAGTGAAATCTGCTCTTATTTTAGCTGGGCTACAAGCGGATGGAGTATCTTATTATGAGGAAAATATAAAAACAAGAAATCATACTGAAAATATGCTTATAGATATGGGAGCGAGTATTACAAGTGAAAATAATAAAATAACTATTCATCCTATGACTAAACCACTAAAGCCTTTAAATGTGATTGTGCCAAGTGACCCTTCATCTGCATTTTTCTTTGCTGTGATTGCTTGTATTAAGCCTGATAGCTCTGTTGTTTTGAAAAATGTATCTCTTAATGAGACCAGAATAGAGGGTTTTAAGGTATTAGAAAAAATGGGTGCTAATATTACTTATGAAAATATAAGTAGCACTAAAGAGGCGACAGGAGATATTCATATATCTAGTAGCACTCTTAATGGAGTAGTTGTAGAAAATAATATAGCTTGGCTTATAGATGAAATTCCTGCTTTAGCTATAGCATTTATTTTTGCTAAAGGTAAGAGTGTCGTTAAAAATGCGAAAGAGCTTCGAGTTAAAGAATGTGATAGGATTATGGCTGTGGTGAATAATCTTACATCTTTAGATGTGAATGTTAAAGAGTTTGATGATGGTTTTGAGGTGATTGGTGGGGAATTTAGAAGTGGAGAAATTTCTAGTTATGGAGATCATAGGATTGCTATGAGTTTTATTATTTTGGGATTGATTAAAGATATCGATATTGATGAGACTGATTGTATTAATACCTCTTTTCCTAATTTTTTTGAATTAATTGAAAGATTGAGGGTAAGTTAATGAATATAGAAATTAAATTAGCTAAAAATTATGGATTTTGTTTTGGTGTGCAAAGAGCTATTGAGATGAGTGAGAATAATCCTAATTCTAGCACTATAGGCCCTATTATTCATAATCCTAGAGAGATTGCAAGACTAAAAAAAGAATTTTATGTGGATATGGTGGATGGAGAAGAGGATATTAATAGATTAGAAGAAAATAGCTCAGCGATAGTTAGAACTCATGGTATTCCTAAAGAAAAGCTTGATTTATTAAAAAATAAAAATATAAACATCATAGATGCTACTTGTCCTTATGTTACTAAAATACAAAAAATTTGTGATAAAGCTAGCAAAGATGGATATGAAGTTGTTATTTTTGGAGATAGAAATCATCCTGAGGTTCAAGGGATTAAGAGTTATGCGGGAGATAAGGTATATATTGCATTAGATATTGATGCTTTAAAGAATGAAAATATATCTAATAAAGTCATACTTGTTTCTCAAACTACAAAAAAACAAAAAAAGTTTGAAGAAATAGCATCTTTTTTAAAAGAAAAATGTTCTGAATTAAAGGTGCATAACACAATATGTGATGCTACTTTAAAAAATCAAGAAGCAATAAAAGAATTATCAAAGGAAGTTGATACCTTAATAGTAATAGGGGGTCTTAATTCATCTAATACAAAGGAGCTGTTTAATATATCAAAAGAGAATTGTGAAAATACTTATCTTGTATCAGGTTCTAGCGATATACAAAAAACTTTTTTTGATAGTTCTAAAAAATGTGGAATTAGTGCAGGAGCATCTACACCTAAGTGGATCATTGATGAAGTAATAAATAAAATTAAAAACTTATAAGGAAAAAATATGGATAATGAAAATATAGACAATATGGATAATGAAAATATGGAGGATAATGATTTCGCAAAAATGCTAGATGCTCATGAAAAACAAGCAGAGCAAGGTAGTGCCATAATAAAGGGTGTAATAGTTAAAATAGATGATGCTTTTGTTTATGTGGATGTGGGTAGAAAAAATGAAGCTAGAATTAAAATAGAAGAATTTAAAGATGAAAATGATAATCTAACTCAGAAAGTAGATGATGATATAGATATAGTTTATTCAAATAATATCCCATCATTTACAAAAGCAGCTGGTATTAAAAAAATAAAAGTTTTCATTGAAAAAGTGACCAATAATGAAGTAGATAATATTATAGAAGTGATTGTTGAGAAAAAAATAAAAAGTGGATTTATCGTTAAATACGAAGATATGAGCTTTTTTATGCCTATGTCTTTAGCATATCTTAAAAAAGATAAGGACCATATTGGTGCTAAATTTAAAGTTAAGATTATTAAATGTGATACTGAGAGATTTAATATTATCGTTTCAAGAAAAGACTATCTTGATATTAGAAAAGAGAATTTTAAAAAGCTTGTGGAGACTGTAGAGATTGGTGATGTCGTAGATGCTACTATTACAAATCTTTCTAATTATACGGTAGGCTTAGATGTAAATGGTATTAATTCTATTATTAAATTTAATGAAATTAGCCATAAAGGCAATATCAATCCTAGTAAAATTTATAAAGTTGGTGATGTAATTAAAGCAAAAGTTCTTGAAAAAGAAACATCAAGAGAAACATTAATTTTATCTTCAAAACAAACTAAAGAAAATCCTTGGGATAAGATAGAAGACTTATATAAAGTCGGAGATATTGTGAAAGCTAAAGTAATTTCTATGAAAGATTATGGTATTTTTGTAGCATTGACTGATGAGATTGATGGATTTGTTCATATTTCTGAATTATCTTGGAATAAAGAGAAAAATTCTCCTAAAGACTTTGTGGAAGTAGATGCTACTTATGATTTTAAGATTATGGAAGTTAAAAAAGAAGAAAGCAATATTAAGTTATCATTAAAAGAAACTCAAGAAAAACCAATAGATAAATTTCAAAAATTATATCAAGTAAATGATATAGTAGATGCGAAAGTTGTTGCTATTAAGAATTTTGGTGCTTTTTTGAAAGTTGATTTTTTAGATTGTATTTTACCAAACTCTAAATCTAGCTGGGATAGAAGCAAAAAATGTAGTGATTTGATGGAAGTGGGTGATGAGGTTAAAGTAAAAATCTTTGAAATAGATACTTCTAAAAATAAAGTTATTTTAGATAAAAAAGCATTACAAGAGTCTCCTTTATCTGAATTTAAAAAGAAATATAAACAATATGATTTCATTAAAGGCACTGTGAAAAATACAGCTGATTTTGGTATTTTTCTTAATACTCCTGAGGGTGTGGATGTGTTTATTTCTAATAATGAGCTATATCCTAAAACATCAAATGATTATCAAAAAGATGAAGAAGTAGAAGCTGTCTTAACTAGAATAGGCGAAAAAGTTTCAGCTTCTGTCAAGCAATTAGAGCAACAAAAAGAAAGAAATGAAATTAATGAATCTATGAAGCATTTCAATAGTGATAATGATACTGATAATTTCACTTTTATGGATGCTGTAAAGAAAAAATCTAATAGAAAGTAAATAAAGGAAACTCTTATTAAAACAACAACTATAGTGCTATATATTGTTTTGAGTATTTTTTCTATTGCACTTTTTGTTAATATTATCATCATTTATGTTCAAGCGACAAATGCTAGTTTAAGTGATGGTAGTGAGCTAAAAATAGATAAAGATGAAATAAAAGAAAATGTATTTACAGGATGGATTAAAAATATATCTGAATTAAATAATAAAGTATTTGTATTTCCATCTACTGAAGCAGTATTAGAATTTTCAGATAAAAAGGAAAAAGATAAAATTGAGTAAGAAAACCATTATAGTATGTGATCATATTCATAAATTGGGCTTAGATAAATTATCTTCTTTAGAAGATGTCCATTATATTAATATATCTGATGATAAAGAAAACTTATATGCTCATATCAAAAAAGCAAATGTAGTCATTACTAGAAGCTCTACCCCCGTAGATGAGAAATTCTTGCAAGAAGCTGATAATTTAGAGTCTATAGTTCGAGCTGGTGTTGGCATAGATAATATAGATGTAGATGCTTGCACTAAGCGAGGTGTGGTAGTTATGAATGTGCCTACTGCAAATACTATCGCGGCAGTGGAGCTTACTTTATGTCATTTGACATCTTGTGCTAGAGCTTTTCCTTATGCTCATAATGCTTTTAAAAATGATAGAATTTGGAAAAGGGAAGATTGGTATGGGAGCGAGCTTAAAGATAAGCAATTAGGAGTTATAGGTTTTGGAAATATAGGAAGTAAAGTGGCTATTAGAGCTAAGGCTTTTGATATGAAAGTGGTTGTGTATGACCCATATATAGACTCTAAAAAAGTAAATGATGTTAATATGATTTATACTGATAATTTTAATGATATTATAAAATCTGATATTATCACTATCCATACCCCTAAAAATGAAGAAACCATAGATATGATAAGCAAAAAAGAAATAGAGCAGATGAAAGATGGTGTAATATTAATTAATTGTGCTAGAGGTGGATTATATAATGAAGATGATTTATATGATGCACTTAAAAGTGGTAAAGTTAGATTTGCTGGTATGGATGTGTTTAATGAAGAACCATCAATTAATAATAAATTACTTGATTTAGATAATGTAATAGCAACTCCTCATTTAGGGGCTAATACTAAAGAGTCTCAAAAAAATATTTCTCTTGATGCGGTTAATCAAGCTATTTTAGCAGTTAGGGGCATTTCTTATGAGAATGCTTTTAATATGGCTGTAAATGTTAATGATATAGATGAAGATTTAAATGCATATCCTAGTTTCGTGCAAAAAATGGCATTTTTATGCACTGAATTTGGCAAAGAAAATATTAAAAAAATAGAATTAGGGACTTTTGGCGATGTATCTAAGCTGTCAGAATCTTTATTAGCTTGTGCTTGTGTGGGAGCTATAAGACATAATCACGAGCATATTAATTATGTGAATTATGAGATAGTAGCAAAAGAATTGGGCATTGAGCTAACATCAAATACAGAAATTAAAAAACATAGTCATTATAATGAAGTATCTGTTCGTATTACATTTGCTAGTAGGACAGTTTCTATATTAGGAACGACTATAGGCGATAATATAGAGCATATTATTTCTATTGATGATTATGTTCTTGATTTTGAACCAAAAGGAAAAGTTATATTTTTCAAAAACTCAAATGTCTTAGGAGTAGTGGGAGAATTTGGAACATTTTTAGGAAATGAGGGAATAAACATCAATGATTTAGCAATAGGGATGAAAGAAGGCTCAGCTTTAGCAGCGATAAATGTAGATACTAAAGTTTCAAAAGAAGCTTTAGAAAAATTAAAAAAACTAGAAGCTTGCATTAGTGTAAGATATATAGAATTATAAGGAGAAAAAAATGATAGGATGGATGCAACATAATAGAAAGTATTTAATAGTAACAATTTGGATTAGCACGATTGCTTTTGTAGGAGCTGGATTTGTAGGATGGGGTAGTTATAGTATGTCTAAATCATCAAATGTTTTAGCTACAGTTGGAGATTTTGAAGTAACTAATAGAAATGTTAATTCTGAATATTCACGATTATTTTCAGCTTACAAGCAACAAATTGGCGACCAAATGACTGATGAGTTAGCAAAACAATTTGGTTTAGATAAACAAGCATTTGATAATGTGGTTAATAGAAAATTAATTCTTGCTTATGGTTATGATTTAGGATTTTATCCTTTAAAAAGAGAAATATTAGAGCAAATACAAAGCATTCCTAGTTTTCAAAAAGATGGAGTATTTAGCCAAAAGATATATTATGATACATTGACAAATTCAAGACTAGCTCCCAAAACTTTTGAAGCAAATATAGGTGAGGATGTAATGCTTTCTAAGACATTAAAATCTTTAGGCTTTAAAAACTCTAAACTTGAAGAAAGTGGAATTAGCTTAATGTATAATTTAGAAGATTTATTAGATGTCCGAGTAATAGACTCTAAAAACATAAAAATAACAACAAATGATAAAATCTTACAAGAATACCACAAGAAAAATACAAATAAATATATGACTACGATAGCAAGAGAAATAGAAATCATAAAAGTTCCATATATTAATAACAAATCAAGCGAAAAAGAACTAAAAGCTCATTTTGAAAAAACGAAACATTTATATAGAGACAGAGATGGAAAGATAGATTCATTTAGCTTGGCAAAAGAAAATGTGCAAAAAGACATAAACTACCAAGCAACAAAAAAAATAGCAAATAAAGTATTTTATGAGCTTAAAAATAATAAAAGAAAATATGAATCAATTATATTAGTTTCTAAAGATGATAAAAAGTTCTCTCAAAGCACAATAGAGAAGATATTCTCATATAATATAGGGACATTCATAAAACCTATAGCTGTTGTTGATTATATGATGGTTGGTTTTATTAAAGGGATTAAACAACCTCAACAAAAAACATTCGCTCAAGCAAAAAAAATACTTAAAGCTGATTATATAAAAAGTGAAAAAACAAAAAAACTTCATAATTTATCGAAAAAGAAAAGAAAACCATCAGAATATAAAAGACTTGATTACATATCTTTAAAAAACTTAAAACCTTTAAATAAAATAGGCTTTAATGATGAGCTTTCTTCAAAGTTTATCCAAGAATTATGGGCATCTGATAAAAAAGAATCTTATATAATACTAGATGATAAATCCATTGTATATAAAATAATAGAGCAAAAATATAAAAGCAATAAAATGCAAAGCCTAGAAGACTTGAACAAACAGGCCGATATATCGGAGCAATACTCTAATAATAAAAATGCATCTTTTCAAAATAGTATCATTACTAAATTAAGACAAAAATATAAGGTTATATCTTATATTCAATAATTCTTAATGGATTTATTTATGGATTTATTTATGGATTATTTGAAGATTTAGAATTGTTCAACATCTAATAATAATCTTGTCTTAAAAATGATAAAATATATCAAAGGCAGGAATAATGAAAAAACTACCCATAGGAATACAGACATTTAGTAATATCATAGATGGAGATTATTTATATATCGATAAAACTAAAGAAGCATTAGAGTTAATAGAGAACTATAAATATGCTTTCCTTTCAAGACCTAGAAGATTTGGTAAAAGCCTTTTTATGGATACTATCCAAGAAGTATTTGAGGGCAATAAAGAGTTATTTAAAGATTTATATATTTATGATAAATGGGATTTTAATATAAAATATCCTGTGATAAAGATAAGCTTTAGTGGTGATTTAAGAAGTGGGGAGAGTTTAAAAAAAACTATTTTTAATATATTAAGACATAATCAAGAAAGACTAAAAGTAGATTGCTTTGATACAAGTGATTTTTCAGGATGTTTTCAGGATTTAATAAAACTAAGCTATGAAAAGTATAATCAAAAAGTAGTAGTTTTAATAGATGAATATGATAAAGCCATACTGGATAATTTAGACCAAATGGAAGTAGCAAAAGAAAATAGAGAAATAATTAAAGGGCTATACACTATACTAAAAGATAGTGATAGATATATCAAATTCGTCCTTCTAACAGGAGTAAGTAAATTCAGTAAAGCAAGTATATTTTCTGGCTTAAATATGCTAGAAGATATAAGCTTAAACAAAAACTATGGAAATGTGTGCGGATATACACAAAATGACATAGAGACTACATTCAAGCCATATTTAAAAGATGTAGATTTAGATAAATTTAAAGGATGGTATAATGGATATAACTTTTTAAAAGATGATGTATATAATCCTTTTGATGTGTTATTGTTTATTAAAAATGATTTTCTATATGATAATTACTGGTTCTCTACAGGAACACCGACATTTCTAATAAAGCTAATAGAAAAAAATAACTATCATCTACCAAAACTATCAAACATAACAATAGGAAAAAGATTACTAGACAGCTTCGATATAGACAACCTAGACTTAGAAGTGATATTATATCAAGCTGGATACCTAACAATAGAAAAAATGCTAGAAAAAAGAAGAGGTGGAATAGAATATAAATTAAAAATACCAAACAAAGAAGTTCAAGCATCTTTATATGATACAATTATTGACTACATATTCAAACAAACAACAGAAAAAATAAATATTCAAAATGATATGTATGATGCTCTTTTTGATAATAAACTAAAAGACTTTGAAACTTCACTAATATCAATGTTTGCACTAATACCAGTAGATAATTATAGAAAAAACAATATAGAAAACTATGAAGGATTTTATTCTAGTGTGATATTTGTATATCTAAGTAGCTTAGGTATAGAAATTATAGGAGAAGATGCTACTAATAAAGGATATATTGATTTAACTATTAAGCTTAATAATATTATCTATGTTATAGAATTTAAGATGAATAATAAAGATGCTTTATCTCAGATAAAAGAAAAGAAATATTATGAAAAATATCTTTGCTTAAAACAAGATATATATTTAGTTGGTATTAATTTTGAGGATAGAAATATTAGTAAATTTGAGTGGGAGAAGATAAAATAGACCTTATAATCCTTAAAAATTATAAGCTATTACTCACAGCCTGTAAAGCCGTAATCACAACAGTATTTATAATATCATCCTTATTACACCCTCTACTCAAATCATTCACAGGTTTTCTTAATCCTTGCAATATAGGGCCTATTGCAATAGTATTGCTACTTCTTTGAACTGCTTTGTATGTGTTGTTTCCTGTATTTAAGTCAGGGAATATTAGCACATTAGCGACACCTGCTACTTTAGAATCTGGCATTTTTAATTTCCCTACTTTTTTATCTATCGCACTATCATATTGTAATGGTCCCTCTACTAATATATCTTTATTTTTTTGAACTATCTTGGTAGCTTCTTGGACTTTTTCTACATCCTTACCAGCCCCACTTCCTCCACTAGAATAAGACATCATAGCGATTTTAGGCTCAAAGCCAAATTGTTTTGATAGCTTCGCACTGCTTATTGCTATTTGAGCTAATGCTTTTGCATCAGGGTTTTGATTAATAGCACAATCACCAAACATTAGCACCTTAGTATCCATGCACATAAAAAATACAGATGAAACTATATCTATATTGTCTTCACATTTTATTATCTGTAAAGCGGGTCTTATTGTATTTGCTGTCGTATGTATGGCACCACTCACCATACCATCCGCATAACCCATCTGCACCATCATAGTCGCAAAATAAGTCATATCTTCTAGTAAATCAATGGCATTATCTTTGGTTAAGCCTTTATGTTTTCTAAGCTTGTATAACTCATCTACCATTGGTTTTTTTAGTTTTGATGTTTTTGGATTTACTATATTAATTTTAGAGGCATCTAGTCCTAGAGATTTACTTTTATTGATAATCTCATCTTTATCGCCTAATAAAGTGATATTGACAATGTTTTTATTTTGCAAAAAACAACTAGCTTGTAATATCCTATCATCATTAGATTCTGGAAGAACGATATTTTTCATATTTTCTTTAGCTTTTTGAAATATATAATGCTCAAACATAAAAGGAGTCATAATATCCTCATAAGAGACATTTAGTTTATCCTTTAAAACCTCTAATGGTATTTGCTCTTGCACTAATTCTATCGCATATTTTATCTTTGCTTTCTCTTGCTTACTCATCCTCACATCTAATGACTCTATCTTTTCCGCAACCTCATAGGCATTTATTTTAGTATCAAGTATAATAGTATCTATATTATTAATGCCCTTTAAAATTTGCATAGTTTGTTTAGGCAACTCCCCATCACCTACCAATAAAATAGCACCTATTTTTAAAACATCTCTTGAGTTTTGAGCATATAATAAAGAAAGCAAAGTATCACTATTATTTTTAGAAACGATAATCAAGTCATCCTCTGTGAGCTTTTCACTAAGCATATCTATACTCATATCAGCTATAATTCTTTTATCTATATAATGCTCTATAAGGCTTGTATGAGCAGATACAATATCGCAATCTAGTTTTTCTCTTATAGTTTCTAAACTCAAGCTACCTAATGTAGGGCATTCTCTAAGAAATAAAGCTCCATCATCACTTAATTTTGACAAATTCTTTTTATCTACTCTTGTGATAGCAGTCCATAAATGCGATACTTTGGATTTTTGGATATAGTCTTTTTCTAATTGCACACTTTGTTTTATACGAGATATAGTTTTATCATGACCATTTAAAACAGGCATAAAAAGAGCATTAAGATTTTTAGCCAAACTAATATTAAAATCCTTACTAATATTAGAATCCAAAGTAGAAGAATTAAACCCATGAAGCAAAACAAAATCATAATTCTTTTTATATTTAGAATATTTTTGCAATATAATTTCTGACACATCATTCATTTTACCCTCAGAAATAAGCCTAGAAGCCTCATCTTTAGACATACCATAACAATTATGAATATCCTCATCCAAACCAAAATAATCATTAATTAACTCTATCTTACTAGAATACTCACTACCAATAGGGCGAAAAAACCCAACTCTTTTAAAAAGCTTTTTTAAATGATGAAAAATACCGATAGCCGTAATAAAAGAGCCTGCCGATTTTTCGCTAGAAGATATATATAATGAGTTTTTCATTTATTGCCTTTGTTTTTAAAGATGGGATTATGCACATTAATTTTTAAGCTTACTCATAGT
Organism: Campylobacterota bacterium; assembly: GCA_029255845.1. Lineage (GTDB taxonomy): Bacteria > Campylobacterota > Campylobacteria > Campylobacterales > JAJVLF01 > JAJVLF01. The sequence goes on along the minus strand of JAJVLF010000032.1, from coordinate 986 downwards.
CAGAGGGCTATGAGTAAGGACTAAACCAATTTAAGATGATGTTTTTTTAATAATTCTTCTATTTCTTTATCTTTTGTTGCCATGTCTTCTATTATTGAGATTACTTTGTCTAATATATTTTTATCTGCTTTTCTTATTAGTTGGGGTTCTAGTTCTTTTTCTATTTCTTTTTTGATTAAATATCTTTCTTTTAGTAAGTAGCCCATAATTATTGTAAAACCAGCTATCATTATATACATAATCATATCAAATCTTTTGTCGACTTGTTCAAATCTTTTGTCGACTTGTTCAAATCTTTTGTCGACTTGTTCAAATCTTTTGTCCATTTGTTCAAATCTTTTGTCCATTTGAATTTGCATTGATTCAAATCTTTTGTCCATTTGGTGGATTAGGAGCTTGATGTCATCTTTTGTGGCATTATCTTGAGATGCGATGATGCTTTTTGTTGATAGAATAATGAAAAATATAATCATTGTGATGTGTTTCATTATGTTTGCTTTCTTTTAATTTTTGTTTATTATAGCATATTTTACACTGACTACAGAAAAATATTTATATGTTTTTCTTTATTTTATGTTCCTCACGATACCTACCCTTAGCGACAATTGAGAACGATTAAAATGAGGGAAACATATATTAAGTGTAGAGTGAAAAACTTGCTTATAGAGTCTTTAGTTTGATACAGATATGAATTATCATCTGGAAAATGGAAACTAGGAAAGAGAGAAAACTTCTTTGGAAGTGAGACTTTAGTCTCACCTGTTTAGTTAGTGAGTGAGGTTGAAACCTCACTTCCTGAAGAGGGGGATGTTTATTGTAGGGGATAGGGAGGGGTTGTTTTTTTGATGGGGGATTGGTGTGTAACTTAAAAAAAGATTAAAATGATTTTGGTAGTTGTCGATTAAGTATTTAATCTGAGTGCTATTCTTTTTAGGGTGTATATAATATTTGTTTTGTTTTTAGAGCTTATATATGCTGTGAGGGGG
>JAJVLF010000031.1 GCA_029255845.1 Campylobacterota bacterium | reverse complement strand
ACCATTTATATCAGGTCTATTAATATCTGTGATGTCTGAGACATATATAGTGCTATTATCATCAGTATAATTATACATATTTTTATTAAATGTAGCTACTATTGAGCCACCACCTTTAAACTGGCTAGTATCTACAGATACTAATCTTAGCTCTATACTACTATCAAAATCATGAGCAGATATATTAAAATCAAGCTCATACTCTAAGCCACCTGCATCAACTACTTTTACTTTTAGCACCCCTTTTATATCGCTATTAAAGTTTTTTATTGTCAATATTCTTGAATAAAAACCAAATGAGTTTCCTAATGCTAATGAGTTTCCTGATTCTGAGGTAGCACTCCAATTATACTTTAATTGGCTAATATCTGCATCATCAGTTGCATTAGCTTCAAAAGATATTTCAGTTTCGCTTACTCTCTTTACTATGATATTATTTATTACAGGAGATATATTAAATAATCCATCTTTATCTGTTCTCTCCTCTATAAATACAGTAAATGTAGTTTGAAGTGAACCTCCTCTATTATTGTTTAATCTTATTGAATATTCATATTTTCCAGGAGTTTTGGTTTGATTGTAATCTAAGTTTATAGCACCATCTTTGTTGACTATATTTATATCTCCTCGTAATGTAGTCGTTGTTATGGCATCAGCACCATTTATAGGGGCTATACTCCAATTTATTTCAGTTGCATTATTATCACCTACGGTAATAACAATCTTTCCTAAATCTTGTGTTATGCTCCTAATTATAGGTATATTTGTCCCATTACCATCATCTATGGAATATAGGTTTATATAAATCTTACTATCTGTTTTATCTACAATTTTTTCAGTTCTGCCCTTAAATATAGTTGTTCCTCCAGCATTTTTCGCATTGGCTGTGAAAACTATTTTTTTAAGTGGTAAATTATTGATTTCAAAGTTTGATCTTCCTGCTGCCACATCGACAGAATTAACAACTTTTGCTCCTGTATCACTATCATTTACATCCACTGTAATCTTGTCTATATCAGAATGAGTCCCTAAGACCCCTCTACTAATCCCATTTATCTGAAACCCTTCAAGCCCTCTGCTTATAGTATTTCCTTTCACTCCCACTTCTACCGATACAGTTGCTCTTTGTTCAGACAATCCGCATGACTTTATAAATAATATAGCAAATATAAATAATATAATATATTTGCTTATTGATACCATTTTACTAAACATTATTTTTCCTAATATTAAATTTATACACACTAAATGCATATCGTTTAAAGTGATATAAAGTTAAGCTTTAAGTAAGATTGTTATATAAACTTTTAAATTTAGCATTTACAGTATAGTCAATCTTTATAAGTCCCCTTAAAAAAAAATTACTTTGAGACGATTATTATAAAAATACAAATAAAAGGTCTTTAATTAATGTTTGCTTTGTGGCATATTAAAAGTAGTAATTTTGCACGGCTTATTATTTTACTGTTATTGCAATCTTTTTTAAATGGAGAGATTATTAGTAGCGTATTTTTAAAAGATTTATATAAAATACAGTCTATAGAGATTAGCTATAAGGATTTTTACAATAACACAGTAAAAAAAAATATTGATATTAATCATATCTTTATTGAAGATAAAATTATTTTTAGTGCAAATAAACAAAAAACTTTTTTAGAAAAAATTAAATTAGATAATGATATTAGCATTAAGTCTTTAAAAATAAAATACCTTAATAAAGATAAAAATAGTTTTACTAAATTGGTGCATTTAGATATATCTAAAAATATACTAGCAGATACTATGTATCTTTATGAAAGCAGTGATTATATTTATGAAAATGCTAATGGTTATAATAAAAAAAATACAAAAAATAAGCAATACAGGAAAAGCACTTTGTCTTTTATTTATTTTGATGGGATAAGTGTAGCTTATCTCTATAAAAAAAACTATATTGATATTTTAATAAAAGGCTGTGGCACAAAAGATAAAATATGTAGTAAGTTTAAGCATACAAAATGGGATAATAAAGCTATTTTCAAGCACTCTGTTAAGACCTCCTCAATGAAAAAACTTAATTTATCTGAGCATATTATTAGAGTGGAGGTTAGATATGATAGACATCGCTCTTTTCCTGCTTGGCTAGTTGTGGAACTATCTCAAAATATAGATAGGATAAAAGATATATATTTTGATGGGGATAACTTTCATCTTATAAAAGATTATATATTTGATAATCATAAAAAACAACCAGCTTATAGAATATACTTTAAAAATAAAAATACTTTATGATTGCTAGATACAAAATTTTTAGGTATTTTATTTTAACTTATATAATGTGTTTTTCCATTTTATTAGGGGATGAAGCACAAAAGGAAGAAGATTATGAAAAGTCTTTCTTGTTTACGAAAAATATCGCATTAGAGTCTAATTATATTGATGTAGCAATTAAGGATTGCACTTTAAGTTTAAAATATAAAAAATATAAAAAATGTAAAAATGACAACTTTTTTCAATATTATATCAATGATAAGATGAAAAATAATATTTTATTGTGGCTATACACAGAATTTATGGGAAGCAAACATCCTATAATTTTTCTTAAGAAAAATGGAACTAGATTAACTCAAGATAGTAAAACTTATAATATATATAATTCAAATATGAAATTAGCATTAGATAATTATGATAATTATGATGGCTATAATGATAGTGTTGATAAATTTCTAAGAATAAATCAAGCACATATAGTCAAGACATTGAGATTATATGCTAAAAAAGAAAATAAAAACATTAATAAAATAATAAATAAATCTTTCGCATTTTCTGTTTACTTAGATGAAATAAAAGGAAACATTGAGATAGAGAAAACAAAAAGTAATAGTAATATTTATTCTGTGAATATAAGCTTAGATATAAAAACAAAATTGATTACTCATAAACTAAATATAAACAATAATTACAATAATATTGCATATGAAAAAAGTAATACATTAGATACCAAAATAGTTAAAACATTACTCTTAAATTTTAAAAAAAAGCCTACAAATAAAGAGTTTGAGTATATAATCTTCCAAGCTATGAAATTTGGATTTAGAGAATCGTCCAAAAAGCTTAAATCTAAATTTAAAAAAACTAAACATAAAGCTAACATGGGAAAAGTTAATTATATTATGGATGATGAATATGTGGTAAAAAGGTTTCCAAGAACATCATCTATCATTATGGAAGCTGGCTTAGAGCCTCTTGATATCAAATACATAGACAAGCTATCTTTATCAAAAAATCCAAAAAATGCTTTTATTATACGACTAGGATATGCCTTTACTCCTAGTTTAAGGAGTAATTTTTGGATAAATACATATCTCTCTGCTGGTATCGTAAATAAACTAAAATTTAAAAATAAAATTACAGAATTTAAAAATCCATTATTTATGTCATTTAACACAAATATATCAAAAAGATTTTACTTAGGCTCATCAAATATATACATAGCTCCACTAGTAGGAACAGGTATATCATTATTATATGCAAGAAATAAAGATCTTGCCATTGAGTTATCTATGGCAAACTATTACTATTTTATAGGTAGTGAAATTGCTTATAAAATAAACTCTTCTGATGACATAAGCTTTTGGATATACAACAGCATATCATATAAGAGTAAAATAGAAGATGGTGTTACATATGTAGAGCCAGACCCTAGTTCTGCAAAATATAAGCCATATATGAATGATGGAGTATCTTATGGAGTATCTTATAAGTATTATTTTTCTCCGTAATATTAGAGGTTTTTTAAATAACTTATAAGAAAGGTTGAGACCACTGCACGATAGAAGTATTTAATTTATTTTTTGGTTATTCTACTATTAATAGTCGATGGGAATTGATATTAGTATCTCGCACGGAAATCCGTGCGAAATACAAAAAATTAGTAATTTTACTTACTACATAAACATATCAGAAGTGATACCTTTATACCATTCTCTAGCAGTTCCAGCTAGTGCTTTTCTTTCAGTTGCATTTGCTCCCATAGGAGATAAACCACCAGAAGTTTTAGCAATTTGTTTATCAGTCCCTTTGTATGCTGCTGTAACAGAAATAGCATAATCAGGATTAATGAAACTATAACAAGTATTACCAAATCTAGTATTAGCCATAGTCTTTTTACCATTTAAGCTTTTTACTAACTGAATAGCTAAAATTTTAGCTTGAGAGTTAGCAGAAAAACCAGATTTAGGCATTTTTTTAGCAATAGCAGCATCACCAACTACATAAACATCTTTATGAAGAGTAGATTCAAAAGTCATAAAGTTAATTGGACACCAGTCACCTTTTGTTAAACCTGAATCAAATGCTAATTTACCAGCTTTTTGAGCAGGAATTAAATTAATAACATCAGCTTTGATTGTTTTACCATTAGCTGTTTTGATAGTTTTAGTAGCAGTATCTATGTGTTTTACTTGACCACCTTTACTTTTTGCTCTCCAATCAATAACATTTTTATATTCTCTTTTCCAACCTTGCTTAAATAAACCAAATTTAGAAAATTTTTCTTTTTGATCAAGAATAATTAATTTAGACTTTGGCTTATGCTTTTTAAGATAATGAGCAATTAAAGAAGCTCTCTCATATGGTCCAGGAGGGCATCTAAAAGGATTAGTTGGAGGAATCATTACAACAGTTCCACCATTTTTCATATTTACAAGTTGATCTCTCAAAATTTGAGTTTGATTACCAGCTATATATGCATGAGGAATATCATTTTTACTTGCTGCTTCTGAATGACCAGGAATTGAATCCCATTTAAAATCAATACCAGGAGCAACTACAACTTTATCATAAGCTAATTTATCGCCATTGCTTAAAACTACCATTTTATTTGCAGCATCTACTTTGCTAACCATTTTATGCATTACATCTATACCATGGTTTTTCATTAAACCATCATAACTATGCTCAATACTTTCTAAGTCTGAAATTCCACCAATAACATTATTGCTAAAAAAACAAGTGTGATATGTTTTATTTTTTTCTATTAAAATTACATTTATGCTTTTGTCAGCTTTTTTAATGTATTTAGCCGCAGTAGCTCCAGCAGAACCACCACCGATAACGATAACAGTTTTACCATCTTTTTTAGCCATTTTACCGCCAGCACAAGCTGCCATTGATAAAGCAGCACCAGCTACAGCTACTTTTGTAAACGATCTTCTATTTAACATATGTTTCCTTTTTATTTTTGTTCCGCGAAATAATAAGACATTAGCTCTAATTCTTCATCAGAAAAAGTTTTTGCTATTTTCTCCATTGTTCCACTTTCGTATTCGCTATATTTAAAAGCTTTTAAAATCTCGAATAATATCTCTTTTTCCATACCATGTATCGCAGGTATCTTGCTCGTATTTTTTGCACCTTGTATGTGGCAAGTCGTGCAAGAACCAGATAACATTGAGGCATAATCTCTGTCATAGCTTGCTTGTTTTGCTACAGGAGCGGTATTCTTTGCAGAATTTCCTGCACCACTAGTAGAACAAGAAGTTACATAAAACAAAGACATCAATAACGAAATCCATACAAATACTCTCATCACTTTTTCCTTTTGCCTTATGTAAGAAAATTACAACATAAAGACGGTATTGATTATACCCTAATGTAGCTTAAATTGTTAAATTTAAATTTAGTTTTTTATATTTAAAAAATATAAAAAACTAAATAGGACGAACACATCGAATATATCTAGGGTCATACTTGCTTAGTGCAATATCTCCTCCGTGATTAAAATTAACAAGCCAAACAGTATTAGTGCTATTTCTATAACCACTACTACTCCAATAATATGAAGAAGTTACATTTTTAAAAATAGGATTTAGAGCAGGGCTATATATAGTCTTATCAGCTATAGTTAAAAGCTCTACTATGCTTGGTAGTCTCCATTTATTAGATTTATCTAGTTTTAAGTTTTTGCAATATTCTATTGCCTTTATCCATTTTATTTTCTGAGTTTGTGAATCGTTATCATCTTGCCACATTAATTTCGTCTTACTATCTGTTACTATATTATTGCTTCTACTTAGAGTTGCAAATGCGAAGCTACTAAAGATAAGACATATAACTATGAAATTATTTATATTCATTATATTTTCCTATTTTTTATCATTAGAATGGACACATCTTATATAAATAGAGTGAGATTTATTATATGCACCATCATTTCCAGTGCCAAAATCTACACCCCAAGAATTAATAGGATTAGACACATAAGGACTAGAACTCCAATAATACAAAGGAGATACATTTTTAAAGGTAGAATATATAGCAGGATTATATTTGCTTTTATCTACTATGCTTAATAGCTCTATTATATTAGGGAGTTTCCAATTAGTATATCCATCTAGTCTTAAATCCTTGCAATAGCGGACAGCATTCGCCCACTTTACATTTTTCTTTTTTGAGTCTATATTGTCTTGCCATATTAAATTTGTCTTACTGTCTATTACTGTATTATTATTTCTTGTTAAATTTGAAAACAAGAAAACACTTAAGCTTAATAAGATGGTAAAAAAAGTTTTTATATTCATATTCATTTCTCCTAAAATATCTATCTAAAGATAGGTTATATCTAAAAATCTTATTTTATACAATGCTTATATACATTTTCCAATTTAAAAATGATACAATAGCTTATAAGGTTACTCTAATATAAGAAAATAGGAGAAAGCATTATGCCATTAGAAAAATTTATGTTAATGATATTTAAAGATATTTTTATTGATTACCTAGAGCTAGAAGTATCTCAAGAAACAGAAACAGAAGCAGAAACAATAGATTATTCATCTTACATTATTGTCAAATTTATAGCACAAATAGATAAGAATGATTTACCTGTATATTTGTGTTATCACAGAAAATGTCTTATAAATATTTATAATGCTATGCTAAAAAGGAAAGATAAATCCAAAAGATTAGAAGAAAGTGGTTTTAATAGTTTTGCATTAGAAGTAACTAATATGCTATTAAGTAATTTAAGAAAATATGCTAGCCAACACGATGATAGAAGTATCCAATTAAGCACAGCTACATTGCCCACTGAAATACAAGAAACTGTATATTCCACAACAAGATATTTTAAAATAGGTGGAGAATATCTTATTTCTAAATATTAAGGAATTAAAATTGCTTTAATTGATATTAAATTGATTTTAAAGGAAAGATATGAGATTTTTATCGCTCTCACTATTATTTATATTTTTCATAATAGGATGCTCTGGAATAAAAGGAAAAAGAATTGTTGACACTAAAGAACCTGAATTTATTAAGTTCTCTGAAGTAAAAAAAATAAAAATAAAAAAAAATGAAGGTAGTTTGTATGTAGATGGTGATATTAATATGTTTGGAGATAATACGGCTAGACGAATTAATGATTTAATAAATGTTACGATTAATCAAAAATCTTCTCTTTCTATAAAAAGCGGAAAAGATTTAACTAAAACGACTTCTAAAGCTTTAACTGGTGGAGGAGTAAGCTCTGCTAGTTCTGATGGGACTATAGGAGCTATCGTAAAAGGGATTAATGATTTAACAAATTTTGGCTTTCAAGGTGATTCTTCTTCAAATTTTAAAGGCTCTGGAAGCACAAATAGGACAGATAATCTAATAACAAATGTATCTGCTAGGATAATTAAAATATTAAAAAATAATAATTATTACATAGTAGGAACTAGAAATACGATAATAAATAGCCAAATGCAAGTTTTATATGTGTCAGGTGTAATAAGGGCGAGTGATATAGCTAATGATAATAGTATAGATTCAAAATATATAGCAAATGCGAAGATTATATATCTTACAGATGGTGATTTAGCGGATCAAAATAAATTACCTTGGGGATTAAAATTTACAAATGGCATACTTCCTTATTAGTGGAAATAATAAATTATCCTACAAGCCATATAAGCAATGCAAAAAAAATTGCTATTGGTGGCTTTGATGGTATGCATTATGCCCACAAGCAAGTAATTAAAAATGCCGATACAATACTCTGTATCGGGATAGAATACTCAAATCTTACTCCTTTTGATTTAAGAGATAGACATAGTGATTTATCTATTATTGGTATTAAACTTGAAGATGTTAAGGCATTAACTGCTAAAGAGTTTGTTGAGTTTCTTTTAAAATTATTTCCTAATTTAGATACTATATTTGTAGGATATGATTTTAGATTTGCTAAAAATAGAGAAGGAAATATAAAAACTCTTCAAAAACTCTCAAAAAAAAATATTAAAACCATAGATGAGGTTAGCTTAGATAATGTGCCTGTGCATTCAAAAATAATTAGAAATTTGCTTTCTAAAGGAAATATCACATTAGCTAATAAATACCTAGGTTTCAATTATCTAATTTTCGGAAAACAAATAAAAGGACAAGGACTAGGCTCTACAAATGTATTTCCCACTATAAATATAAAAGCTATAGGCTTTCATATACCTAAATTTGGAGTATATGAAACAAAAACAATTATAAATAATGAAAAATATAAATCTATAAGCTTCATAGGTCATAGAGCTAGCACAGATAATAATTTTGCTATCGAAACTCATATTATTAATAAAAATATATCCCATCAAGATGATTTATATATTGAGATAGAATTTATTAATTTTATGCGAGAGAATGTTGTTTTTGATAATTTGGAAAGCTTAAAAGAGCAAATAGAAAAAGATATTTTTGCTCTAAATTAATAGAGGTTCCCTAAATGTCTTAATTTAATATCTCTTATAAGGGAACCTCTATTAATTCAAATAATTTAGATAAGGCTAAAATATAATATTAGCTATTTATTTTGAATTAATAGAGGTTCCCATAAGCAAATTAAATAAACTTTTGATAAAATTCCATTTTACATTTTAACAAAAGAGATAAATATGAATATAAATAAAATAAAAATAGGTGAAGTTCCTGATACTGTGAATGTGGTGATAGAAATACCTTATAAATCAAATATTAAGTATGAATTAGATAAAGATAGTAATTGTGTTATGGTTGATAGGATTTTACATGCTTCTATGTTTTATCCTGCTAATTATGGGTTTATTCCTCATACTTTAGGTAATGATGGTGATCCTACTGATGTTTTGGTTTTAAATGATAATAGCTTTCAAGCTGGTAGTGTTATAAAGTGCCGTATTGTTGGTATGCTTAATACTGAAGATGAGTCAGGGGTGGACGAAAAGATTTTAGCGGTGGCTGTTAGTAAAGTAGACCCTACTTATGATGATGTGAGAGATATAGATGATGTGGGGAGAGTGGCTAAAGAAAAAATAAAGCATTTTTTTGAAAGATATAAGGATTTGGAGCCTAATAAATGGGTAAAAGTTCAAGGGTTTGAGAATAAAGAAGTGGCGACAAAAGTAATCAAAGAAGCAATAGAAAGACATAATAAATAATGCTACTTTATACTCCTGGCCCTACTCCTGTTCCTGAGTTTGCTAGAGTGGCTATGTCTGCTCCTACTATTCATCATAGGACTAATGAGTTTGAAGATATTTTTAAGCAAGTTAGAAATAAGCTTTTAGGATTATTTAGTTTTAAAGAAGTTATTATGCTTTCTTCTTCGGGTTCTGGTGCTATGGAAAGCTCAGTTGTTAATTTTTGCGATAAAAAATGCCTTGTTATTGTGGCTGGGAAATTTGGTGAAAGATTTAGCGATATAGCTAAAAAATATGATAAAGAATTAATAGAGCTTAATTATGAGTGGGATACTCCTGCTAAAGTGAGCGATATAGAAAATGCTATTAATGAGCATAAAGATATAGATAGTATTTTTATCCAATATTGTGAGAGTTCTGGTGGGCTAGAACACCCTGTGGCTGATATTGCTAAGGCTGTGAAAAATATAAATTCTGATATAAATATAATCGTTGATGGAATTACTGCTGTTTGTGTTAATGACATAGATGATAGCAATATAGATGTTTTGATAGCTGGTAGCCAAAAGGCATTTATGCTTCCTCCTGGTTTGTCTATGCTATGGCTTAGCGAACAAGCTGTTAAAAACTTAGATAAACAAAAACCAGCTCATTATTTTGATTTATCCATTGAGCTTAAAAATCAAAGAAAAAATACCACAGCTTTTACTCCAGCAACCACTCTTATAATAGGTCTTAATGCTATTTTGGATGTTTTTTTTAAAAGTGGCATTAAGAATATCTATAAAAATACAGAAAATAGAGCAAAGGCTATGAAGAAAGCTATTTTATCCATAGGATTAGAAATATATCCTAAAGCTCCTGCTAATGCTATGATAGTCGTTAAACATAAACAAGCAAAAGAGTTTAAAACACGACTAAAAGAGAAATTCAATATTTCTGTTGTAGGTGGTCAAGGAGACATTAAAGATACTATTTTTAGAATAAATAATATGGGCTTTATAGAAATAAGTGAACTTAGTTATATTTTAAATTCTATTGAGTTTATTTTAGATGAAATGGATATTCGTCCATTTGATGGCACGGCTAGTTGTGAGTTTTTAAAGACATATTGGGCTTCTTAATATTTCCTAAATTCAATTAATGAGATTAAATAAAAATCAAATAAATGCTATTAAAAAACTCTCTTTAGAAAACTTTAATTCTAATGATGTTTATATTTTTGGCTCAAGAGTTGATGATACATTAAAGGGTGGAGATATTGATATTTATATCCAAACAAATAAAAAAGATGATATTTTAAAATCAAAAATTATTTTTTTAAGAGAATTTGAAAAAGAATGTGGAGAGCAAAAAGTAGATTTAATAATTGATAATCATTCAATTAAAAAAGATATATTTGATATTGCTAAACAAGGCATAAAATTATGATTACTATTTCTCAAATAAAAGCAGAATTAGACATTCACTTTAAAAGAGTAGATATGATTTTACCAGAAATTAAATCTTATATGCCTTTAAATGCTGATGACTTTGAAGATATAGAAAAAATCAAAACAATAGATTCTTTTATATATAGATTTACAAAAATACAAGATAAAATGGGACATAAGTTTTTCCCTGCTATTTTAATGGAGCTAGAAGAATACGAAAACAATATGGCCTTAATTGATATTTTGCATAAATTAGAAAAGTTAGAACTTATAAAAAATAGTGATGATTGGATTGATTATCGAAAATTAAGAAATAATTTAACACATGAATACCCAAATAATGAGGACTCTATCTGTAATGCCATAAATATGTCTATAGAAGTTTATGAAAGTATGAAAAGTAACTATATTAAAATGCTAAAAAGAGTCAATATATAATATATCTATAATATCTTGCTTAATATCTGAAGGCTTCATCATAGGGCTATATCTTTTAATTACATTTCCATTTTTATCTATTAAAAACTTTGTAAAATTCCATTTTATAAACTCTGTCCATAGAAATCCTTTTTTTTCTTTTTTAAGAAATTTATATAAAGGATGGGCATTTTCTCCATTGACATCTATTTTCTCAAACATATCAAAATTCACATTATAATTAGTTTTACAAAAATATTTTATTTGTTCATTATCTCTTGGTTCTTGGTTTGCAAATTGATTAGAAGAAAAAGCCAATATCATAAAATCTTGATATCTTAAATCTTGATAAAGCTTTTCTAACCCCTTATATTGAGGAGTAAATCCACATTCACTAGCTACATTTACTATTAATAAAGTTTTATCTTTATAAGAAGATAGATTTATTATTTTACCATCTATATTTTTAGCTTTAAAGTCATAGATGTTCATTTTAGCTCCTAAAAGAAAAGAAATACTTATTGCCAATATTATGAATTTATAAATTAAACTCATTTTATGATTTTAAGTTTATGGCTTGTTGAACCATTTCATCTGAAGTAGAAATAGCTTTTGAGTTAGCGGAGAAACTTCTTTGCATTACTATTAATTGTGTTAAGCCTTTAGTTAAATCTACATTGCTAGTTTCTAAGCTTCTTTGTCCTATATTTGAAGAAATTCTTCCATTTTTATCCCATATTATATTTGCTCCTCCACTAGCAGGATATTTTATACCATCTCTACTTACTGCATAGCTTTCTTCAAACATATTATTCCCAGTTTTTTTTAGCCCATTTTTATTTACAAAATCAACTAATCCAACTCTTCCATATATTTCTTGTTGTTGATTACTGAAATTAATTATCACCTTTCCTTGCTCACTAATGATTACACCATCCATAGTGCCCCGTTGATTCCCATTAATGTCTTTGCTAATTATAGAAGAATCAAGATATTTTACATTTGTTGAAGATTTACCATTATTGTCATTTTTTAAATTTACAGAAATTTTTTCATTATTAGGGAACTCTAAACTAAAACTATCTATTTCTGTCCTTGTGTTATCTTCTGGATTAAACAATATAGTAGAAACCTCGGCTGTATCACTAAACTTCACAATTCCATAGGTATTTTTATCAGAAATCAATTTATTGCCATCATATAAAGAAAATGATACATGCCATTTTTCATCTTGGCTAGATTCAAGAGGTGCTTGAGCTACATAATGAAATTTTACATTATATTTTTTTCCTGTTTGATCAAAAACATTTACAACTTTGGTATGTGTAGAAACTCCAAAAGAATAGCTAGATACACTAGAACCTGGAGAAATTGTGCTTGTTGACTGTAATCCTAAGTCTGAAATAAGATTTGTATCAGAGCTTGATATATTTATATCCATCGCAGTTGATGATATATTTTTAAATTTTAGCCTACCATTTTCCATAGATACTTCTAAATTAGTTTTTTTTTCTAATTTATCAATAAAATCACCAATTGTTAAAAAAGAATCTTCTTTAGGGATAGTTTTATTTCCCATCTTAAATTCATCATGTCCTCCATAAACCATTGTGTGAGTTACTCCATTTACTTCTATATCAATATTATCACCTTTTGTTATACGTATTTGGGATTTATTTTTTGCAAATAAACCATTGAAGTCTGTCTCATATTCTTGTCTTTGATATAATGGAGCAAGTGATAAATGAGCATCTTTCCCTATGACATCTGTTTCTAGAGATAAAGCATTCTTAAGACCTTCTGAGCTACCTTCGTAATTTACATTTAGTCTATTCCCACTTACATTAACAATAGCTATTGTATCATTGTCTATCTCTAAACGAATATCTTCTCTATTTCTTAAAATAAGTTTTTTTAAATCATCTAGGTTTTTAAAATCTGTTCCGTAAGTATAAGCTATACCTTGTTGAGTATCCGTATTTATTTGGAATTTATCTCCATCTTTAATATTTATAAATTCAGCTAAAGGTCTATTATATAGAAATGTTTCACTTTTGTCATATAGCATATCACTATAAGCATGTTTTATCGATTTAATCTTATTTCCTGAGTTTAAATTAATAGCTAAATTCAGATTTGTAGTTTGTTTTGGTTGATATATTGTGCCATTTAGCACTTTAAGTCTTTTAAAATCTGATACTTTATCTGTGTTTAGTTGAGCATCAGATTGATTAGGTGTAAAAACATTATCTGTAATTTTCTCTAAATCAACACCATAAAGAAAGTATCCTGAAGAATTTACTAAATAACCATCTCTACTTTTTATAAAACTCCCATCTCTAGTATATCTTAGATTTCCTGCAGCATCTCCTACTACAAAAAAACCTGCACCTTTGATTGATAAATCAAATTCACCATCTGTATTTACGACAGCAGCTTGAGAAAAATTAGTTCTAGAAGGAAGATAAGTAACCCCAAATCCTTTTTTATTTACTGATGCTGATTTTATTTGCCCACCATTTCGAACAAAATCTGTTACTAATGATTTAAACTCTGTTGTATCAGATCTAAAGCCAGATGTATTTATATTGGCTATATTATTTGCCCAAGTATCTAAGCCTTTTTGATGTGTTGAGGCTCCAGAAAGTGAGGTGTAAAATGATTGTTGCATTATTTAATTTCACTAATTTCACTAATCTCAGAGAATTTTACATATTTCTCACCAAGCTTCAAAAATGGCTCTGAGTTCTCAAACTTCACACTCTCTACTATATTAGTCCCTAAATTTATATTATATACTTTAGCATTTTTGCCTGTATAATCTGCTTCTATCTTATATTTGCCTTTGGCTAATTTATTTCCATCATTATTTTTTCCATCCCAAGTAAAGCTAAGCATTCCCTCAGAGTCTCGTATCTTTAATCCATTTTCATCTTCTCCAACTTCACCTACTTCATTTTTATATTGTAATAAAGAAATTTCTCTAATTTTCTTGCCTGTGCTATCAGATATTACTATACTTCCTGAAGATGGGGGATTTTCAAAATATAATTTAAAGTCCTTAGAATTCACCCCATCATACTCAAGGGTATCATCTTTAATAACAGCAAGTTTGCCAATAGCAGGAAGTAAGCCAAATTGAGATTGATATTCACTACTTTTTGTTAGAGTTCTTGTTACAGCTTCTAATGCTTTTTTATTTGCTACATTGGTTTCCACTGTCGTTAATTGAGCCGTTTGAGCCATCATATCTTTTGTTTCTACTGGAGAAGTTGGGTCTTGGTGCTTTAAAGATTCTAAGAATAGTTTTAAAAAGTCATCTCCATCAAGTTTTCCGTCTGGATTTTCTATAATCCTATTTGCTTTACTAGATTGCAAGCTATTAAATGTTGATTTTTGTGATGGGGTAAGAGTATCTACAGCCATTTTGTATCCCTTTGTGTGTTGAAGTCATTATTATCTTTTGGTTTGCCATCTTTAGAGTCGGCACTCTCGCCACCGCTTTCGTCAAAGTCAATAGTTATATTTTTATAACCTAAAACACTAAATTCATTTTTTAAATCTCCTGATTCAGACTCTAATAAAGAAGATACTTTTTTACTAGATTTTATATTAACTTGCAAGTTATTCCCTCTAACCATAATATCTACCTCTATTTTCCCTAAACTAGCAGGCTTTAGCTCCATAGCAAACTTCATAAGTGGAGCTACAAAATTCTTAAGTTTATATCTTAAATTCTCATAAACTCCATTTATGATTTGTCTTTGCATAATTTGATTTAATTCTTTGCTTTGATTGGTTTCTTTAAACTTACTTACATCTATTGTAGTATTTTCTTTGGTATTGCTTTCTTGTTCCACCAAAGATTCTGTGTTTTGAATAGGCTCAATGTTTTTACTTAAATCTTTTTCATTTAAAGCCAAAGGCTCTATTTGAATTTTTATAGATTGATTATCTATTGTTTTTTGATTATCTAATTGCTCTTTGGATGTTTGTGATAATTCTTGAATTAATGTTTTTATTTTTCTATTATCTTCCACTTCATTAGTTATAGCCATACGATTAATGGAATTACTCATTAATGAATTAAGCAATTTAGTATTATTTTTTTTATCATCAATTTTCGCATCAACAAGATTAGAAGATTGATTTTTAGGGATAATTGAAAAGATGGATTGGACTGATTGTGGCTTTTGCACTACTTTCTTATTTGCTTCTCGTGATGTTATTGTATGTTTTATTGTTTCTTTATTGCTATTATCTAGTATGTGCTTTTCATTAGTTGTTATTTTATCTTTTAAATCAAAAATATCTTTTAATGTAGTTTGTTTTTCAGTATTGACATTAATAGTTTCTATAGGCTCGTGCTTATAAAAAGATACTGTTGTTTTATGAACTTCTTTAGTTTGAATAGGAGTTTCTTTTTTAGGTATTGTTTCTAGCACATCTTTTAAAGAATATTTCTTATTATCTTTTGTTAATTCTGAAGCTTTATATTTAGTGCTTGAATCATAAACTACATTATCATTGATTACTGCTTTTGTGCCATTGATTGCTTCTTGTGTGCTATTAATTACTGTCTTTGTATCGCTTATTACTATCTTCGTGTCATTTATTATAGCATTTGTTTTTATATTTGAGGGAATATTGCTTTTTTGAATATTTATTTTATTATCTGATATATCAGATATATTTTTAACATCACTTTTAAAGTCAAGATTATTTAATGATTTAATATCTTCAAAAGATTTATTATTTTTAAAATCTTCTATATTAGCATTATGAGAAAAAGCCAAATGATTTATCTTTTCTACTTCTTTTATAGGATATATTTTAGTAGCAGTAGGAAGTATTTTTATTTCATTATTTTTATTTTGCTTATTAAAGTTAGTAAAAATATCTTTTATTGCATTATTAGGAATATCTACTTTTTTATTTTTTATTTTTTTAAACAAAATAATATCAGATGTATTTAGCACTTCTGGAGCATCGATAGCTGTTTGTATTTGTTTATTTATGCTTTTATTATCAAAGGTTTCAATTTTTAGTTTTGAGATATTTAAGTCATATTTATTTGATATTTTTTCTACATCTTGTATTGAATTTATTGTAATTTTCACATTATCTTTAGATGATTTTTCTAAATAATTATTTGTAATATTTTGTTTAGTGCTAACATCACTATTAGGCATAAAAAGAATTTTTTCTTTAAATTCATCAGATAATGTCTTTGAATCATCTTTGTAGATAATAGGCTTTATAGTATTTAATTTATTTTTAATGCTATCAATTAATTCATCATCAATAAAGTCAATCTTTAATTTATCAAGCTTAGTAATTAATTCTGATTTTAGTTTTAAAGAAACAATAGGATTTTTATCTATTATTTGAGATAAAAGTTTTAAGTCTGTCGTTGATACATCATTAGAGTTTAAAAAACCATCAAATATGCTAGTATCTATATTATTACTTTGAGATTCATTACCTAAGGACAATAAACTATTAAATGAAAAAGCACTACTTTTAGCATTGTCTATATTGGCAATAACACCCTCACCCTCAAAGGTATTGTCGCTATTAGCAATATTTAATAAATTAAACATAAATACATTCCTTAATTTTAAGGAACTTTAAAGCAATTTACATTCCTGAAAAGGTAAAAAGTGATATTTATCTTAGTATGAGATTATTTGTATTTTAGAAGATTGAAACTTATACGGAATACGGATTGCGGAAAATAGAATGCAAAAAAAACTTAGTTACTTTTTCTTTCTCCGTATTCTGTAATCCGTATTCCGCACATATTATTCACTAAATACTTTATTGATACCTCTTTGTATAGCATCTTTGGTTATTGGTTTTTTAAGATAATACAAAGCACCTTCTTCAAATGCTTCAAACATCATCTCTTCTAAATCATTAGAAGTAATCATTATTACCTTTGCTTCACTATCAAACCTTATTATTTCTCTAAGGGTCTCAATGCCATCTATTCCTGGCATAGTTATATCTAAAGTTACTAAATCTGGTTTATGATCTTTATATAAAGATATAGCATCTTTTCCATTTTTAGCTATATATGATGCTTTATGTCCTAACTCTTCTATTATAGCTATCACCTTTTTTCTAGCTGCTAATGAGTCATCTGTTATTAAAATTTCCATTAAACTTAAATCCTTGTTTTTCAAGTATTATACCATATATTTGCTTTAATAAAACAATAAAAAACTAAAATATCTAAGCTATAATTAAAACTAAAACTATATAATCCCCGCATATTTCAATGGCACATATTTTTAATATGGCATTAAATATATTAATAAAAAAAGGAGAAGTTAATATGGCTAAAGCTTATAACGCTGGTGTTAAAGAATACCGCGAAACTTATTGGATGCCAGATTATACCCCAAAAGATACGGATATTCTGGCTTGTTTTAAAATTACACCACAAGATGGTGTTCCAAGAGAAGAGATAGCAGCAGCAGTTGCAGCTGAATCATCTACTGGTACTTGGACTACTGTTTGGACAGATTTACTTACTGACCTTGACTACTACAAAGGTAGAGCTTATGCAATGGAGGATGTTCCAGGAGACGATACTTGTTTTTATGCTTTTATAGCTTACCCTATTGATTTATTTGAAGAGGGTTCTGTTGTAAATGTTATGACTTCATTGGTAGGTAATGTTTTTGGATTTAAAGCACTTCGTGCATTAAGACTAGAAGATGTTAGATTTCCAATAGCTTATGTTATGACTTGTAATGGACCTCCTCAAGGGATTCAGTTAGAAAGAGATATTCTAAATAAATACGGAAGACCAATGCTTGGTTGTACTATTAAACCTAAATTAGGTTTATCTGCTAAAAATTATGGTAGAGCTTGTTATGAAGGTCTTAGAGGTGGATTAGATTTTACTAAAGATGATGAAAATGTAACTTCTCAACCATTTATGAGATGGAGAGCTAGATTTGACTTCGTTATGGAAGCAATTCTAAAAGCTGAGCAAGAAACTGGTGAAAGAAAAGGTCATTACTTAAATGTAACAGCTGCTACTTCTGATGAAATGATGAAGAGAGCTGAATATGCTAAAGAAATTGGTGCTCCAATTATTATGCATGATTATATTACTGGTGGTTGGACTGCAAATACTCAATTAGCACAATGGTGTCAAGATAATGGGATGTTATTACATATCCATAGAGCTATGCATGCTGTAATTGATAGAAACCCTCATCATGGTATTCATTTTAGAGTTCTTACTAAAATACTTAGACTTTCAGGTGGAGATCATCTTCATTCAGGAACAGTTGTTGGTAAACTAGAAGGCGATAGAGGAGCTACTCTAGGCTGGATTGATATTATGAGAGATTCATTTATCAAAGAAGATAGATCAAGAGGTATTTTCTTTGATCAAGATTGGGGTGCAATGCCTGGTGTTTTACCTGTTGCTTCTGGTGGTATTCATGTATGGCATATGCCTGCATTGGTTAACATCTTTGGTGATGACTCAGTTCTACAGTTTGGTGGAGGAACTCTTGGACATCCTTGGGGTAATGCTGCTGGTGCTGCTGCTAACAGAGTTGCAGTTGAAGCATGTGTAGAAGCTAGAAATATGGGGAAAGAGCTTGAAAAAGAAGGTAAAGATATTTTAACTAAAGCTGCTAAACATAGCCCAGAGCTAGCAATAGCAATGGAAACTTGGAAAGAAATTAAATTTGAATTTGACACAGTTGATAAAATTGATGTCGCTCATAAATAAAAGGACATACTAAATGCAAGATTATCAATCAAGCCTTGGCAATGCAGACAGCCGTAAATTTGAAACATTTTCATATTTACCAGAGTTTAATGCTGAGCAAACAAAACAACAAATTCAGTATATAGTAGATAAAGGTTGGAATCCTAGTATAGAACATACAGAGCCTGAACATGCAACAGGATCTTATTGGTATATGTGGAAACTTCCTATGTTTGGTGAAACAAATGTAGATGCAATTCTAAAAGAATTAGAAGCATGTCATACAGCACATCCTGCTAATCATGTTAGATTATTAGGATTAGATAACTTCGCACAATGTGCGGGTGCTTCTATGGTTATTTATCGTGGTAAAACGGTTTAAAACCTATAATATATTAACTCAACTTTTTAGTTGAGTTAATTATTAAATAATAAAATGAATAAACCAAAAATTTATGTAGGAATTGACAAAGATATTAATGGTGGTATGACAAGTATAGGTAAAATAATTAGAGATGCCTATGTTTTTGATATTATTGAAGATACACAGACATGCGAAGGCTGGAATTTAGCAGGAATTGATTCTTTATTACATAAAGTAAATGATAGATGGGATGAATATGGATGCCTAGCTAGTAATTTACCAAAAGAATTATCTGAGAAACATTTTGCCATTCATGATAAAGCTATTAAAAAAGCAAAAGAAGCTGGTTGGTCAGGCGAGATTGAAACTGACGATGAAGAATAGTCAAAAACTACATAAGAATTATAATATATAAATAATCTTTTTATATTATAATTTTTTTGTTATAAAAAATAATATTAACCCAAGGAGTATAGATTTATGAGTAATACATCAGTAGATCCAAAACAATACATAATTAAAAACGAGCCATATTATGAGCCAATTAACGATGAAGTAGAATTATATGAAGCTGCATATAATGTCCGAATGCCTATGATGGTAAAAGGTCCTACAGGATGTGGTAAATCTAGGTTTATAGAATATATGGCATGGAAATTAGGTAAGCCATTAATTACTGTAGCTTGCAATGAAGATATGACAGCATCGGACTTAGTAGGAAGATTTTTACTAGATAAAGATGGAACAAAATGGCAAGATGGACCACTTACTACAGCTGCTAGAATCGGAGCTATTTGCTATTTAGACGAAGTTGTTGAAGCTAGACAAGATACTACAGTAGTAATTCATCCATTGACAGACCATAGAAGAAGCTTACCTTTAGATAAAAAAGGTGAATTAGTAGAAGCCCATAAAGATTTTCAATTAGCTATATCTTATAACCCAGGTTATCAAAGCTTAATGAAAGACTTAAAACAATCAACTAAGCAAAGATTTGGTGGATTAGACTTTGATTACCCTCAAGCAGAATTAGAAGTATCAATAGTTTCTAAAGAATCTGGAGTTGATAGTAAAATTGCTGAGAAGCTAGTACAAATTGCACATAGAGCAAGAAACCTTAAAGGACACGGCTTAGATGAAGGAATATCTACAAGATTACTAGTTTATGCAGGACAATTAATAGCTAAAGGAGTAGATGCAAAATCTGCATGTTCTATGACTATGATTACTCCTTTAACAGATGATCCTGATATGAGAGATACTTTACATGCGGCTGTTGAGACTTTTTTAGGGTAAGAATGATAGGCAAGTTTTTTAAAAAAGTTTCTTGGAAATATTTGGAAATAAGCTGGTTTTTTTTAAAAAGTCTATTGTTTTCTATTGTTTTTGTGTTAATCTTACTTATTTTATCATTTTCAGATAACTTTTTAAATATAGAAAATATGGGTAATATTATATCTATATTTACTAATACAGAACACTCTAAAAAAATGATATTCTTTGCTATTGCATTCATATTTGAATCATCTCTTCTTATGTTGCTTTCTTTTGTATCGCTAGAGATTAAAAATTTTTTTGTAATCTTATGGATAGGAGTAATGACAATATGTGTTTACATCCTAGATGATAAAACAATATTGACACATGGTC
>JAJVLF010000030.1 GCA_029255845.1 Campylobacterota bacterium | reverse complement strand
ATCCTATGCCATTGTTGTTATCTTATTGTAACAAATTATTTTATAATAAAAGTATTTTCTAAAAATAGAGCAATTCTAATTGCCCCATTCTTAAATCTCCTGAACCAAAAAATAGTATTATTATATTTTTAATTATTCAACATTATTGTTTCGCCCAAATATTTCGGAATTGCAGGTCAGAGATTTACTCTTTACTAAAAACTTACCCTACTTCGATAAAATATAACTCCATCACTAAAACCTACCTACTCCAGACTACAAGCCTTAGTTTATAGTCTGTCTTTTAAACTATTAAATCCTTACCCACCCTCTGCCTATGAGTAAGCTTAATTATATCTTAAAGCTGTCCAGAAAATCGGACATTAGAGGGCTGAGCAAGTTTGCAATTTTTAGGCTTTAAGGTATATTTTTAAGGTTTGCCACGAAATGGTCAAGGAAGTGAAAGAGTGGTTTTTTACGAATAAAAATATTAATTACACAAACCAAGGAGCTAAAAATATAATATATTTATATGCCTTGCATTATTTTATTAAGTTACCGTCTTTACTGCTGACCTTAAATGGGACTAGATTAATGTCCGTGAAAACCTCCTCATACAACTCAAGATGTTTTTCAATAACAATTTTTATAGAAAATTCTTTTTTAACTTTTACCCTAGAAGCTAATCCTAATTCTTCCTTATTATCTATATTTATAAACTTATCAATAGCCATAAATAAACTATTCTCATTTTCAGGCTCACATAAGAAGCCATTAATATTTTCATCTACTACATCCCTACATCCTGCTACATTTGTAGTTACAATAGCTTTTTCCATAGAACAAGCTTCAAGAAGACTCATTGATAGTCCCTCTCTGTAGCTAGGAAGAACATATAAATCACTTATATATAGGTAGTCTATGATGTTATCGTTAAATGGGATATAATGTATATTTTTATTATTTTTTATTAAATTATTGTCCATATTAAAAGTATTCCCATCATCGCTATCGCCTATAAATATCGCTTTTATATAAGGGTATTTTTTCTTTATTAAATCTATAGCAGAGATAAATTCTAATACTCCTTTTTGCTTTATGATTCTTGCTATCATTGTGATTACTAAATTTTCTTTTTTTAATTTTAGTGATGTTTTGATTTTATTAACTTTTTTTTCATTTATATTTTTAGGGCTGAATTTATCAGTATCTATTCCAGAACCTCTTATTAAGATACTTTTATCTTTTGTTATTATATTTTCATTTATGAAAAAGTTTTTATCGTCTTCATTTTGGAATATGAAATAATTGGCTCTTTTGCTTGATATTTTATATAGCATTTTAGTGATTATTTTAATTATTTTAGATTTTAGATTTTTGTCTATATAGAAGCTTCCTAGTCCTGTGATGGAGCATATCATTTTGTGCTTTAGGAAAAATGATGCTAGTGAGCTATATATATTAGGCTTCATAGTGAAACTATGGAGTATGTCTATATCTACTGAGCTAATCGCCTTGTATATATTATACATATTTTTAATTTCTAAAAATGGGTTTAAGCTTTTTCTATTGATTTCATAAGGAATATGTTTTATATTTAATTCTTCAAATTTATGAGATACATCTCCTTTAGGGCTAATGGCATATACTATGTGGTTGTTTTTTACTAATTCTTTCATGATGGGTAATCTAAATCTATATAGATTAAAGTCGTAATGAGAGATAAAAGCTATTTTCATTTTATATTATTATGCCAAGTGTTTAAAGAAAAGATACTCCATAATACTTTAGCTCTTTTATTTTTAGATATATTTGCATTATTGTTAATAATTTTATCTACATCTTTTTTTTCTAAATAGTTTAAATGATATCCATTTTTTAAACTATCTAATATATTATCTTTTAATTCATTATCTACCCACGAGGTAAGAGGGACTTCAAATCCTCTTTTAGGGGCATTTAATAATTCTTTTGGGAGATATTTTTTACCTAATTCTCTTAAAATAAATTTGGTTTTTGTTCCATTAATTTTATAATCGTCTTTAATTCTTGGAGCAATGTTTATTAAATTAGAAGAAAGAAAAGGGCTTCTTACTTCTAGTGAATTTGCCATAGAGGCTATGTCCATTTTTTTGAGTAAATCATTAAAGAGAATAAAAGTAAAATCCAAATATAGCATTTTTGATAGATTGCTAAAATTAGAATTATTTATTTTCTTAATTAGTTCATCCATTTTGTCTGTGTATATCGTCTTTTTTAATGAGATAACATCATCAAAAACATCTGTGGTGGCAGATAGATAGTAATCTAAATCTTTTTTGTTTAGCATAATTGATAATCTATTGAAATAGCTTAAAAGACTTTGTTTATTGTTTGATAATGGTATAAGCTTTAATAAGAAAGAAACTTTTTTAAATTTATCCATATGTTTAGTCGCTACATACCGCCTGTATCCAGCAAATAATTCATCAGCACCATCTCCACTTAAAATAACAGATAAATATTTTTTTGCTTCTTTGCTTACATAGAATGATGGAATAGCAGATGAGTCCATAAAAGGCTCTCCGTAGTTTGAGAGTATTGTTTCTATATCTTGTTTTAAATTTAAATCTATGTCTATAATATTATGATTTGTGTTATATTTTTTTGCTACCATTTCTGCTAAGTAAGATTCATCAAAGCTAGAGTTTTTAAATCTTACAGTAAATGTTTTAAGATTAAATCCCATTTTAGAAGCAATAGCTACAATTAAAGAGCTGTCAATTCCACCACTAAGAAATGCTCCTATGTCTATATCAGAGCTTATTAGTCTATTTTTTATAGATTTAGATAGGTTTTTTTCTACTAAGTTTATGCTTTCTTTTAAGGATATATCTAGTTTGTCTTTTTTGTATATATCTTGTAAGCAAAAATATTTTTCTTTTTTTAATTTTTTTTCTTTTATATTAATGTAAGAAAAATGTCCTGCTTCGAGCATAGATACATTTTCATAAGGAGTAATCCCAAAAGGAAAATAGCCTATTTTTAAATAAGTTTGTATTTTTTCTTCGTCTATTTTAAGTGGTGTTTTATTTTTTAAAGCATTTTTTAAGACATTTAATTCACTAGCAAAGAAAAAAACATCTTTTTCTTGATATATATAAATAGGTTTTTTACCTGATTTATCTACTGCTAAAAAAATATCTTTAGTTTTTTTATTTAAAATAGCGAAAGCATACATTCCATCTAGGTATTTAAAAAGTTTTTCTTTAAAGCTTATATACATATGAAGTAAAGTTTCTGTATCGCTTTTGGTTTTAAATTTAATATGAGAGAGATATTTATTTCTTAATTCTATGTGATTATAGATTTCTCCATTTAAAATAATAACATAATCCCCTATATGAAGGGGTTGATGACCTGAATGTAAATCAATGATAGAAAGTCTAGTGTGAGCAAATAAAGTATTTTCAAATAAAAATAAAGAATTAGCATCAGGTCCGCGATGAGCTAAATTTTTCTTTATTGTAGAAATATCTACTTTTTTATAATTAATTACACCTGCAATACCGCACACTTAGCTTATCTTTTTAGTTTATACACTTTTGCATTTGGGCTAAGTATAACAGGCTCTACTAAATCTTTGTCATAATTTTCTAAAGCAAATAATTGAATGTAAGTAGAATAATATAACTCATCTTGCACTAACATTATCATCCCATAATCTATAAAATAGATTAAGTTTAATTTAGAATTTGGATTGACTACTGTGGTAGATTTTTGCAATACACCTTGTGGAGTATATTTTGTTTGCACTATATTATTTAATTGATGTTCTTGATTGTTCATTAAGATATTATTTTTTAAAAGATTATATTTAATTCCATTTCCTAAATCTAGCATATTATTAGGAAGTTGTTTTATATTTCTAGCTGTATAGAATATCTTTTTTGGATAAGTGCTTCCAGTTTCTAAATCTAATTCAGAAAATAAAGCGACAGTAGGGAATATATTCATCATACGATATGGTAAATATAGGTAAATATCTCTAGTAGGTTTAGGTAATTTAAAGTCTTTTGAATTGATGGCTCTTAGAAAATCTTTTGAGTTTTTGTATTTATAATCAAATATCATTTGAGAAATATTATTTCCAGCACGAGGTTTTTTAAGATTATTTTCTCTATATTCTACATCTAGTCTTAATATATTTACAGCTTGAGCTAAAGGTCTAGTAAGAGCAAAACTTACAGGAAAATTAACACTACCTGAATGTGCGCCCCCATCTATTAAGGTTTGCATATTTGCATAATATCTAATAGGGTATCCGTAATCCCACCAAGATATTAGATAATCATTTGATGAAGTTATTTCGTCCATCTTAGTTAAGATTTCAATTTCTGGTTTTTGAAAAACAGTAGGCACTTTATAGTCATCAATATGTTTTATGCTTGGCATTAAAACTAAATAAGTCAAAATAGACACAATAATGACTGTTATTATTTTATCAAGTGGGTATTTAGAGCTACCTAAGTTTTTTAAAGCAAGGTAATCAACTATTTTAGTAAATAAAAATATTAGATAACTAATCCCCATAGCATAAACAGGAATAGCAAATACAGTAAACCTTAATCCTCCTTTTAATGCTACAAAACCCATAGCTAATAAAGGGATAGATAAGAGCATAACTTTATGTCTAATAAACATAAGTGCAACTCCCAATGATCCTAATATAAATAGATTTTCACTGCCAGAAATACGAGTAGCAAATAAAGAAAAAGGAATTTGTCCAGCCTCTCTTACCGTATTTATGACTCCATAAAATTTTAAAGGAGTTAATTCATCTGCTACTAATGCTCTAAACACATAAGATTCTAATCTACTCCATATCGAAGCAAGGCCACCAAAATATAAAAATATAAGAGATGCAACGATAAGAATAGACCATAAAATTCTATCTTCATCATTTTTTCCATATTTAAAAAAAGCTATTAGCCCTAAAGATAAAACAATAGAGTAATAGAAATCTAAGCTGGATGAAGATATTAATAATATAGATATAATTTGATAAAAAAATAAATTTTTTCTTTCAAATGCTATAGTATATAAAAAAGCCATAGAAGCTAATGCTACACTATATGGAGTTCCTGCACCATGCCAATATTTATACATGTGAATAAGTAATACTAAAGCAACTAAATATCTGTATTGCTTAGTAATAATAACTCCTATAAGTGCAAACAAAACCAAAGTAGGCCATACGACGATTAGCATATCAGTATCATAATATCCTGCCATAGTTCTATTATAGTAGCTCCAAGTAATAGAAGCTATTAATGAAGCTATAAAGCCCATATAGGGTAATTTTAAAAAACTACCCATCATAATTATTGGGACTATCAAAAATGAACTTAAAAATATTGGCATATATAAAATTACAGTATCCAAAGAAAACGGGAGTATGTCGTTTATTAAAGCGGTCAGCTTAGATAAAGGGTCTTGTGTAGGAGAGTAGGCATATAATTTTGTGCCGTTTAAAATATCTTTAGCTCCTTGTGCATAATAGTATCCATCATTTGTATTTATCATTACTTCATTATTCCATATAAAAGCTTGATTATCTTTATTATTATTTATCCATCCAAGCCTCATAATGCATGAAAACGAATATGCTACTATCATCATAAGCAATATAGCTTTAATTGATGCATGTTGTTTATTTAAGTCTAGAAATGAAGTATTCATTAATTTCCCCTATTAGAATTTAAGGGCTGATTATATCAAATATATGTCCGTATTAATAGCTTAAACTATATGGAAAATAAACTATTTATCTTTTTAGGGCTTATCTTTAAACTTTTTTATAAAAATATTTGATATACTACCCCCATTATTTAATTTCAAGGAGCTTTTAATATGGAAGAAAGATTATTTACTTTTTTTGGGATGTATTCTCATGAGCCAGCATTTATTTTATTATCGCATACAGCATTGGCATTTGCTTTGACTCTAACTTTAGCTTTTTTATCTACTAGAGCATTAAAGACTGTCCCTAGTGGATTACAAAATATTTTTGAAACATTTTTAGAAGGTGTCATTTCTATGTGCAAAGATGTATTAGGAGAAGATAATTATAAAAAATATATACCTCTAATTGCTACTATTGGTTTATTTGTATTTTCAGCTAATCTTATAGGAATTATTCCAGGATTTGAATCTCCTACGGGGAATATAAACTTTACTTTATCATTAGCTTTGATAGTATTTGTTTATTATAATTATGAGGGAATTAGAGTGAATGGTGTTGTTAAATATTTTGCTCACTTTAAGGGTCCTGTGTGGTGGCTTGTTCCTTTGATGTTTCCTATTGAGATTATTTCTCATCTTTCAAGAATAGTTTCATTGTCTTTTAGATTATTTGGAAATATAAAAGGAGATGATTTATTTTTAATTGTTTTATTAATGTTAGCACCTTGGTTTATTCCTTTACCAGCTTTTGCATTGCTTAGCTTTATGGCTATTTTACAAGCTTTTATATTTATGATGCTTACAATCGTTTATATATCTTCTGCTACTATCATAGAAGAAGGTCATTAGTAAGTATTTAATTACTCATCCACTTTATTGCGGTTATGAGATAGATTATTTTTCTGTTATCTTAGAGAAAGCTTTAAGAAAACATAAAGATATAGATATTGCTTGTTTGAGGATAAAAAGTGGCATTAATATAAAAAATTTAGCTATTGTTTTTAAAAAAATATGTAAAAAATATAATATCTCTAAGATATTAATCCATTCATATTTTTCTATTGCAAAACAATTAAACTTTGATGGCATTCATTTATCATCAAATTCTCTTGGTATTTTAAATGAAGTTAAAAAAAGTGGTTTATATTCTATAATTAGCACTCATAATGAAAATGAGATAAAAAAAGCATTAAATGAAAAATCAGATGCTATAACATATTCTCCCATATTTAGAGATAAGTTTAAAAACAAAGCTGATGGATTAGATAATTTGATAAAGTTTTATAATAAATACCCTATTAGGATTTATCCTCTAGGGGGTATTTCTAGTATGAAACAAGAAAGTATTTTAAAAGAAAATGGCATATATAATTTTGCCTCTATTTCTTATTTTTTTAAATAAAGGAAAAACATGGATTTTTTAAATAATAATTTTGATTTAATACTCGTGATTATAATAGTTGTTTTAGGTTTTAGAGGTTTTTTATCTGGCTTTTTAAAAGAGTTTTCTAGTGCAGTTGGAATTATAGGAGGCATATATCTTTCTACTAATTTTTCTCATATCGTAGAAGATTTCATTAATGAACATATTAGCTTACTTTCAAACTCCAACACTACAGGGTTTGTTTCTTTTTTGGCAGGAGTTATAGCATTTATGCTCATATCAAAGTATGTCATATTAATATTTGCTAATTTATTAAAATATGAAAGATTAACATCTATAGACAGAATAGCTGGAATAATGATATCTCTAATTAAGAATTTCCTATTTATTAGCATAATAATAACTTCTTTAAATAATATAGAATTTATGAAAAAAGGATTACATAAATATACAAAAGATAGTAAGATGTTCCCTATGACTCTTGATGTAGGAAATAAATTTATTGGTAAAATAATAAATCAAATTAATCAAAAAAATATGGTAAATAATAAATCAAATTCAAATCCTTTACCTAAAATATCTTATTAAGAATATAAATGTTTGATAATCAATATGAACAGCAAAAAATAGAAAAAAGCTTAACATTAAAAAATGAGCTTAAAAGTTTTCCATATAAACAAAACTCTAAAAGAGATACAACAACAAAAGAGTTTTTAGAAAAAAATAAATATCTTTTTGATAAAGAAGGCAGAAGGAATGAAGATGAAAAATTCACAATTGCTGGAAGAGTCAAATTATACCGAGTGATGGGAAAAGCCTCATTTTTAAAAATAGAAGATGAAAGTGGCATTTTACAAGCATATATATCTAGGGATAATCTAACTGATGGATATTATAATATAATTAAAAAGCTTATTGATATTGGAGATTTTGTAGAAATTATAGGATATGGTTTCATCACACAAAAAGATGAAATCACCATTTATGCGGATAATATAGAAATTATCACAAAATCAATTTGCACTCTACCAGAAAAATTTCATGGTATTACAGATAAAGAGCTTAGATACAGACAAAGATATTTAGACTTAATAATGAATGAGGGTAGTAAAAATATTTTTAAAACTAGAAGTAAAATAATCACTGAAATAAGAAATTTTTTTAATGATATGGGATGTATGGAAGTAGAAACTCCTATGATGCATGATATAGCAGGTGGAGCAAATGCAAAACCTTTTATCACTCATCATAATGCTCTTGGTGTTGATAAATATCTTAGAATTGCTCCTGAGCTTTATTTAAAAAGACTAATTGTTGGTGGATTTGAATCTGTATTTGAAATAAATAGAAACTTTAGAAATGAAGGTATGGATGCTACTCATAATCCAGAATTTACAATGATAGAGTTTTATTTAGCTTATAAAAATTATAATGATTTAATGAAAATTACAGAATCTTTAATAAGTTTCTTATTAGAAAAACTGAACAAAAAAGACATCATCACTTATCAAGAAGAAGAGATTAATATGCAAACACCTTTTAAAAGAATTAAATATATTGATTCTTTATATGAAATAGGTGGCCTTGATAAAAATATCATAAATGACAAAGATGCTATAATAGGTGCCTTAAAGAAAAAAGACATAGATGTAAATGAGAAATTAAGCTTAGGTTATATTCAAGCAGAAGCTTTTGATGTTTTCGTGGAAGATAAATTAAGAAATCCAACTTTTGTGACAGACTTTCCTGTAGAGATTTCTCCTCTTGCAAGAAGAAATGATGATGATGATTCTATTGTTGATAGATTTGAGCTTTTTATTGCGGGCAAAGAAATCGCTAATGGATTTAATGAGCTTAATGACCCACTAGATCAATATGAAAGATTTAAATCTCAAGTAGATGCAAAAGAATTAGGCGATGGTGAGGCTCATGATATGGATGATGACTATGTTAAAGCATTAGGTTTTGGTATGCCTCCTACAGCAGGTGAAGGTATAGGGATTGATAGACTTGTGATGCTTTTAACTGATGCTCATTCTATAAGGGATGTTTTATTGTTCCCATCAATGAAGCCACAACAACCAACAATATAAAAAAGGATAAAAATGTATTTTTTAGAAAAAGAAGATAACGAAATATATGAGATTATAAACAAAGAGCTAGAAAGACAAAACTCTGGCTTAGAAATGATAGCAAGTGAGAATTTTACTTTTCCCGCAGTTATGGAAGCTATGGGAAGTGTATTTACAAATAAATATGCTGAGGGCTATCCTAAGAAAAGATATTATGGGGGATGTGAATTTGCAGATGAGATAGAGCAATTAGCTATTGATAGAGCCAAAAAGCTATTTAAGGCAGACTTTGCAAATGTGCAACCTCATTCTGGTAGTCAGGCAAATGGTGCCGTATATGCAGCTCTTTTAAATGCAGGAGATAAAATATTAGGAATGGACTTAAGTCATGGAGGGCATTTAACCCATGGAGCTAAGCCTAGTTTTTCTGGTAAAAATTATTCTAGTTTTACTTATGGAGTGGAAGCTAATGGATACATTAACTATGATAGAGTTATGGATATAGCAAAAATAGTTAAACCTAAAATGATAATTTGTGGAGCTAGTGCTTATGCTAGAGAAATTGAATTTAAGAAATTTAGAGAAATTGCTGATGAAGTAGGAGCTATTTTATTGGCTGATATTGCTCATATCGCTGGATTAGTGGTAGCAGGAGAGCATAATGATCCTATGGGTTATTGCGATGTGGTTACTACTACTACTCATAAAACATTAAGAGGTCCTAGAGGAGGAATTATTTTAACTAATAATGAAGAATATGCTACTAAAATAAATAGAGCAATTTTTCCTGGAATACAAGGTGGTCCTTTAATGCATGTAATAGCTGCTAAGGCTGTGGGTTTTAAAGAAAATTTAAAACCAGAATGGACTACTTATGCTAAAAATGTAAAAGCAAATGCTAAAGTTTTAGGAGAAGTCCTAAAATCAAGAGGTTACGATATAGTAAGTGATGGCACTGATAATCATTTAGTTTTAGTAACATTTCTAAATAAAGATTTTTCAGGTAAAGATGCTGATGAGGCACTAGAGCGAGCTGGTATTACTATTAACAAAAACACAGTTCCTGGTGAAAATAGAAGTCCATTTGTAACAAGTGGAATAAGAATAGGAGCATCTGCATTAACAAGTAGAGGAATGGGAGAAAAAGAATTTACTATTATAGCCAATAGAATTGCCGATATCTTAAATGATATCAATAATCATTCTTTAGCAAAAGAAATTAAAGAAGAATTAACTGCTTTAGCAAAAAGCTTTTTAGCTTATGATAAGGCTATTTATTAATAAAAAAGGATTCCACTTTGGAAGATAGAGAAAGTTTAAATAACATTCTAGTTGATGATAACGAGAGAAATAAATCTGTATCAGTAAAAAAGGTAATCCTTGTTGGTTTGGTTATTTTTTCGCTTTTTATTATTGCTATTTTTTCAATGAAATATCTTAATCCTCCAATGGAGGGAGATGTAATGGCTCAAAAAGAAGTAAAATTAGAACCAAAAGAAGATGATAATAATTTATTTGAAAAACTAGAAGTAAAAGAAAGCTCAAAAGTAAGTGATAAGTTTAAAAATGTTATCAATAATTTGAAAACAAACAATAAAACTAAAGAAATTCAAAAAGAGAAAAAAGAAGAAATCATTTCTCCGACACAAACTAGACCTACATCTATTGCAAAAAAGAAAGAAGTTAATGCTTTTATCCAAAAAGGATATTATGTTCAAGTAGGTGCTTTTTATAAACTAGCTCCTAGTGATACTCTATTAAATAAAGTTAAACAAAGTGGATATAGCTACTTCTTATATAAAACTAAAATAAATAATAGCTCTTACACTAAGGTGGTTATAGGCCCTTATGAGAACAAAAAAGAGGCTATATCTAAATTGCCAGATATTAAAAAAATAGAGCCAGATGCCTATATCTTAACTTTACCTTAATATATGTTTGCTCAAACAATTTTTTATGATAATTTCACTATCATATCTTTGTATCATAAATTAAAAGAGCATTTTCCTAATGAATATATTCTATTATTAGAAAGCGGAGATGAAAGCTTTGATAATAAATCTATTCTATCTTTTGGATATAGCGAGAGAGTTTTCCATAAAGATAACTCTAGCTACTATGAAGATAAAGATAAAAACAAAACACAAATAGATGATAATCCTTTACTTTTTTTAAAAGAAAAATATAATAATATTGACAAAGGGTATTATAAAAAAGAAGCTAAAAAATACAATCTTCCATTTATAGATGGTTTTGTAGGATATATTGGTTTTGATATGGCTAAAGAATTTACTAAAAAACTTAAACCTTATTATGATGGTTTAAAAGATGAAGCAAATATTAATGATTTAGAGCTAGTTAGACCAAAAATTATTATCACTTTTTCAAAAAAAGAATTTTCCCTTACAATATCTTGTGATGATTTATTTAAAAGCGATGCCAAAGAATTAATTAAGACGATTAAAGATTTTAATTATAATGAAATAAAGCTACAAAAAATAAATAAAAATATAGAAATTGATTACAGATATAGCAAAGAAGAGCTTTTTAAAATATTTGATAAAGCAAAAGACTATATTACAGATGGGGATATTTTTCAAATTCTAATATCAAATAATGCTATAATTAAAGAGCATGTAGATCCATTAAGCTTTTATAGAGTTTTAAAAATTATCAACCCATCACCTTATATGTATCTTTTAGACTTTTTAGATTTTCAAATAATAGGTAGCTCTCCTGAAACTATGATTCCTTTACAAGATGGAAAAATGAAACTAAGACCTCTTGCTGGAACAAGAAAACGAGGCAAAAATGAAAATGATGATATAAGATTAGAAAATGAGCTACTTGCAGACCCTAAAGAAAGATCAGAGCATATTATGCTAGTAGATTTAGGAAGAAATGATTTAGGAAGAGTTGCAAAAAAAGGAAGTGTGAAAGTAAAAAAACTAATGAATGTTGAAAAATATTCTCATGTAATGCATATATCAAGTGAAATACGAGCAGATATTGATGATAAATATGATATGTTTGATGCATTTATGGCTACTTTTACTGCTGGGACGATGACTGGAACCCCTAAAGTCCAAGCAATGGAGATTATTGCTGAGCTAGAAAAAGCAAAAAGAGGCTTCTATAGTGGAGTGATAGGATATTTTGGTTTTGATGGTAATATGAATAATGCTATTGCTATTAGAACAGCTTTATTTAAAAAAGACAAAGTATTCTTACAAGCTGGAGCAGGAATTGTAACTGATAGTAAAAATGAACTAGAATTTTTAGAAATAGAAAATAAGCTTAAAGCAATGATTTCAACATTAGAAAAATTAACAATTTAAAGTTATTATTATATAATGCGAGAATAAAATAATTAAAAAGGCACTATTTATGAATAATATTAGCGATTTAAATGAAATATCTAATAAGATGTTTGATATTAATATAGCTGTTGCCCATGGTGGAGACAAGAATACTAAAGGCTCTGTTATACATGTAGTTCCTTATAAAAGATCATTTAAAAGCTATGAAGTGGTAGCTAATGATATTAAAAACTCTCTTTTAAGACTAGGGTTTAAGAATGTAAGTCTTTTGGCTGATGATGCTAATATAATAGAAAATATCAAAAAGCATGATATAGATTTGGTTTGGTTAAATACAGGTGGAACTCAAGGTAAAAATCCTATGAGTCATACTCCTTCTATTTTAGAAATGCTTGGCATTCCCTATGTTGGACATTCTCCTTTGGCTACAAATATATTAGATAGTAAGCATATTTTTAAGCATATGTGTAATTCTTTGGGTGTTAAAACATCTGATTTTGCAATATGGAATGAAAAAGAATCTTCATTAGATGATTTTATGGCAAAAGTTAAAACTATATTTAAAAAAGGTCCCTTTATTGCAAAGCCTATATCTGGTAGAGCCTCTTTGTCAGTATATCATGCTGAAAATTTTAAAGATTTAAAAGAAAAATGCGAAAAGGTATTTGAAGAATCAAATAATATGGTTTTAGTTGAAAAATATCTGAGTGGAAAAGAATATTGTGTTGCTGTTAGCGGTCACATATTGTATCAAAAAGACAAATTTATAGACAAGAAAGAGCCTTTTGTGTTTTCAGAAGTAGAAAGAATGCTTGAGCCTGAAGAAATGATATTTACTTCAATGGACACTAAGACAATTACAGCTGATAGAAGCAGATTAGTGGATTATTTTAAGGAAACTGAGATTAGAAAAGATTTAAAGAATATTGCTACTAGGATATACAAAGGACTTAATCTAAGCACTTTAATTAGAGTGGATGTGCGAGCAGATGAAAAGGGAGAGCTATATGTGTTAGAAGCAAACCCTAAACCAGACTTGAAAATGCCTGAAGAAGATGTAGTATCTCTTGTATCTATAGGTTTTGAAGAGCATGGATTAAGTTATGATGATTTTATATTTAGCACATTAATGAATAGTGTCTATGCATATTTTATAAACGAGCCTGACACAGTTGCTCATATAAAAAATAAATTATAAATAGCCCAATCAACAAAGAAGGACAAAGTTGAAGAACTTTTCTAAACATATAGAATTAGGATTATATACATTAGTATTATTATTATCTTTAATGTTATTATCTTATATAGGTTCTGCTGATGTTAATAAAGGATACACAAAGCTAAAGCTTAGTGAGGTAGTTTCTGTATCTAAGATAGTTCAGCAAAAAATAAATACTTTTGTTTATAGCGGACAAAGAGGTAAAGATTTTACAGGATTTAAGACTTTTACTAATCCTGTTGTTTATTCTAATCTATCTGTTTTGAAAGTTGAATTTATAAATAACAAAAGAGAAACTCTTTTTTCTAATAAAAATAATCTGATTGGAATAAAAAAAGAAGTTTTTTCTTTAATTACAGATAAAGGAATTATTCCTGAGACTTCTAGTGGCAATAAAATTACCTTTAAAGAAAGTGCTTCTTATTATAAGATAGAGCTTCCTTTATACAGTAAATTTGAATCTGTTGGATATATGACTGTCTTTTTTTCAAAAACTGCAATCAATAATACTTTAAAACATGAATTCTCTAAGATATATTACGCTATCCCTATTATAAGCTTACTGTATTTACTTTTTTTAGTAATGACACATTCTAAATGGAAAAATAATTGGAAGATTTTTATTACATCTTCATACTCTATAGCATATATTGCTTTGGCAAGTTTTATGATTTATACTCTTATTATTCTTTATACAGATGGGATTGAGGGTAAAAGTAAAGCCTTAACTCAAACTTTAGCAGATAGAATTAGCTTAGCTAGTGAGCTAGAAATCCCTATAAGCTCTTTTTCTAAATTAAATACTCTTTTAGATTCATATATAGGAAAAGATTCTGATATCGCTCTTATAGAACTAAGAAACAATACTCAAACATTAGTGAAATCAAGCGATGAATTTAATGATGCATCTTTAGAAATAAAAATAAATATGAGTGGAAATTATGAAAAATATCATCTTTCTGCACATATACCTAAAACAATTATCTATGAAAAGCTTTGGAGAAATACAAAAAATTTCTTAATATTATTTATAGCTTCTACCATAGTGGCATTTATGTTTTTGGATATTGCTGTTATCTTTAGAAGAAAAGGTGAAGTTAGCCATCATCGTATCTCAACAGAAGAAGATAAAGACAAAGAAGAAATATTAAAATTAGAAATAATTAAGCCCGTTTTCTTTTTAACTATTTTTGCAGAAGGTTTAATGCTCTCATTTTTACCTCAGTATTTAGGTCAATCCGCCATTGATTCTGGATTTGATACTAGCATATCTTCTCTATTATTTACTTTATACTTTTTAATATATGCCTTAGTATTAATACCATCTAGTAAATATATTGAAAGATATGGGGTTAAATTATTCCTATTAGCAGGAGTATCTTTATATTCTATGGGTGCTGTTTTACTTATATTTACAAATAGTTTTTATGTTTTATTTATATCCAGAATACTTGCAGGAATGGGTCAAGGTATGGTTTTTGCAGGAGTTCAATCTTATATAATAGAGGTTGCATCCGAAAAAAGAAGAGTTCAGGCTACATCTATCATAGTGTATGGATATAATGCGGGAATACTTTCAGGAACAGCTATTGGGGCATTGCTTGTTAAATTTTTAGGAGAAAGCGGTATTTTTATGATATATGTTTCTATCGGTGTATTTTTATTTATTCAAATTGCTAGCTTATTTAAAACCAGAAAAATAAAAGCTCCTATGAGGAGCAAAAGAAATGATTTAGTAGAATTTATGCAAAATATAAAAATACTTCTTTCAAATAAATGCACCTTTAAAGGAACAATATTTGTAGGAATACCTACTAAAATTATTTTAGGTGGTGGAATTATATTCTCTATTCCTTTATTGCTCTCTAAAGAGGGATATCTACCTGAAGATATAGGTCAAATTGTAATTTTTTATTCTATAGGTGTTTTATTATGTATGCCTTTAGGAGCCTATGTAGCTAATAGATTTAGCAATAAAATGGCTCTTATATTTGGCTCTTTAATAGGTATTATCTCTTTAATTTTTATTTCAGAATATGCATTTAGTGGCTCTGTTGCTATAAATACTGCTTTCTTATTATTTGCAATGTTGCTTTTAGGAATAGGTCATGCATTTATTCATGCTCCGATTATATCTTATATTACATCTTGTGATATATCTTCTAGTTTAACTAAATCTAAAATGACCTCTGTATATAGGTTTATAGAAAGAGCAGGTCATGCATCTGGACCACTTATAGCTTCACAAATAATAATATTTACATCACAGCCTATGGACACTTTTTTTGTGTTAGCTATGTTTTCTTTAGTGGTAACTCTAGTTTTTATTATTATTCCATCTGGAAAATCAGGTAAATTAATGGCTCCTAAAATGTCAAACATAAGGTAATATATGAGAAAAATAATTTTAATAGCATTACTTTCTATTTTATCTTTATTTTCAAAAGAAATAATAGATAATGATGGTCTTCCTTGGATTAAAGTGAATAATAAAAATATGTCCCATTGGAAACCTGAGATAATCAGTGAAAAACATTTAAGATTATTTCCTAGAAATAATAAAAAAGTAAAATATAAAGTAGTAGCTATTTTTCCTAAAAAATCTTCTGCTTATGATGTATCTATTAATAAAATAATGGAAGTTTTTTCCCAAAAACAAATTATTTCTACTGTTGATGTAGTATATGTGGCAAAAAAAGATAAGGAATTTGGAAGAGAGTTTTTAAAAAATGTTGGCAAAAATAAATATGATTTAATTTTCTCAGTTGGCTCTTCCGCTACAGCTTTTGTGTATAAAAATTTCAAAGGAGAAAAGACTCCTGTCGTATCTGTATGCTCAAAAGATCCTGTTTTACTAAAACAAATGAAGAATTATACTCATGGTAGTGGCAATAATTTCGCTTTTACTTCTTTAAATATGCCAATTAAAGTGCAATTAAATTATCTTAAAAACCTTATTGGAGAGATTGATTCTATCGCCATATTATATGCTAAAAAGAATAAATCAGCTGTAGCAACACAAGTAAATCCTTTAAAAGAGTTAGCAAAAAAAGAAGGTATAAAAACTTTAGATGTAGTAGTGGAAGATCAAAAAAATGCAAAAAATGAATTAATGATTAAAATACCTCAAGCCATAAAAAAAATGGATAAAGATAAAGTAAATAAAGAAAAAAGTTTCTTTTGGCTAACTGGAAGTAGTTCTGTCTTAAAAGAAATAGAAACTATCAATAAATATTCTGAAAATATTGCCATTTTGAGTGTTGTTCCTAATGCTGTAAAAGAAGGTAAAACTTCAGCTGTGCTATCTATAGGCATAAGTTTTGAATCTAATGCACATTTAGCTTCTGTTTATGGGATTAACATCCTTACAAAAAAAACAAGAGTAGGGAATATGAAAGTAGGTATAGTATCTCCCCCTGATATAGCTGTGAACTTCCTTAAATTAGGAGAACTTAATATGAAAATACCTTTTGATTTTTTTGAAATAGCTTCCACAGTATATGACTATAATGGAAAACTAGCAAAAAAAGATGGTAAATTACTTAAATAATAAATTGTATAATTATAATGAAATTTACAATGATTGCCTAAAGTGTGGTAAATGCAAACCTGTATGCACTATATTTAATATAAGTGGAGATGAAACAAAGTCTCCTAGAGGGTTTATTGACTTATTAAATGCTTATCAAGAAGGTGTTCTTGTTTTAGATAAAAATACCAAAGATATGTTTGATAGTTGTTTTTTATGCACTAATTGTGTGGATGTTTGTCCTAATGATTTACCTGTGGATACTATAATAGAGCAAGTTAGATTTGATTTAGGTAAAAAATATGGTATCGCATGGTATAAGAGAATGTTTTTCTTTTTGCTTAGGCATAGAAAAATTATGGATTTTATGTCTTATTTAGGATATGTATTTCAAAGCTGTGCCATTAAAATAAATAAAGAAAAAGAATGGGCAACTCCTAGATTTTCTCTCCCTATTATAAAAAAAGGTAGATTTCTTCCTTTTGCAAAAAAGACAAGCTTTTTAAATAAATATGATGAAGAGATTAATTCTAAAAACTCTAAAAGAAAAGTAGCTATTTTTATAGGATGTATGGCTAATTATAGTTATACAAATATCGGAGATTCTTTAGTGGGGATATTAAAACGATTAAATATAGACATCATAATTCCTAAATATCAATTATGTTGCTCTGCTCCTGCTTATTTTACTGGAGATTTTGATAGCACTGATTATCTTATTAAAGAAAATATAAAATATTTTGAAACTTTTATAGATGAAGTAGAAGCTATCATAATCCCTGAAGCAACTTGCTCTGCTATGATAAAAGAAGATTGGGAAAGGTATCTATATAATCAAAAAGATTGGCTACAAAGGGCTATAAAAATAAAAGAAAAAATATTTATGGCAACTGATTGGCTATACAAAAACACCGAGCTTGAAAGTATATTATTAACAAAAAATAAAAATATAGAAGACATAATCACCTATCACGACCCTTGTCATGCAAAAAAAGTTCAAGGAGTCTATAAAGAGCCTAGAGCATTACTTCATGCTAATTATGAAATTGAAGAAATGAGTAATTCAAATGTTTGCTGTGGTTTTGGGGGAGTTACCATACAAAGTGAGAAATATGAATTAGCAAAAAAAGCAGGTAAATTAAAATCAGATATGATAAATAAAACAAATGCAAATATAGTAAGTGCTGAATGCAGTGCTTGCAGAATGCAAATCACAAATTCTCTTGAAAATTCATCCTCTAAAGCAATATTTAAAAATCCAATAGAGCTAATTTACAAAGCTTTAGAATAAAAAATGGAAGCCATTAAGAATATGGACTTTGCTTCTAGTTTTTACCCGCTAGAAAAAAATGAAATTATTAATTATTTTAATCACTTCAATGAAATAATAGAAAGTAATCTAAAAAATAAAGATATTTTAAATCTTTCTCCAAAAGCCTTAATCGTCCCACATGCTGGATATGTTTATTCTGGATTTACGGCTAATCTAGCATATAGACTTCTAAAAAATAAAGATATTTCAAGAATTATAGTTCTAGGTCCTAGTCATAAAGTTTCTTTTAGCGGAATTTCTGGATTAAGCACAAAGCTATATGAAACCCCATTAGGAAATCTAGAAGTAGATTTAAACTATCTATCATTTTTAAAAACTAAATTTAATATAGGTTTTCATAAAGACATTCATCACGAACACTCAACAGAAACTCAAATGCCCTTCATCAAGCACTATAAAAGCGAAAGTAAAGTATTAGAATTAATTTATTCTTCCATAGATTACAAGGATTTATCTAATCTAATAAGCACGATTATGGAGGATAAGAACAATCTAGTAATAATAAGCACAGATTTAAGTCATTTTTATTCTCTGCAAGAAGCGAACACTAAAGATGATAAATGTATTCAAGCAATAGCAAAAAAAGATTTAACAATTTATGACCTAGGATGTGAGGCTTGTGGAGGCATAGGAGTTAAGGCGATGATTGAATGTAGCAATAACAATAATCTTAACCCTACAATCCTAGATTACAGAACAAGCTATGATTACTCTAAAGATGACAAATCTGTGGTAGGCTATCTAAGTGTAGCATTTTGCTAAACCTAAGTGAGCATACAAAAACTTTACTAAAAAAAAAGAATTTATTAGCATTTTCAGCAGGAGTAGATTCTTCCACTTTATTTTTTTTACTACTAGAGCATAAAATAAACTTCGATATAATTATCGTAGATTACAACATAAGAAAACAATCAAAAGAAGAAATAAAATATGCTAAATATTTATCATCCAAATACAATAAAAAAATACACTTACTGAATTATACTGAAAAAATAAACTCAAACTTCGAGGCAAAGGCAAGAGAAATAAGATATAACTTCTTTGAAAAAGTAATGATAAGGGAGGCTTATCACAATATTATAACAGCCCATCAATTAAACGACAAACTAGAATGGTTTTTAATGCAATTCACTAAAGGAGCAGGACTATACGAGCTAACAAATATGACAAAAACCTCTAAATGGGGAAACTTCCATAAAATAAAACCCCTACTAGACACAAGCAGAGATGAAATCTACCAATACCTAAAAACAAATAATATAAAATTCTTCCAAGATGAAAGCAATGAAGACGAAAACCATAAAAGAAATTTCTTTAGAAATAACTTTTCAAATAAATTAATAAATAATTTCAAAGACGGAATACTAAATAGCTTTAAATATTTAGACAAAGACAGCAAAAGCTTATTTAAACTAAATCTAATCTACCAAGAAAAATCACTTTACATACTTAAAAAAAACAAAGACAACAATATCAACATAAGAAATATAGACATAATATTAAAAAAATTAGGATTTTTAATATCCTCAAAAACCAAAGAAGAAATAATAAAACAAAAACAATCCGTAATAAGCCATAAAATAGCAGTATCAATAAACGACAACTATATATTTATATCCCCTTACAAAAAAGAAACAATAGAAAAAACCAAAAAAGAAGAATACAGAATAAAAAAAATACCCCCAAATATAAGGGGATACATATATAAACATAAAATTCATCTAAATTTAAACTAATATTTCTTTAAGTATGTTCGATATACTTTACATATTCATAAAAAGGCATAAACAATGAAAGCAAAAGTAGATACAATGGTAGATAATTTTATAGCTTGGTATGCAGATCAATTTTAATTTTTACTAAAAACTTATAGAATTAAAGAATTTTAATTTTTTAATTCTACACTTATTAGTCCAACTTTATTTTTTAATATTGTTGGGCTTAATGAGACTTCTGAAACTTTAACCCCAATATTTATATCTCTAATAATGCATATTGTCATTAAATTATATTCTATTTTGCATAAGGGAACCTCTATTAATTCAAATAATTTAGATAATGTTAGATTTTAGTC
>JAJVLF010000003.1 GCA_029255845.1 Campylobacterota bacterium | reverse complement strand
AGTATTTTACTAACTACATCTCTACTCCAAGGCCATTGCCCAATCTTTTCTAAAGACTCTGTATCTATATCTATTATTACAATATTTTCATTATGAGGTCTTTCACCTCTAACAACAAACATATAATCTCTAATCCCCTCATCAAATACTTTTACGATACTACCATAATAAATATATACCACTGATAAAACAATAGAGATTATAAAAGCAACAGTAGTCTGTAGTGTAAGCTTGTTAAGAGATTTTTTTGATAGCATATTTTTCCTAGTATGGTAATTATTTTAAATCATATTTTGTGTATTTTAGCTAAAATGTGCTGAATGTAAGCTTATTACCTTATAGCAGTGTGAGGTTAAAACCTCACTTCCAAATTCGGATATGGGACTTTAATCTCATACATTGGAAACTGGACACTTTTTTCACTCGTCCAATCAACCACAAAAACTTACATACTATCTCTCATGCAAAAGCAAAAATTACAAATTCACCTAAACAAAAAGAAACACAATAATGATACTATGATATAATAACCAAACAAAAAAAACAAAGAAATAAAATGAAATTCGCAGACCCAAAAGATGACTTAGTATTTAAAAAGATATTCGGTGATGAGAATAAAACAGAAGTTTTAATATCTTTTCTAAACTCTATATTAGAATTTAAAAATAATAAGCAAATTAAAAAAGTAACTATATTAAACCCATATCAAACTCCTCAAATAAAAGATTTGAAAAATACTATATTAGATATAAAAGCATTAAATCAAGATAATGAAGAATTTATAGTAGAAATGCAAATAGAAAAAGATAAAAACTTTGCTAAAAGAAGCTTATACTATACATCTAAGTCTTATGTTAATCAAATAAAAAAATCAGAAAACTATAATAAATTAAAAAAAGTATATTTTATAGGAATATTAAACTTTGCTATCTTTGATACTAAAAGCTATATGTCAAAACATCTTATTATGGATAATATTACATACAAACAAGAACTAAAAGACTTTGAATTTAACTTCATAGAATTAGATAAATTTAACTTAAAACTACAAGAATGTAATAGCCTATCAAAGAAATGGATTTACTTTATAAAGAATGTATAAAACTTTGATTTAATACCAGTAGAATATGAAAATAAAATAAAAGGGTCTGGGTAACAACCCACTACTTATTTCTTAAAAGTAGTGGGTTGTTACCAGACCCTAAAATTTAAAACTATCGTTCCCTAAATTTCTTAAAATTATCATAAAATAAAAATATAATATTATTTATTTTGTATTTCAGAGGTTCTTTTAAGCAACTTCCTTTATAATTTTATGAAAATTAAAGGAGTGATATATGATGAAAGTGTTTTTATATTTATTGATTAGTATTAGTCTTTTCGCTAAAATAGAATGGATTTATGATTTAGATAAAGCTAAGGAATTATCGGAAAGTAAAAATATTCCTATAATGGCTATGATGTCTTCTAAGACTTGTCCTTCTTGTAGGTATATGAAGGAAAAAGTTTTAAATCAAAGTGATGTTTATAATTTCATTAATGAAAATTTTATTCCTTTGTATATGGATGTAAAAAAGAATAAAAAGAAAATTCCATCTTCTTTTAAGGGTAGAGGTCTTCCGAGATTTTATTTTTCAAACTCTTCTTTAGAGGTTTATGCTCAGCATATAGGTGGAATAAGAGCTAGTAAATTTATGAGGAAAATAAAAAAAATTAAGGATATGAAATGAAATATTTAATGGTAATCTTAAGCTCTTTATTCTTTGTGTCTTGCTCTTCTTCTAATGTGAGTATTAAATTTAATCAAAGTAATTTAGAAAAATTGCAAAAAACAAATAAATGTGTGGATTGTAATTTCTCTAATGTGAATTTAGATAATCTTGTATTTAAAAAAGCTGATTTAAGTGGAGCTGATTTTACAAATACTAGCTTGAAAAATACATCTTTTA
This sequence comes from Campylobacterota bacterium, assembly GCA_029255845.1. GTDB lineage: Bacteria > Campylobacterota > Campylobacteria > Campylobacterales > JAJVLF01 > JAJVLF01. The sequence goes on along the minus strand of JAJVLF010000003.1, from coordinate 26,573 downwards.
AAGATGCTACTTTATGGGGAGCTAAGTTTGTAAATGCGAATTTAGAAAATACTTATTTTTTAAGAGCCAATTTAGAAAATGCTGATTTTTCTAATGCTAATCTTGATAAGGCAAGCTTAAAAGGAACTAAGCTAAATTTAGCTACTTTTGATAATGCAAATGCAAAAGAAGCGAAATTTTGGAATGCTTCCATAAACGAGACTAGTTTTGAAAATACCAATTTAGAAGAAGCTAAATTTGGATATGCTACTCTAAGAGATGTAGATTTAAGCTCAGCGAATATAAAAGAGGCTATCTTTTTTGGGAGTAAATTAGTTGATGTGGTTCTGAAAAAATCACAATGTGCATATCTTAAAAAAGAAGAAGCTATTTTCAAAGGAGAGAGCTGTAAAAATTAAGAAATACTTTGATAGATGTGCCTTTATTGTTAATATTCATACCAACGATGTTTTTAATATCTCTAACACCAGGAATGTGTATGATGCTAGCTTTAAGTATGGGCATTAATATAGGGTTACGAAAAACTATCAATATGATGTATGGGGAGTTGTTAGGGGTTTCTATTATAGTCATAGCTTGTGCGATTGGGGTGGCTACCATAATGACTAAATATCCTTTTTTATTAATAGCATTAAAATACTTAGGAGGTGCTTATTTAGCCTATTTAGGTATTTTAATGTGGCAACAAAAAGGCAAAATGACATTTGATACGACAAGCTCATATTACCATACTTCAAAAATAAAACTAGCCACTCAAGGCTTCATAACGGCGATAGCTAATCCAAAAGGATGGGCTTTTTTCATCGCAATGCTACCACCATTTATAAATCAAAATCTTCCTTTAGCACCTCAGTTAATTATTTTTACGATTTTAATTTTAATTATAGAGCTTATTAGTTTATTAGTTTATGCTTCAAGTGGAAATATATTAAAAATAAAATTAGAAAAATCCTCTAATGTGAAATTATTAAATAAAATATCAGGTAGTTTGATGATTAGCATTGGGTTTTGGTTAGCTCTATCTTAGATGTATAAACTAGCCTTTAAAAACTCCCTGCCCATAGCATTTGGGTATTTTATAGTATCTTTTGCTTTTGGTATGAGCTGTGTTTAAAATAAAATAAGGGTCAGGCGTAGCCTGTCGAAAACCAAAAAAATAACCCCCCTAAGCCACCTCCTCTATCCCTGACTTCTGGCTATCATTGTCCTTAAAAAATTCTTGTCTTTTCTTAAAAATAGTATAAGGAATATTATCTTTCTCCCATTTACTTAAATCTTTAAATGAGTTACTATTTAAAGCAAGAAATTTAGGGTCAGGTAACAACCCACTACCAAATAAAGAAAAAGATAATATAATTCTTACTCCCTCCATCAAAAAAAGAACCCCATGGCAAGAAGAGCAAGAATAAATCTATCAGGTTTTCATCACATCATTAATCATGGTGTAAATAAAAGCAAAATATATAAATCAAATAAAGATAAATATACTAGACATCTATTTTTCAAGTAAGATGATTAATTCACTTCTTTGTTCTTTATTTAAAATATCAAATATCTTTTGGATATTATCAGCTTGTGCATTTACTTTATTGGTTCTAAGTGATTTTTTTAATTTAGCTCTTTTATCTTCTTTTTCTTTAGCCTTTGTAGTAGCTAACTCTATAAAAGTGCTTTTATCAAAACTATCTGCACTTAAGTATTTACTAGCATCAGATAAATTAGAATTATTATTTTTCTTATTAGCTCTTCTAGCTTTTTTCATCTCTTTTCTAAGTTTTCTTTTAGCATCAAATTTAGCCTCTTTAATAGCCTCAATCTTACTAGCTTGCTCATCACTCAAATCCAGCTTATCCACAGCTCTAAAAATACCACCTTTCTTATCTCCACCACAATACTTCCCACCAAAACCTCTCTTATCTCCCCAACCAAAAACCAAAACCGACAAACCTAACAATACAACAAAACCTAAAATAATCTTCTTCATAAAATATCCTTTAAAATAATTAATCTCATTTTTGAGATGTTTGTATTATACAAAGCATATATTAATAAAATAATAATGGTTTATTAACAGATATTAATGAGATTATCTATTTTTATAGTTTTACTATGAGATACCTCTTCATATTCTTAAATAGCTACGATTACTGCTTCAGGTTTATTTCTTCGTATAATTGCTATTTTATCATAAGTTATGCTGTGTTTTAATTTATGTAATATTTTATTTTAATATCTTTTTACTATAATACCCACATTTGCACTTAAGGCTGAGTAATTAATACAAAATTTGGAAATATAGCGGTTATTGGTCGTCCTAATGCTGGAAAAAGCACCTTTATTAATTGGATTTTGGGGCAGGATATTAATATGGTGTCTCATAAAAGGAATGCTACTAGGAAGAGATTGCTTGCTATTTATAGGCATAATGATTCTCAGATGGTTTTTACTGATACTCCTGGTATCCATAGGCAAGAGAATGTTTTGGGTCGGTTTATGCTTGAGGAGTCTTTGAAGGCTTTGGGTGATGCTGATATTGTTTTGCTTTTAATCCCTATTAAGGATGATATTACTACTTATTTGGGGTTTTTAGAGCTTAATAAAAAGAAGAAGAAGCATATTATTTTGCTTACTAAGAGCGATAGAGCTAAAGATAAGCAGATATTATCAAAGCTTAAATTGTATAATGAATATGGGGATAAATTTTTGGCTGTTATTCCTATTTCTACTAAACAAGATAGATTTAGAAATATTGTCTTGCAAGAGGTCGATAAGCATTTAGAATATTCTCCGTTTTATTATGATGATGAGTATATTAGCACTTCTATTACTAGTGATATTTATAAGGATTTTATTAGAGAGGGTATTTTTGAGTCTTCTTCTGATGAAGTTCCTTATGGTAGTGATGTGATTATGAATAAGGTTGAGGAAAATGATAATTTATTTAAGATTTATGCTAATATAGTTGTAGAAACACAGTCGCATAAGAAGATACTCATAGGTAAAGATGGTGCTACTATTAAAAGAATTAGAGTTTATGCCCAAAAAAGAATAGAAGAATTTTCAGAAGTTAAGGTTTATTTAGAACTCACAGTTATAATAAAAAAGGGCTGGAGTAAAAATAAGAAATTTTTAAATGATATAGGATACAACATTGAATAAAGTTTTAATACTTTTCATATTTTTGACAAGCATATACTCAATATCTTTGATGGATATTGCTGATAGTATGATAAAAGATGGTAAAAAAGGAGCTATTAAAAACATAAAGCTCACATTAGAAGATAAGACCTTTTGGCAACAAAAGTTTTCTAATAAAGATGTTTTATATGGGCTATACCCGAAAAAAAGGCATTTGATAATAGCTTCAAAACAAAATAAAGAAATCAATATATATGATGTCCATAATAATATAAAACATATAGATAAAATAGAAGCCTTATTTGGAAAAATAGATGGCGATAAACAAATAGAGGGGGATTTAAAGACACCCATAGGAGTATATGATTTTACTTCAAGGCTTAGTAAGCTGACTAAATTAGAAGATAGATTTGGTCCATTAGCACTTACTAGCAATTACCCGAATTTAATGGATAAAAATATATTTAAAAAAACAGGCTATGGCATATGGCTTCACGGTAAGCCACTAGATAATACTACTAAGCTAGATACTAAGGGTTGTATCGCTATAGATAATAAAAAACTTATAGCTACAAATGAGAAGATTGATTATAAAGATACTGTCCTAATCATCGCAAAAAATGAAATAGCAAAAAGTAATCTTATAGAGATTTCTGCTATATTATCTAATCTATATGCTTGGAAGCATTCTTGGGAGGATAATGATTTTAATCACTATATTTCATATTATAACCCTAGATTTAAAAGATTTAATAATCAATCATTATCTAAGTTTAGGCAATTCAAAAGGAATATTTTTAAAAGAAAAGAAAAAAAGCAAATTATTTTTAAAGATATAGAAATTATTCCTTATTATTTTGGTGATAATGATAAATACTTTAGAATTAGGTTTTTTGAAGATTATAGAAGTAATAGGTTTGATTTTAAGGGGAATAAAGAACTGTATGTTTCATTAAATAATGAAAAGATGTCTATTTTAGTAGAGAAATAATGTTGAGACTATTTTTAACTGTCTTTTTCTTATTTTCTGGTTTTTTATTTTCTAATGTTATTAATTTAAAATATAACACCATTAATATGGTTAAAATGCATAATGAAGATGATTATAGTAGATTATTAATCATTGGTGGTATTCACGGAAATGAGCCAGGTTCTTACTTCGCTCCTAATTTTTTTACTAAGCATTATAAGGTTACTAAAGGCTCTGTTTGGGTGATACCCTCTTTAAATACTAAAAGCATTCAGAGAAATGCTAGGGGTATTTATGGGGATATGAATAGGAAATTTAATTATATCTCTAAAAAAGATAGGGATTTTTCTATTGTTTCTAAATTAAAAAAGATTATCTTAGATGAGAGGATAGACTTAGTGCTTAATCTTCACGATGGACACGGGTTTTATCGTGATAAATATCATAATCATCTTTTTAATCCTAAGGCTTGGGGACAGGCTTCTATTATTGACCAAAATAAATTAAATTCATCTTCTAAGTTTGCGAATTTGCGAGATATAGCAAATCAAGTCCAAGAAGAAATAAATAAAAATGCTTCTAATAAAAAATATAACTTTGGTGTAAAAAACACAAACACAAAAGAAAAAAACACAAATATGCAAAAATCACTCACATATTTTGCAATAAAAAACAAAAAACCAGCCTTTGCGGTAGAAACTAGCAAAAATATAAAAAAGATAGAAGTAAAGGTGCAATACCAGATAAAGGCTATAGAGGCATATCTGACAATAGCAGGGATTGAATTTACAAAAGATATTAATATAAGTGATTTAAGTGCTATTAAAAAAAGCATTTATGAATTTAAAAATCTTAGAATTAATAATTCTATTTTGCCTTTAGAGAATATTAGATCTTATATTCCCTTTATTCCGATGGCTAGAAAAAATAATGAATTTGAATTTGATAATTTGCTAGGAAGCATTAAGAAAAAAAAGAAGCTTTATTATGTATTTATAGGTAATAAACATATCACTACCTTTAAGCCTGATTATTTTAAAGTGAATAAAAAAAAAATATCAATATCCATAGAAATAGATGGTGAAATAAAGCAGATAAGCACAACTTCACAGATAGAAGTGGAGAATAGTTTTAAAGTCATAAATTCAAAATATAGAATTAATGTAATAGGTTATGGTAAAAGAAAAGATAATAATAAACTAGTATCATTAAAAGATATAGGCTCTAAGTATTCGCTAGATAAAAAGAAAAAGATATATAGGATAGAGATTTACGATAAAAAGATATTTATGGGTTCAGTGCTTGTCAAATTCAAATAAAAAAGCAATAATTTTAATGAATATGGGGGGCATATACTCCTCTAAGCAGGTTGAGATATTTTTAAGGAATATGTTTTATGATAAAAATATCTTAACGACAAAAAGTAATTTGTTAAGAAAATTTATAGCTAATATGATAATATTTTTCAGAAAAAAAGAAGCCAATGAAATATATAATCAAATATCTTTTAAAACACCTATATTAAAAATCACAAATATTTTAGCCAAAAAATTAGAAGATGAGCTAAATATAAAAGTGCTGATAGCGATGAGATACACCCCTCCATTTAGCTCTAAATCTATACGAATATTAAAAAAAGAAAAGATAAAAGATGTCCTTTTGCTCCCATTATACCCACAATACTCAACAACAACTACAAAATCATCAACCGAGGACTTCATAGATACAGCTAAAAAAAATAACCTAAAACTAAATATAAAAACCATAGAAAGATTTTACAAGCTAGATTCTTTTTTAGAGCTAATATGTAAAGAAATAATAAAAACAAAAGACACTCTAAAAGAAGATGAAACCCATCTAATTTTCTCAGCTCATTCACTACCAGAAAAGATAATAAAAAACGGAGACACCTACCAAGAAGAGTTAGAAGAACAAGTTAGCCTTATTTCCAAAAAACTAGAAGAAAAAGGCATTCATTTTAAAAAAACAATTCTAGCCTACCAATCAAAGGCAACACCAGTAAAATGGATAGGACCATCACTAGAGCATATATTACATAATATATACCCCATTAATAATAACAAAAATGCCATCATATACCCCATTTCTTTTGCCATAGATAATGCTGAGACGGTTATAGAGCTTAGCATAGAGTATCAAGAGGTGGCAGATGAATTATCATTTGATAATTACAAGGTATGTGCTTGTCCTAATGATGAAGATAATTTTATCCAATGCTTAAAAGAAATAGTCATAAATGAAAAAAAATACTTTAAAAGGATTTAGTCTATTAGAAATGGTTCTTATTATTTCTATATTTGCCATTATAGCATTTGTAGCATTTCCTAATATAATCATCAACAAAGAGAAAACAGACATCTTCAAGCTAAAATCTGATGTCCTATCGATTAGACTAGGATTAGTAGATAAGTTTTACACCAATACAATAAGCAATACTACCAATAGCATTTCACTAGATAATGCAAGAATAAACACAAGTGGCGATGATTTATTTAAAAATATCATAAACTATAATATCATAAGCACCTCACTAGAAAATCTAAAAATAAACACTTGGGTAAAAACGGATAATAATAAATATGTATTTGTTTTAAATGGAGATACTTTGAAGTTTATTTATGATAAAAATAAAATGACTTTTAATTGTGATGTATCAAATAAATATTGTAGGGAAATTAATAAATAAGAGAAGGGAGATATTGAGATATTTAAAGGTGGACGAGAAAAGTAATAATTTTGCTATGAAGCTATATAATATTATGGTATCTATATAATTAAAATCATCATCGCTTATCTTTTTATTTTTATCAAAACTTTTACAAGCATGTCTAAAATTCATAGCATTTAAAAAATCTTTTTTCATTCTATATCCTTTTTTATATTAATATCCCTTACGATACTTTATGTAAGTAAAGGATATTATATATCTTTATATCTTAAATTACCCTTAAGGAATATAAAAGGTATAACATTCTTTTTTAATAAAGAATAAAGCAGATATTAGCTAAAATATAAAATAAAGCCAATAATTAGGATTACTATATGTATCATGTCAATAATAAAGACTTTAAATGCCCTATAACCGTTACCTTAGATATATTTAATGATAGATGGAAATTATCTATAATTTGGCATTTATTAGAAAATAGTAAAAGATTTAAAGATTTACATAAAGATATTGATAATATCACTCAAAAAACATTAACTGTAAAACTAAAAGATTTGAAAAGTAAAAATATAATAAACAGAAAAGTATATGCTCAAGTCCCACCAAAAGTGGTGTATTCTCTTACAGATATAGGCAAAGAGCTAGAGCCTTTATTAAAAAAAATGCATGATTGGGGAACTTTGTATGCTATAAAGTTTGGTAATATAGATAAAAAATAATTTAAAATATTATAAACTCTATTATAGTTAACTAAGTAAAATATGATATAATTTTGCTTCAATTAATTTAAAAGGAATAAAATGAAAAAGATTATTATTGCATCTATAGTATTAGCAGCTTCTTTATACGCAAGTAATGGAAAAGCCTTATATGGTAAATGTGCTGGTTGTCATGGTATGGATGGTTCTAAAAAAGCTTTAGGAAGATCTGCTCCAATTACTGGATGGGCTGTTGATAAAACAGTAAAAGCATTAACTGGTTATAAAGATGGTAGTTATGGTGGTGCAATGAAAGGTCTTATGAAAGGTCAAGTAGCTAAATTATCTGCTGCTGATATTAAAGCTTTAGCTAAACATATCGCTTCTTTATAAGAGATTGTTAATTAGTCATTAAGTAATTAATGGCTAATTACAAAATAAGAATTATTAATTTTTTATTTGTAATTCTTATTTTGTAATTTTAATTTATATGTAGTATTGATGGTACCGTGGGTCGGACTCGAACCGACACGGTATTGCTACCACTAGATTTTGAGTCTAGCGTGTCTACCAGTTTCACCACCACGGCTTAGTTATTTTGGAGTGGTATTATATTAAAATACTTTATTTTTTACCTTAAATTTTAAATTAAAATGAGCGAACTTTGTTTCAAAACATAATTAAAACTTTTAAAAACATTAATGACTTAATAGTCTTTAAGCATACTATATTCTCTATCCCATTTATTTTTATTGCTATGATTTTATCTGCTAAATCCTTTTTTGGTTTTACTTTATTAGCTCTTTGTGTGATTGCTACTATATCTGCAAGAAATTTTGCTATGGCATTTAATCGATTGGTAGATATAGATATAGATGAGAAAAACTCAAGAACTAAAGATAGACCATCTGTAGATGGGAGATTAAGCAAAAAATTTATACTTTTATTTACTATTATCAATGGTATTATTTTTATTGTGAATGCTTATTTGATTAATGATTTATCTTTTAAGCTTAGTTTTTTGTTTTTATTTATCCTTGCTTTTTATTCTTACACTAAAAGATGGACTTATTTTGCTCATCTTTTTCTTGGCGTGGCTCTTGGGTTAGCTCCTATTGCTGGGGGGATTGCTGTTAGTGGGGGGATAGAGTTTTGGAATATCTTACTTGCTTTTGGTGTTTTATTTTGGGTAGCTGGATTTGATATTATATATTCATTGCAAGATATGGATTTTGATAAAAATGAAAAATTATTTTCTATTCCTGCTAGATTTGGTGAAAAAAAGGCATTAAATATTGCGAGGTTTTTTCATATATTTACTATTTTGTTTTGGTTTTTAGCTAGTTTTGTATATAATGCGACTTTTATCTTATATATTGGTGTTTTTCTTTCAGCTTGTATTTTAATGTATGAGCATTATATAGTTAGAAAAGATACTAAGAATATTAATAAGGCTTTTTTTGTGGTTAATGGGTATTTGGGATTTTTATTTTTATTTTTTAGTATTTTAGAAACTTATTTTGGAGAATTAGGATGAATGTTACATTATATAGAGCACCTATAGAAATAGCTTTTTCTTTGGTTGGAGAAAATAAAAAAATATTTAAAAGAGAGTTTGATTCTTTAGGTGAAGCAGATGATGACCCGATAGGAAACTGGGTAAAGATAGCAAATACTAAAAGCAATAGTGATGCTGACCCATTACTGTTAAAGCTATTAGTAGAAATGCACCGTAAGATAGATAATTTACAAAAAATAGTAGAAAATAAAGAAGTAGAACATATATCATTATCTACAAGCATTCATATACAATCTGTGGGATATGAGTATTTTAAGATAGATGATGGGTTTTTATTAGAAGATGATAAGCAATACTATGGAAGAATTATAATGCCTGTATTTCCAGAGCGACAAGTTGCATTATTTTTTAAAAAACATAAAGATAATATAGCTAAAATAGAGCTTATGCATAATAGAGATATTGGCGAATGGGATTTTTATGTATCATCAAGAGAGCGAGCTATGATTAGGGAGATGAAAAATGTGGATTGATATAGCATTATATACTAGCACTTTTTCTGTTTTTTTAATAGGTATATTTATTATAATATATGTCTTAAAATCAAGAGAATTGCAAGGTAAGCTAGATATTTATGAGAGTATCTTTGATAGCATTAATCAAGATATTGCTATTTTAAAAAAAGCTGTGCGAAATAACAATAATAATCAACCAAGCAATATAAACCTAGCCTCAATAGATAGAAAGATAAAAGACATAAGCAAACAAGAGATTAATCAATCCCTCATCCCTATTGCGGAATTTGTGAAGAATTTTTCTACTTCTTTTAGGGGATTTGAAAATAGAATAGATGAAAAAATAAATAGTATCACACAAAAAACCACTCCTGAGAGTATGATAAATGGCAACCCAGATAAGCTAAGTAGCCACCAAGTGATATATGATATGTATAGTAGGGGCTTAAGCTTTGAAGAAATAGAAAAAAAGACAGGCACTCCTACTTCTCAAATTAAATTTATCTTGAAACTTAATGGGACTTTATAAAAAGTATGGCTAAGCTAAGTAAATTAATGCAATTAAAAAAATTGTATTTAGAACAATCTCTGGGCTTTAATTATAGTAATGAATTTACATCTACGATGAAGACAAATTATATAAGCGAAGATAATAAAACCTTATCAAGTCTAAATAACCATATATCTAATTGCTTTTTATGTGAAAGTGCGAAAACAAGGAAAAATGTCCTAAAAGGCTTTGGTAATAAAATGGCAAGAATATTTTTTATATTACCCCAGCCAAATATGATAGATGATGATAATAACACGGTTTTAGCAGGAAGAAGCGGGGCATTATTACAAAAAATACTAAAAAATGTTTTAAATATAAGCATAGATGATGTATATCTTTCTTACATAGTTAAATGCAAATTAATCAATTCACAAAAAGCAAGTCATGTTGAGGTATCTAATTGTAAAGAATATCTACATCAAGAATTAAATCTTATTAAACCAAAGCTAATCGTTACATTAGGAGAAGATAGTTTTAATTATCTCACAGGTAATACGGATTCTTTTTCTAAAATCAGACAAAGAGTTTTGAAATTTATGGATTATGATTTGATAAGCACTTTTCATTTGAATGATTTGCTTAAAAATCCATCTCTAAAAAAAGAAGCCTTTAGTGATTTTAAATTAATCAAGAGCTTTATATGATAGAAAGATTTTTTTTAAAAGGGAATTTTTTATTTAAAGAAGAAGAGATTATATTTGATAAAGGATTGATAGTTTTCTCAGGGGCTAGTGGCTCTGGTAAAAGTGTCTTGCTTGATAGTATATTAAGCACTTTTGCTTTAAAAAATATGGACAATGAGCTTAGTGAGGTTTCTTTAGCAGATGGAGAGGATAATTTAGTTGTTTTTAAACAACAAAAGATTACTAGTAAAAATCGTTATTTTATTAATAATGAAACTATAAATAAGAAAGATTTATTTAAAAAAGCGAATGACTTTATTCATTTTCTTTCTGTTAAAGATAATTATGAATTTTCTAATGATGCATTATTGTTTTTATTAGATTTATCCATTTCCTCAAAAAATAAAACATTTAATTCTTCAAAAGAAAAATACTCAAAGCTTTTTGAAGAATACGAGAAGCTTACAAAAGAGCTTACCATAATAGAAAAACAAGAAAAAGAAATAATAGAAAAAAAAGAATTTATTACATTTGAAATCCAAAAAATAGAAAGCTGTAATCCAAAAGAAAATGAATATGATGAGCTATTAGATTTAAAGAAAAAACTATCAAAAAAAGAAAAGATAGAAGATGCCATAAACCAAGCTAGTGAGATATTTAATCACGAATCATCAGTGCAAATAGCACTTAATCATATGGGAATAGAAAATAACTCTTTTGATGATGCCATAAATGAGCTTAAGGCAGTTTTTGATAATGAGATAGATAATTTAAAGAAATTAGAGCATATAGATAGCGAAGAGATACTAGATAGATTACAAAGCATATCAGATTTAATCAATAGATATGGCTCTATAAAAGAGGCTCTAAAATATAAAGAAGAGAAAAGCAAGCAATTAGAAGAATTTGATAATTTATCATTTAATAAAAAAGAAATAAAAGACAAGCTAGATAAACTTGAAAAAAATCTTTTAAAAATAGCAAATGATATATCTAAAGCAAGAATTAAGAATACAGATAAGCTAGTAAAAGACTTCAATAAACAAAATAGCATTTTACATCTAGGAGATGTATTCATCACACTTCAAAGCAATCAACCCATATATAAGAATGGAATAGATATAATAGATATGAAACTAGAAGAATCATCTCTAAACACAATAAGCTCAGGAGAAATAAATAGACTAAGATTATCTATATTATCCTTAAAAAACTCCTATATGTCATTTAATGGCATTATCATATTAGATGAGATAGATGCCAATTTAAGCGGGGTAGAAAGTGAAGGAGTTGCAAAAGTATTGCATTCTCTATCAAAAAGCTATCAAATAATATGTATTTCTCATCATCCGCAATTAGCCTCTTATGCTAATTTGCATTTTTTAATTTCAAAGAAAAAAGACACTAGCACTATTAAATTAATGAATGAAAAAGAAAGAATTAATGAAATAGCAAGAATGATAAGTAGGGAAAATATAATATAGAAATCTCTCAAATTCTCTAAAAAATTATTAGCAAAAAGATAAATTTTGTATAAATTCAATCAAAAAAGAACTTTTAGAGTTTATTCTTAAGTCTCATTTAATGAATAATAAATTATAATTACTTCCGTGGTATTAAAAAGTTGCATTTTTAAGCCGTAAATCAAATTAAAAGATTTGTGTACACAAATTTAACAGGAGCGTTTTTATGAAATTAGTTAAGATGAGTTTAGTAGCTGCAGTTGCAGTTGCGAGTTTAAGTACAGTGTCGTTTGCTGGTGCGGAAATTACTGGTAAGACGGATTTTAGATGGACATCTAGCACTAAAGGTGATATGAATACGAATGGATCAACTAGAGAAAGAATTGATTTACATGTTAAAGCACCTAGTAAAGATGGTAAAGGTAAAGTTCATTTTGGAGTTAGATATGATGGAACTGCCAAAGGTAGTGCAGTAAATGCTATTAAAGCTTATGCTGATTATAAACTTGGTTCAGTTACTGTTGGAGCAGGGCCTAAAATAGGATTCCCAGGTAATTTTTCTGATTCAACTGTTAGAGGTATAACAGTATCAACAAAAGTTGCTGGTTTTACTGTAGGTGCTGGTGTTGCTGATAAAGATACTGGTTCAGAAATGGACGAAAAATCAATCATAACAGCTAAAGGTAAAGTTGCTATAGCAGATTTAAGATTTGATTATAGACTAGGTGCTGGTAAAAAAGATTATTTAGCTACTGATGTTAAAGTTAAAGTTGGACCTGCTACTATTATTGGTGCATATGCTGCTGGAATGGGTGATAACAATAAAGATGTATCACTAATGGGTGCTGATGTTTCAGTTGGTTTAGGAACTATAACTGCTTATGGTGCATTTAGTATGGGTGGTAAAATGGGCGGTGGAGTAACAGAATTAACTGATTCTACTAATGCATTAGGAAATATAGCAGGTGCTAATGGAGCTGGTGAAGTTACAGCTATGAAATTTGGTGCAAAAACAAAAGTAGCTGGTATAGCTGTTGGTGGTTTTTACTCAATGGCAACTCCAGATGGTGGCGATACATCTTCTAAAATATATGTTGATGCTAAAAAAAGCTTAAATGCTCAATCATCAGTTAATGTTAGATATTATATGGATAAAACTGGTGTAACAGGTGATGACGATTCAAAAAATACTATAGAGCTTAGATTCGCTTCTAAATTCTAGTATTAGTTTTTCTTGATACAATAGGGTTTTTCCCTATTGTATTCTTCTTTTTATCCCTCACTCATTCAAGCATTATCTCAAAAAATTAATAATATTTTAAATATAAATATAGTATAATCTTTTTAATTAAACAAGGAGTTACTTATGAAAAAAATATTATTTATACTATTTACTCTTAACACATTTATTTTAGCTGATGAATCTACAAATTTAATACTACATGAAATTAAAGTTTTAAGAGAAGATATGAATAAACAAGTTAATGCTCTTAGAGAAGATATGAATAAACAAGTTAATACTCTTAGAGGAGATATGAATAAAAGATTTGAGCAAGTTGATAAAAGAATAGATAATATGAACACTATTCTTTTAGTTGTAATGGCTTTAATCTTCGCTTCCCCTTTTATAGCAATTTATTTAAGAGATAGAAGAGAAGAAAGCGATAAAAAACAATTTGATAAACTTAGAGGTGTCATTATTGCACTAAAAGAGATGGCAGAAGATAATGAAAAACTAGCAAGGTCTTTAAAATACTCTAATATTTAAGATAGCCTCTAAGGAACATCTATTAATTCAAAATAAATAGCTAATATTATCTAAATTATTTGAATTAATAGAGGTTCCCATAAATATCTCTCCCATATTAAAAACTAGCAAGGTCTTTAAAGCACTATAATTTCTTTGATAATACCTTTGATAGATAAATAAGAGTTTCAGACCAATTAGAGCTTACAGGGCTTATTTTTATCACTTTTATGCCTAAGATTTTTGCTATTTGTTGTCCTAGTTTATCTGATGTTTCTGGTGTGGATATAATTGTTTTTATTTTATTCTTTTTTGCTTTTTTAATTATTTTTATCATTCCCCTTGGAGATGGACCTTTTCCCTCTACTTCTATTTCTAATTGAGATAAGCCATAGTCTTTTGCGAAATATCCCCATGATGGATGGATGACCATAAAATGTTTATTTATTCTTTTTTGTAAATTCTTTTTTATTTGTTTATCTGTATTTATGATTTTTTTGATAAAAGTTTTGTAGTTTTTGGTATAGTAGCTTTTATTTTTACTATCTAGTATTATTAAATAATCTAATATATTTTTAGCTATTATTTTGACATTACTAGGACTTAGCCATATATGAGGGTCATCAGTATGTCCGTGATGATTTGTAATAGATATTTTCTTTATATTTTTATCTGTTTTAAATATCTTTATATTTTTATTTTGAGAAGCGATTTTTTTTAACCATATATTTTCAAATTCAACACCTATAGAAAAATAAGCATTAGAGCTTGAAACCATTCTCATATCAGAGGCTAAAGGCTCATAATAATGTGGTAGATGATTTGATTTTACTAAAACTAGGACATTAACTTTATCTTTCCCTATATAATCAATAAATGTTTTTTGAGGCAATATACTAGCTACTATATTCACCTTAGCATAGATAAATGAAGAGTTTAATATAAAAACTATAAATATTATTTTAATCAACTATTCTTGCTTCTATTACAATAATAAGCTCATTAGAAATAGTCTTTAATTGATTATTGCTAAACAAATAAGAAATTAGAGGGATAGAGCCTAAAATAGGAAGTGAGGTGGTTTGAATAATGTCATTTTTACTAATTAATCCTCCTAAGATTGCTTTTTGTTTATCTTTTAATTTTATAACTGTGCTTATTTCATTTCTGGTTTTATTTGGTGGCATATTATCTGGTTTCTCATTTGTTTCTTTTATATTGCTTACTGTTTGATTTATTTTTAATATGATTATATCATTTTCTATAGATGGTGTTATGCTTATTAGTATGCCTGAAAATACAGAAAAAACTTCTTCATTGCTTTTTATTATTGTTGATGTGCTTTGTGTGATAGTTGATTTTTTTATTTTATAATATGTCTCATCTCCTATGCTTATAACTGCTGGTTGATTGTTTAAAATCAATAATTTAGGATTTGAAAGAGATGATGTTTTGCCAAAGATATTTATAAAATCAACTAATGAATCTACACTTAAATCTTTACCTACACTTAAATTATTAGTCGTTTTGCCATTAGCTATTTTTAAAGAGCCTCCTATATTAAAACTCTGAACATCCTGTAATAGCTTCCAATTCACCCCTGATTGATGATTATCATTTAATGATACATTATATATGCTCATTTCTATTAAGACTTGTAAATGAAGCTTCTTTTTTTGTGATTTTAAATAATTCTCAATAGTTTTTGATGTTTTTTTATTTGCCCTTAAAAAAACACTACCTGTATTTTTATCCACGATTAAAAGATGTTTTTTGCTTTTATTTATTATTTTATTTAATCTAGTTTCTAAATTTTGCCAGAAATCATTAGAGTCTATTGATTTTAAATTTGCTTCACTTTTATCATTTTTATTCTTATCATCTTTAGATTTCGATGTTAAAGTATTCTCTAATGACCTTTCTGTATTTATATAATTAAAATAAAACACAGAGTCTTTTAAATAAGCTATTTTTAAAGAATTTCCCTCCAAGTCCCAAAAAAATTTTGTATCTAATAAATAACTCAAAGCCTCATTAATATTTTTATTTTTTAAGTAAATATTATTTATTTTATATTTTAAGTTTTTTTTAGTTAAATCATCTTCTATAATTAAAGATATTTTACATTCATTAGCAATAATAGAAATAATTTCTAAGATAGATATTTCATTGGCAGATGCCATATTTATGGGGTTTTTACAAAGAGAAGAAAAAGAAAAAGATATGTAAATAATTAAAAATAATATTTTATTCAATTAATTTTACTCAATATAAGCTCATTTAGAAATCATCAAATAGATGATTTTTAAATTCTTTATCAGAAGGAGCCTTAACTTTTTCTTCTTTTTCCTCTTCATTAAATACTTTACTCATAGTGTCTTTCATTTTATCCATAGTTATTGGTTTTAGCATATATCCTAATGCACCAGCTTTAATTGATTCTATCACTTTCCCTTTAAAACTATTAGATGTGGACATTATGACTTTTGCCTTAGAGTCCATTGATATAATATTCTTAAGAGCTGTAAGACCATCTACAACAGGCATAGCCATATCCATTGTTACCAAATCTGGTTTTTCACTTCCATATAGACTTATGGCTTTTTTCCCATTTTCTGCTAATATTGCCTTATGTCCTAATTGTTCTATTATAGATCTCATTTCATTTCTAATCATTAATGAGTCATCTACTATTAAAATTTTCATCATAGTTTTAATCCTTTAAATAAAAAATTTGATAAAAAAATTTATATTATTTATTTTTATCATAAATTGTTTCAATTGCATGTTTAATTTTTTCTTCTGTTATGGGTTTTAAGAGATAAGCCAAAGCACCATTTTTAAATGCCTCAATTACTGTATTTTGTAGTCCTTGAGCTGTAGCTATTATAACTTTTGCATCAGCATCTATTTTTATTATATGTTGTAAAGCAGTTATTCCATCCATATCTGGCATATTTATATCCATAACAACAAAATCAGGTCTCTTCTCACTATAGGTATCTATTGCTTCACGACCATCTTTAGTTTGTAGGACTTCATACCCTAAATCATGCAATAAAGATGTAATTTTTCTTCTAAAATTTATTGAGTCATCTGCTATTAAAGCTACCATATTATGTCTTTATTATTTATTTTGTATTATACTAATATTCATATTTCCAAACTCTGTATAAATATTGTCTTGTAAAACAGAATATGGTTTTTTGATTTTAATATCTCTAATACCTATTATTTTTTTTGGAGTGTTCATTATAGCATTTTGTTCTTTTTTAATATACTTAGGATTTGATAATCCTACAATTATATTCATAACTTCTCCAGTAGCATCAAGATATAATTCTTCTTTTTCATCTTCATCAATTTCTGATATACTCATAAAATTTTTAACAACTATATCTATTAGAGGGGTCTCAAAACAAACAATAACTACAATATGCAAAGAGTCTCCATCAACTCTAAGAGTTGAATTATAGTCTTTAAGATTAAGAATAAATTCATCATCACAATAGCTTTCTTCTATTTTAGATATAGGAATATCTAAATAATCTTTTAAAAATGATTCCGCTTGAGGCAGTATAGAGTATTTTACAGTTTCTTTCAATAAACTTCCTCATCTATAATATCATCACTGCCTTCATTAGTTTTTTTAGCTCTAGAAGTCTTATTTCTATTTTCAAATTTAAACACTATAGGAATACCCTCAAATTTAAAATGCTTTCTTATATAATTACTCAAATATCTTCTATAAGAAAAATGCATTGTAGCTCTATTCATAGTAAGAGATATTCTTGGAGGTCTTATATCATATTGTGTGGCATAATATATTTTTAGAGGTCTTCCTCTATATACTGGAAGCTGATGTCTTATAGTAGCTGTTTTTATTATATCATTTAATTTACTTGTTGGTATTCTATATGTGTAATGAGCATATATTTCTAGCACTTTTTCTTTTAAAGCTTCTATACCTCTATTTGTCAAAGCAGATGTTAATAAAAATGGTGCATATGATAGAAATCTAAATCTTGTTTGATACCTTTCTACCATTTGTTTGTAATCTAAGGCATTTATATCCCATTTATTAAAAATGACTATTACTCCTAAATTAAATTCATCCACTAATGAGAATATTTTCTCATCTAGTCTTGAAAGCTCTACCGATGAATCAAGCACCAAAAGTGCTATATGAGTTCGCTCCAAAACTTTTCTCGTTCTCATTAAAGCATATTTTTCTAAATCTTTTATTTTTCCTCTTTTTCTAACCCCTGCCGTGTCTATGAATTTTAAAGTTTTATTTTTATATTGCATAATTTCATCCACAGGGTCTATGGTAGTTCCTGCTATGGGGCTTACTACAGCTCTATCTTCTCCTAGAAATGCATTTAATAAAGAGCTTTTACCTACATTTACTCGCCCTATAATCCCTATATGAATTTGATTTTCAGGAACTATAAATTTAGTTAATGCATCTTGTTTGCCCTCTGGTATTTTAGTGTAAAGCCATTTTTTAAAATTAGTAATCCCCTTATTATGAGCGATAGAAATATAAAAACAATCATCTACTCCATATTTAAAAGTCTCCATAGCATGAGTCATCATTTTTTCATTATCTACTTTATTTATAAGCAAACACATTATTTTACCTAGCTTTTGTAAAGAATAAAATATTTCTTTATCTTCATCATCCCAAATTTTAGCATCTAGCATATATACAATTATATCTGCCTTTAATGCCACATCAAGTGAGTTTTTCTTTACACTTTTAAATAAATCAGTGCTATCATCAAGACCACCTGTATCAAAGATATTAATACTTTTATCTTCTATATCTAAAACGGTTCTTTTATAATCTCTAGTAGTCCCGCTTATTTCAGAAGTGATGGCATTTCTCTCATTTAATAATCTATTGAAAAGAGAGCTTTTTCCTACATTTGGTTTGCCTATTATGGCTAAGTTTAATAGCTTCAATTTAATGCAAGCTCTTATTTAACTTAATTTCTCTAGTGCTTCTTTTAGCGACCATTTGACCACTTTGTGAATCTATTCTAAAATGTAATCCATTTAATCCAGAAAGCTCTACTCCTTTAAATAAGGTTTTTTCTTCTAAGGCATTATTATTTATTTCATTAATTTTACCTAAATCAGCATTTGAAATATACATTTTACTTCCAGCAAGCACGGAAATACCAGCATCAATAATACATCCATCACCTAGAGGTATACCACAAACAGAATTAACTCCTAAAAGACAATTTTCACCAACAGAAATAGGGTTTCCATCAGTTCCTGAAAGAACTCCTAATATACTAGAGCCTCCCCCTAAATCAGTTCCATTTCCTACAATAGCAGATGAGCTTATTCGCCCTTCTACCATAGCAACTCCTAAAGTCCCTGCATTAAAATTAATATAACTAGCTCCAGGCATTACAGTAGTCCCAGCTGATACATAAGCTCCAAATCTAACTTTTGAGCTTTCTAATATTCTTGTATTATCTTCAGGGATGATATGGCTTAAATATCTAGGGAATTTATCTACATAATCAATATGAGGATAATTTCCACTCATTTTTAAAACAATCTCATTTTCTCTTAAATAATCTAAAGAATAAGGCTTACCCCCACTCCAAGCTACATTTGGTAAAGCACCAAAAACACCATCTAAATTAATCTCTCGTGGTTTTACTTTTTTAAGTGAAAGCAAATGCAGTTTTAAATAAGCACTTTCTACACTTTGCACAGCATTATCTTCAAAAATAGCAACAAATTTAAAATTACCTGTATCTATATTTTCTAAGAGGGCTTTTATTACTTGAATATTTTTATGTTTATCGCCATAAGACTCATTCATAAATGGCTCGAAGTATTTTATGGCTGTATTAATAAAATTAATATCTATATTAGCTACAAATTCACTACCGCTAAAATCCATATCTTGATTATTTTCTAATAAAGCAGATACAAAAATAGCAAAACTACCATAGTTTTCTTTGTAATTCACCACAGGGAAACTAGCTTGTAAGCTCTTATTTTTATAGCTATCCACATTAGCTATACCAAATGCTATTGGTTGCTTGTAATCTTTTAATTCTTCTATATTTTTAACTCTGCTTTTAAATTGTTCCATTATTTTCCTATATGTTATTTATTGATATTATATTAATATTCTTTTGATATTAGCTTTATATTGTATAATAAGATGAAAATATTTCAATAAAAGGTTGTTAATTTAAGTAATGGATCCTTTTCTTACGGTAAATTCAAAAAATTTAGTTTTGCAAGTTCAATCTTTAGGAGCAACTCATCTATCTACAGCAGAAGCTTCTGGGGTTGTTAGAGTTTTTAAAAAAGTTCAATCAGAAGATAAAAGCTGGCATTTAAATAATCATCTTAGTATAAAAATACCTATTATACGTGATGATACCTTTACTACATCTATAAGTAGTTCTCGTGATGGTAATTTAATAGCTGCTTATGAGGACGAAACAAAATCTGTAAAAGTTTTTAATATCATAAAAAAGAAAATGATTTTTAGAATTGATTGGCATCAAGGAAAAGTGGATCATGTATTATTTGATAAGCAAAATAAATACCTCGTAACAGGAGGAAATGATGGAAAAGTATGTATATGGTCAAGCTCTACTGGAAAACTTCTCTACACTCTTCCTCGTCATAATGACTTCGTCTCTAGCTTAGAGTTTTCTCCTTCAAATAAAAGATTTGCTAGCGGAGGCTATGATAGGAGTGTGCATGTGGTTGATTTAAGAAAAATGGAAACAATAGCAATCTTAAGATTAAAACATAAAACAGCTATTGTATCTATGTCATTTTTTGCTGTGTCATTTATAGCAACTTTAGATAAGTCAGGGTATATACTTATATGGGACTATAAAAAATCTGAGTTTTTATTTAGCTTACCTAAGAGCAAGAGCGAACCTATCTATTCCACAATTATAGAAGATGAGTATTTAATTGTAGCTTGTAAAGATTCTTATGTATATTTATATAGCATAGAAAAAAGAAAACTACTAAATATGAGATATATATATTCAGAACAAGGAATAAAGGCTATTTCTTTTGATTTGGCAAATTCAATTTTATTTATTTCTACATTAAATAATGCTATAAATTGTTATGATTTATTATATGGTAGAGATGATGTAAAGGCTTATGTGTCATCTGCCAATTACCCAGCCGCATATTCTCTTTTAACTCAAAATCCTATTTTAGAAGATATGGAGCCTCATGTAAAGATTTTATTTGAAATATGGGATGATGCTGTAAAAGATGCTGTAGCTTACTTAGAAGATGAAGAAAAAGAAAATGCAAAAAGAGCTTTAGCTCCATTTATAGATATTCCATCTAAAGCAGACCTTATTCAAGGTATTTTAAATGAATATAAAGATTTTCAACAATTTAGAGATTCTATAGACAAAAATAATTTTCAACTAGCATATACATTATTAATTAAGCATCCTGTGTATAAACAAAGTAGCTATTATAGCATAATGCAAGATGAATGGGATGATTGTGTTAAAAAAGCTACTTTAGCATTAGAGCAAAATTTAGAAGAAATAGATAAAGAAATGAATAAAATATTTATCAATTTTAGAGGTATTAGTGAAAAATTAACATTTATTAGAGAAATAGCCTCTAAAAAAACAGCCTTGTCATTATTTAATAAACATTTTGATAAAGGAACTTATATAGAATGTTTTAGTATAGCAAAAGATCATGAATTTTTAATGGATACAGAAAATTATAGAAATTTATTAGTAAAACAAGATTCTCTTTATGCACAAGTAAAAGATACTCTTTCTAGGGGACTATATTCGCGGTGCAAGACATATGCAGGAGAATTAATGGCATTTCCTATTCATAGACAAGAAGTAAGTGAGATTTTAAATAATTTAAATAAAATAGATGCTCTTATTGATTTTTATACTGAAAAAGATTATCGATCAATGCTAAATTTAATCCAAAAATATCCTTTTTTAGAAGAGTTATCTGAGGTTACACATTTTCATGATGAGTTTCAGGCTATTATGGAAGTTGCTGAAACACATGCAGCTAAAGGGAATGTATCTAAAATACTTGAATTATTTGAGCCATATCTTCAGATTCAGCAATTAAGAGAAAGAATGTGTAAAATTGTATCATCTTCATATATACAGCAAATGCGTTTTTTATTAATAAAATTCCCAAATAAAACCCCTGTCATAATAAGTGGATTAAATAATTATGTAGATATTTTTGGTGTAGATGATGCTATATTAGGCTATGTTTCATTTGTAAAAGAAACTATAGGATTAGAATTAATGCAAGAAGAAGAACAATCAGTAGTCAATAGAGCAAATTATGAAAGATGGATAAAAACAAATTTACCAGCAAGAATTTTTTAATGATTAAAAATGATTAAATTTATATTTATATGTATTATTTCATCTTTTATATTTTCATATAGCAATAAAATAGCAATAGATATTAATGGTATAGCTATTACTGATATGGATATTAAAAATATATCAAATAAATTTAATTTATCAAGAGATAATAGTATTTCAAAAATAATTGCAGATACTCTTTATAATCAAGATTTTGAAAAAAGATACATTTTGGTCAATAAAGAAGAGATTGATAAATATATTAAAAATATAGCTTCTAGTAATAATATATCATTGTTAAAATTACAAAAAAATATATCTAAAGAAATGACAATATCAAGCTTTAAAAAAGACATAAAGCAAAGAATTAAAAAAGAAAAACTAATAATTCAAGTCCTACAAGAAAAAAAATTCTTCATAGATGAAAGAGCATTAAAAGCCTATTATCAAGATAATAAAAACATATATGCTAAATATAAAAATATAAAAATAAAAGAATATATGTCAAAAAATAAGAATGAATTATATGCTATTAAAAAAAACCCATTTATAATTAGTAGAGCCCAAATAAAAGAAAAAACTATCAATATGCAAAAAATATCAGATATAGAAATAAAAAATGCATTAATATCCACAAATAAAAATAAATTTTCAAATATAATAAATAAAAATGGAGTTTATATTATGTTTTATATAAAAAGTAAAAAACATAATGGATATTATAGCTTTAAAGCAGTAAAAAATAATATTTATGCTCATTTATATGAAAATAGCAAAAATAAAATAATAAATAGCTATTTTGCCAGAAAGAAGATACAAGCAAATATCATATATAAATAATTCTTATGGATATATCTTTTAAAGAATTAAATTCTTCATTAATTAAACAAAGTGATTATATTAATTGGATTAATGATGAAAGTATTAATAATTTTTTAGAAGTTAGATTTCAAAAACAAAATGAAGATGATTTAATAACCTATATAGAGCATATCAATAAAAGCGAGAGAAATTTTTTATTTGGTATTTTTAAAAATGACAAACATATAGGAAATGTGAAATTATATAATATTGACAGTATCCATAAATTTGCAGACATTAGCATAGTGGTAGGTGATAGGGATTTGCAAAATAAAGGCATAGGAGCTAGGGCTATAAGCTTTATTAACTCATTTGCTAAAGATAAATGTGGGCTTAGAAAAGTTATGGCTAGTGCTTATAGTAATAATAAGCCATCTATAGGCTTATTTTATAAATGTGGCTTTCAAAAAGTAGGCGAATTTAAAAATCATTATTTCTATAAAGATAAATTAGTAGATAAAATATACCTAGAGTTTTTTCTATAAATGAATGAATTATTAAATGATTTACGAGATGATAAAGTCCAAATAAATGATA
Organism: Campylobacterota bacterium; assembly: GCA_029255845.1. GTDB lineage: Bacteria > Campylobacterota > Campylobacteria > Campylobacterales > JAJVLF01 > JAJVLF01. Next base: position 2,879 of record JAJVLF010000003.1, on the reverse strand, counting down.
TTTTATCAAGAGAAGATATAGATAAAAATGACTTTTATAATGAATGTGCATTATTTTTTAATATGGATTTTATAGACTTAGATAAAAATATTTTTGATATAAGCTTACATCAAAATATGCCTTTTGAGTTCCTACAAAAGCATTCTTTAATTGTCCATAAAGAAAATGATACAACAATAACTATGCTATCATTTAGCCCTATTAATCATCCAGTATATGAGGTTATCAGCTTTAGTGGTAAAAAGGTGGTTTTTCATCTTTGCTTGAAATCACAAATTGATAAATACTTATTTAGAATAAAAAATGCTAAAGATATTTATTCATTAGTCCATCAATCTTTATCTAAAAATAAAAATAGTCCTATTTTTGAAGATATACCAAAAATATTACATATGTTATTTAAAAATGCAATTGATATGAATGCTAGTGATATTCATTTAGAGTATAAAAAAGATTATGTTTCTATTATAAGATATAGGATAAATAGCGACTTACATAAAATTATGAGTTTAAATAATGATATATTTAAAGCATTAATGTCAGTTATAAAACTAAAAGCGAAAATAGATACTTTTAATATCCTAAGCCCACAAGATGGTAGATTTTCAATGGAAATTAATAACAAATCTTATGATTTTAGGCTTTCTTCCATTCCTTTGTATAATGGAGAATCCATAGCTATTAGGATACTAACATCTAAAAATGAATGGGTGAGTTTAGATAATCTACTACTACCTAATCACTCTATAGATATAATAAAATCAAATTCATTAAAATCAAATTCTCTTATGCTTTTTACAGGACCAACAGGAAGTGGCAAGACAACAACCCTTTATGCTACATTAAATGAAATATCATCAGAAAATAAAAAAATAATAACGATAGAAGATCCCGTAGAATACAGACTAAATGAAATTGAGCAAATACAAATATCCAAGCATGATAAACTCTCTTTTAAAAACATACTAAAATCTGTCTTAAGGCACGACCCTGATGTGATTATGGTAGGAGAGATTAGAGATAATGAGTCTTTAAATTTAGTTTTACAAACATCTCTCACAGGACATCTAGCATTAAGCACTTTACATACAAAAGATGCCCTTAGCACTATAATAAGACTAAAAGAAATGGGAGTGGAAGATTATATAATACTAGATGCTATTTCTTGCATACATTCAAGCAGATTAATAAAAAGATTATGTGATAATTGTAAAGAAAAATACAATCCATCAAAAAAAATAATAGAAAAATATAAAATAAAAGATGCAGTTTTTTATAAGAAAAACGGCTGTGAAAAATGCCAAATGACAGGATACACTTCAAGAATAAGTGTATGCGAGACATTAGATGTTGCACATATTTTTTATGATGAAGAAATAATCATTAATTATAATATGGCATATAAAAGAGCAATAAAAAACGGATTTATCCCTATGATAGATAATGGAATAAAAAAAGTAAAAAATGGGGATATAGATATATCAGATTTACTTAGTCAAATATATATAAGGTAGCTTAATGAATAAAAATGACTTAGATACAATAAGAGAGAGAAAAGAGACATCTTTCACTTGGAAAAACTACAAGCCAATGCAAGAGGCTATTAATAAAGCAAAAACAATCAATATAAATGATTTAAGTATTGATATAGATAATTACATATCTTTTGGTAAAGAAAGTGATTTAAGTGAAAAACAAAAAGAAATAATCCATAAAGCAAAAGAAGCATTAATCCCGTGGAGAAAAGGACCTTTTCGTATTTTCGGTGAAGACTTAGAAACAGAATGGAGAAGTGATATAAAATACAATCTGATAAAAAACCACTTCGATATAAAGGGGAAAATAGTAGCTGATGTAGGCTGTAATAATGGATATTATATGTTTAGAATGCTAGAAAATAACCCAAAAAGAATTACAGGTTTCGAGCCAGCTCCCTTATCAAAGCTACAGTTTGATTTCATAAACCACTTCATAAAATCAAATATAAACTTTGAAATGCTAGGAGTAGAACATATAGAATTTTACGAACATAAATTCGATTTTATATTTATGCTAGGAGTCCTATATCACCGACCCAACCCAATAGGAGCATTAAAATCACTAAAAAAAGCCTTAAATAAAAATGGAGAAATCCTAATAGACACTTTTATGATAGATGGAGAAGATGAGGTATCCCTAACCCCAAATGAAAGATACTCAAAAATACCAAATATATACTTCATTCCTACAATCCCCACATTAAAAAACTGGTTAAATAGAGCGGGCTTCAAAAATATGGAAGTAATAGCCACAAGCACAACCAACAAAGAAGAACAAAGAAGCACAAAATGGACATTCGAGCAAAGCCTAGATGATTATTTAGACCCAAAAGATAAGAGTAAAACCATAGAAGGATACCCAGCTCCTAAGAGGCTTTATGTGAAAGCTTATGTATAGGGAACCTCTATTAATTCAAATAATAGAGGTTCCCTTTAGAAAGAAATGATAATAAGGTAATACCTTAGAAAGACTTGCCATTAGGGTAAACCCTAATGGCATATATTATATGGAGTTTATTAAAAACCAAATAATACTCTTAACAATTAATTTTTTAATTGTTAAGATAGTCTTTCTTACGAAACTCAATAATAATCCTTTTTACAGGGTTTTTGAGTTTACGAAGGTAGCTGATTACTACTTTCGTAGAAACCTACAATTCTATTATACCACAATTTTTTAATTTACATACTTTTTAAAACAAAAATATCCCCCAAAGCATAAACTTAAGCAACTTCCATAAACAACTTTGATATAATATAAGCTTTTAGGGAACCTCTATTAATTCAAAATAAATAGCTAATATTATATTTTAGCCTTATAGCAATTTTTATAAAATAGAT
>JAJVLF010000029.1 GCA_029255845.1 Campylobacterota bacterium | reverse complement strand
ATTACTTAGTTTTTATTTTCACAAATTAATGCACTATAATTCATATATCCAATTTGATAGGTTTTGAAAGAAGTCTACTAAACAAAAAGTTTTTTCCGTAATCCGCAATCCGTTATATAGTTTTTATGTTAATTTCTCTTAAAATAGCATTGCTAACTTCACTAGGAGCTTCCGCTAATAAACAACTAGCTTTTTGAGTTTTAGGAAATGCTATCACATCTCTTATGCTAGAAGTTTTTGTGATAAGCATAATAAATCTATCTAGCCCTAAAGCAAATCCACCATGAGGAGGAGCTCCATATTCTAGTGCATGTAATAAAAATCCAAATTTATCTTCTGCTTCTTTTTCATCAATCCCCATTAAATCAAATACTTTTTTTTGCATATCTACTTGATGTATCCTCATACTTCCACCACCTAGCTCTACCCCATTTAGGATAATGTCATAAGCATAAGAGCTAATATCCTCTATATCTGCATCTAAATTTTTTGGTAATGTAAATGGATGATGAAGAGCTTTTACTCCATCGTCCGTTTTTTCAAACATAGGAAAATCAACAACCCAAGTAAAATCAAATACATCTTTATCGATTATATCCATAAGCTCAGCTAAATGAAGTCTTAATCTTCCCATATAATCAAGAACTAGTTTTGTATTTCCAGCTCCAAAAAATACTACATCTCCTACTTTTATATCCACTCTTTTAGCAATATCAGATAAAGTCTGCTCATCAAAGAATTTATTTAAAGGACCTTTTAATCCATCTTCTTTCATCTGAAAGTATCCAAGCCCAGAAGCACCAAAACCACGAACATAATCTTCAAATCTTTTTAATTCTCTTTTTGAGAAAGTAGTATCCCCATCTACAACTTTTAAAGCTTTTATTCTATTATTTTTTTTATCTCCTGCGATTTTAGAAAATATCTCATTTTCGCATTTTTCAAATAAATCATCTACATCTACTAGAGGCATATCAAATCTTAAATCAGGCTTATCGCTACCATAGGACTCCATAGCTTCTTTGTAGGTCATTTTCTTAAAAGGAGCTTGTATTGATATATTACAAGCAGACATCATTGATTTTATTAAATCTTCTGCTACTTCCATTACTTGTTCTTGATTGCAAAAACTTAATTCTACATCTATTTGTGTAAATTCTGGTTGTCTGTCTGCTCTTAAGTCTTCATCCCTAAAGCATTTAGCGATTTGAAAATATTTATCAAATCCTCCTACCATTAGTATTTGTTTAAATATTTGAGGGGATTGTGGTAAGGCATAAAACTCACTAGGATGGACTCTGCTTGGCACTAGATAATCTCTTGCTCCTTCAGGAGTGGATTTTGTAAGCATTGGGGTTTCTATTTCCAAGAAGCCTTTAGCATCTAGGATATTTCTCGCAGAAAGAGTGGCTTTGCTTCTTATTTTGAAAATATCATAATTTTTTTTGCTTCTTAGGGTTAAATATCTATATTTTAATTTGATTTCTTCATTAACTTTATCATCATCAAGCTCAAAAGGCATAGGTAATGATTTATTTTCGATTATTATTTCATCAAGAATGACTTCTATTTTACCACTTACCATATTTGGGTTTGCTAAACCCTCGCCTCTTAGTCTAACTTTTCCTTTTGCGATTAAAACAAACTCATCTCTTATTTTATTTGCAACTTCGTGAGAGTCTTTATTATGCTCAGGATCAAAAACAATCTGAACTAATCCAGTATTATCTCTTAAATCAACAAATACAACTCCTCCATGGTCTCTATAGCTATTTGCCCATCCACAAAGAGAAACTTCTTTTCCAACAAAATCTTCATTTATCTCACTACAATAATGTGATCTCATTTATACGATACCTTTTCTATACTAAAATTTGTGCTATTATATCATTTACTAAATGAAAATAAGAGGTTTTATTAAAGAAGTTTCTAAAAATAACTATATATAAACGATATGGTATAATAGTTGTTTATTAAAAAGCACTACTTAAGGATAAGTCTAAATGCCAGCAATACAATCTATCGGTTTAGGAAGCGACAATGTATTAAAACAAGAGACTATTGATAAGCTTAAAGAAAGCGAAGAACAAGCTCAAATAACCCCAATAGAAAAAAGAATAACAAAAACAAAAAAACAAAATACAGAACTATCTACCTTGCTTGTGAGTATAGCGGGTATGAAAGGAGCTCAAAATCCTTTATATGAAGAGCTTGAATATCTTAAGGTATCTACTAACACCATTGGAGATTCTGTTGACCCTGTTGTATCTTCAGGAGTTAGCACTCAAAATATAAATATACAAGTAAAGCAATTAGCTAAGCAGGATATTATTCAAAGTAAGACATTTAGAACAAAAGAGGATGTTTTATCTGTTAAAAATACCAATATGCATATATCAATTAATAGTAGAAGTTATGAAGTTAAAATTAAGGGAAGCTCAGAATTAGAAGAAGGAGAAAAAGCTACTAAACTAAGTGATTTGCCTTCTTTAATTTTAGAATCAACATCGGGAAAAGTAACAGGCTCCATTATTAATACAGGAGGGGACACTCCATATACTTTAGTGCTTAAATCAAAAGATGTAGGTAAAAATAATACTATCTTAGTAGGAACAGCTTTAAAGGCTGGCAGGAATGTCAATGAAGAAACTCTAAAAGAAACTATATATAGGAAAGATGATTGGCTTATAAATGATGTTAGGATTTTTGGAAAGACGACAAAAGCACAACATCTAGGTGAGGTTATAGATGATTTAAATAATCTACCTTTTAAGTTTAATACAGGGGATTTAACGATTAATGGAACTGATATTTTTGATGTTACGAAAAATACATCTACAATTAGTAGCTCAAAAGTAGTCATAAACTCTACAGCTGCTGATGGAGATATGTTTTTAAATGGGAAAAATATATTTGATACTTCTGGTTTTTCTGAAACCAAATCAAGCACTAAACTAAATGACTTAGAATTTCCTTTAGATATTACATTAGATACTTTAACTTTAAATGGAATTGATATTTTTAACTCAGCAAAACCTACAGTAATAACAACATCTGTATTAAATGATACTGGAGTATCGGGAATATATAAACATAATAATCTTATGTTAAATGGAGTAAGTGTTTTTAGTGCAGAAGAGGATGTGGAAATAGAGTCTATTGCAGGTTTAGTTAATCAGATTAATTTAAAAACAGATGATACTAATATTTCTGCTAGAGTAGTAGAATTAGCTGATGGCAATACGAAAATGGAATTAACCAATGAGGTTGATGGAGATAATATAGATATAAATAGTAATGACCCTTTGATATTATCCAAAATGAGATTATATAAAGGTGTAACCTTAGGAAGCACTAAAATTTCAGTTAAAGATAAAGCAGAATTAATTGAATTAATAAATTCTAAAAAAGACAAAAGTGCAGTAAAGGCTCTTGAAGTTGATGGAAACCTAGTTTTAAGAAGCACAAGAGAAAGTGGAAGAATAGTATTAAAAGCAAATAATTCTAGCTTTATTAATCAAATGGGCTTTAAAGAGGGGACTTATAATAATCCTATCCCTGTAAAAATAGAATCATTAGCGAGTGTTATATCACATATAAATAATAAGAGTGATTTACATAATATAGTAGCTAGTAATAAAGATGATAAGCTATATTTAGAGCATACTCAGCTAGGTCAAAGCATAGATGTAGGTGGAAAATTAGAATTTTTAGAAAAATTAAACTTAAAAATAGAAACTATCCAGCCAGAAAAAGGAAAACTAGTAAGCAATATTGATGATTTAATAAAAGCTATCAATATATCTACGGATAAAACTTCAGTTCAGGCTAGAAGAGATGATAAAAGGCTACTTCTTTCTGCCACAAAAGATGCTGTAGATATTACTATAGCAGGCAAGAGTGAAGCTTTGTCTCTTATCGGATTAACTGAAACTTTAGCTGCATCGATTGATGGAGAAAAACTTGAAGATATTAATACTCTCGTAAAAAGAATAAATGAAAAATCAGAAAGAACAAATGTAACTGCATCTATAGGTAGTGATGGTAAAATTACTTTACTTAATACATTAGGTGGAAATATAGTTTTTTTAGGAGATGAAGCTCAAATAAATATTTTGAGTTTTTCTATTGATGATACCATTAACTTAACTGATATAGGTAGCAATAAGGCTTTATTGGAAAAACTTGGTATCAGCAAACTATCTCAAAAGCTGCAATCAGCTCAGGATTCTATTTTTAAATATAATGGAGTAGAAATTAAGAGAGATAATAATAATATTGTCGATATTATAGAAGGAGTAGAGTTTAAATTACAAAAAGTAGATACTGAAAACTCATTTACAAATATTGTAATTTCAAAAGATAAAGATACTATTACAGATAGCTTTTTTGAGTTTATTACAGCATATAATTCTTTTATTAGAAAAATAGCAGACTTAACAAAATTTACTTATGATGCAGATAATCCAGAAGATAGTGAAGCTGGTGCTTTTCAAGGAAAAACTACTATTAGTAAGATTCCTTTTCAGCTCTCTACTATACTAGGTGAAGTATATCCTGACCTTAAAATAAGTGGTTTGATATCTTTAGGGCTAGATTTTTCTCGTGATGGAACTCTTACTTATAAAGAAGATGAAATTAGAAATAAGATAAATTCTAATTTTAAAAATATAGAAGATTTATTTCGTGGATATAAAAAAACAACGACTACAGGAGTAGATGAAAGAAAAGATGGAATTTTTACAAAATTCAATAAAAAAATAAACGATTTAACTAAAGGTAGTAAATCAGTTTTAGAAACTTTTAAATCATCTATAGAGCAAGAAACTAGTAGGCTAACAAAGACCCTAAAGAAAACACAAGACAATATAGATAATAGATATGAGCAAATTAAAAAAAGCTTTATAGCTAATGATGCAGCAATAAGTAAAATAAATAATAACTTTAATGCATTAAAACAACAAATAGAATATGAAACAGCTAAAAACTAAGGAGGATAAATGAATAATCAAAATGCATATAATTCATATAGGCAAAACACTCTAAATGTGTCCTCTCCTAATAAACTTATAGAAATGATGTATGAGGGTATATTAAGATTTTTAGCTCAAGCAAAGAAATTTTCAGAAGAAGAAAATATAGAAAAACAAGTTTATTGGATAAATAGAGCTATAGCTATTTTTAGCGAACTTATAAGTATATTGGATTATAATAAAGGCGGGGAAGTTGCTCATTATTTAGGTGGATTATATAATTACCAAATTAAAGCATTATCAGAATCTATTACCTTGCATGGAGACAAAAAAAAAGAAGGTATTCAAAAAATTAATGAAGCAATACATGTAGCAAGGGAGTTATTAGAAGCATGGAAAGAAACATCAGATCCGAAGTAGATACTTTTTTAGATAATCTAAAATTAGGGATTATTTTAAAAGACTCAGAAAAAATTAGAGAAATAATTGCAATAGAAATGCCGACAATAAAAAATGTCAATAAGCTAAAAGAGGCTATGCAATTACATAAACTAGCATATAAAGTCCTAAAAGATGAAAATGATAATATATCCAAAGAAATGCAAATTATAAATAAAACAAGAAAATTAAATAATGCTATGATTCCAGCAAAAAAAGAAGCTATATATAAAGTCAAAGCATAAATGAAGTTTTCTAATAAAAAAAATATAGCTAATTTAGATATAGTTTCTATATTGATAATATTGCCACTTATTTTTTTATCTTATTTTTTAGTTTCAGAAAATAATCAGACATTAGCTAATAAACAATTAGTCTATTTTTCCATCTCTGCCATAGTATTTATCGTAATACTACTGCTACCTATCAAAAGATTTATTTGGCTTATTCCTTATGCTTATTGGATTGCTATTTTTTTATTAATTTTAGTTGAATTTATAGGAGTCAGTAAATTAGGAGCTACAAGATGGATACAAATACCTTTAATTAATTTCACAATACAACCATCAGAAATAATAAAGCCTTTATTGATATTAATGATAGCTTATCAAGTAGATAAAAATGCACCCGAAAACAAAGAAGAATATAATTTAATAGAATTTTTAAAATTATCTATTTATATATTATTGCCATTTTTTATTATTCTAATGCAACCAGATTTAGGAACAGCATCTACTTTATTTATTGTTGGTTTTAGTGTCCTATTTGTTGTGGGAGTAAAAAGCAGAATATGGATTAGTTTATCTTTATTATTTGTAATGTCCCTCCCTTTAATTTATAATTACGGACTACATAAATACCAAAAAAAAAGAGTAGATGACTTTTTAAACAAAGACCCAGTATATCATGTAAAACAATCAATCATAGCAATAGGCTCTGGTGGTATATCTGGAAAATCAAAAGAAGAAGCCACACAAACTCATTTAAAATTCCTTCCAATAGCCACAAGTGATTTTATATTTGCCTATACTTGCGAGAGGTTTGGTTTTATAGGAGGAGCATTTATAATATTTTTATACCTAATATTAAGTGTCCATTTATTTATAATGGCATTTTCTGTGAAAGCAAATACTTTTTCAAAGATATTTTCAATAGGTTTTTCTGTTCTTATTTTTGTGCATTCGGCATTAAATATCAGTATGAATATAGGATTATTCCCCGTAGTAGGCTTGCCATTGCCCTTTTATTCTTATGGTGGAAGTAGCTTTATGACATTTGTAATTTTATTAGCAATAATGCAAAATTTATTTGCATTCCAGTCCCTTTTTTTGTATAATCTCAAGTCTTTTTTAAAGTAGAGTCTTTAATAAAAGGGTTCTTAGCTCAGTTGGTTAGAGCATCCCGCTCATAACGGGAAGGTCAAGTGTTCGAGTCACTTAGAACCCACCACTTTTATCTTCTAAATAACCATTTATTTTTTTATAAAAATTAAGTTAAAAGATATATAATTAACTTTATGGAAAAAAAAAATATATCTTGGAGCCAACAAGATTCAGATGCATGCTCTAAATGCGATGTTAAGGCTAATTATTCTGTTATTTTTAATAATTTATCAAATACATATATAGAATGTATTCCTCATTTTACTAGTGGAGTACCATCAGGCACTATAATATATGAGCAAGGCTCTAAGGATGATTATATTTATACTATAAAATCAGGAATAGTTGCTATCATAGACACAGATGATAACTTAAAAGAAAGAACTGTTGAGTTATTGACTAAAGGTATGATTGCGGGGATAGAGCCTACATATAATCAAGAATATTTACAAACTGCTATATCTTTAACTCCTGTTTCATTGTGTAAAATAAAACTTACAAAAGACTATATTAATACTCATAAAAACTATGACTTATGCCATAACATATCAAAAAAATGGCAAGAAAAATATAATAATCAAATAAGAACTACAGAATTTACAATTGGTCAAACCAAAGAAAGATTAATAAAATTATTTACATTTCTATCAAAACATACTTATATGGAAGATGATAATGAATTTTATATGCTACCATTAAGGCATATATCTTCTATCATAGGAATAAGTGTAGAAAATACTTCAAGAACATTATCTAAAATGAAAAAGAACTCTATTTTAAAAATTAATGCAAAAAAATTTAAATATATTAACTAATAAATTTCCGCTCATATGAAATGCAAACATTGCAATAGTCCAATAAAGGATAATAAATTAAGCGAAGAATTTTGTAATGAAAAATGCAAAAGTATTTTTGAAATTTTACAAACAGAAAATCTTAATAGCTTTTACTTAAAAGTAGGTAATCAGAAAATACTACAAGGAAATGTCCGAAGTGAAGATATAGAGCCTGCTAAATTTGACTCTCTAGCCTTTAAAGAAGAATTTATTACAGAAAATAAAGATGGGCATTATCAAGCTTATTTTTATATAAGTGGTATTACTTGCTCTGCTTGTGTTTGGCTTAATGAAAGTATATTGCTAAAACAAGAAGCAATTATTGAGGCTAATATAAATATAGCAGATAAAAAAGCTAATATAATTTGGGATAAAGATAAAATTAAAGTTAGTGATATAATTAAATTAATTAATTCCATAGGATACAAAGCTCATCCATATACTCAAGATGTGGCTAGCAGGGAATTAAAAAAAGAAAAAGAAAATTATATACCTAAGCTATGGGTTGCTTTTTTCGTGTCCTTTAATATTATGATGGTTGATGTAGCAAAATATAAAGGGATATTTACTTTTATTGAAAATGATGTAAAGTTTATCTTTCATATAGCAGAGCTTGTTTTATCTTCTTTGGCTCTTTTTTATAGTGGGTCTTTATTTTTTAAAAAAGCTTATCTTGGGTTTGTGAACAAAATTATAAATATGGAGTTTTTAGTTTATTTTGGGGCTATGCTAGGATATGTGTATTCTTTATGGGTATTATTTTTGCCTATCGATAGTGGGAAAGAAACTTATTTTGATTCTGTTGCTATGATTATTAGTTTTGTTTTATTAGGTAAGTTTTTAGAAATAATAGCTAGAGAAAAATCCACAAAGGCACTTTCTAGTATATCTAATATCCCTATGATGATAAATACTATTAATGATAAAAATGAAATAATTCCTACTTTATCAAGATTAATTCAAAAAGATGATTTAATATCCATAAAGCCAAATGAAAAAATAATCATAGATGGAGTGATAATATCAGGAAGTGGTAATTTTAACACATCCGCTATAAATGGTGAGAGCAAAGATGTATTTAAAGAAAAAAACTCAAGTATAATAAGTGGCTCAATAAGTGTAGATGCAAATATTATTTATCAGGCTACGAAAAATAGAAAAAATTCATTTTTAGGAAAAATATCAAATATAATCCAAAGTAAGAATGAAACAAAAAATATCTATGAAGATAATATCGCAAAAATATCTAGTTATTTTGGTGCAGTTATTTTAAGCTTATCTTTACTTACATTTATAGCTTGGTTTATGATAACTAATGATTTTACTTTGGCTTTTGTGATTGCTATATCTGTAATTATTATAGCATGTCCTTGCTCTCTAGCTCTAGCTATACCTATATCCACCGTCTTAAGCCTCAATGCCTTGGTTAAAAAAAATATAATTTGCAAAGACCCTGCTTTACTAGAAAAATTATCACAAAGTGAATATTTTATTTTTGATAAAACTAATACATTAACTAATGGTAACTTTGAAGTAATAGAGCATAATATCCTAGATGAAGAAATGAATTACATTTATCAAATCACAAAAAAATCAAATCATTTAATATCAGAAGCCATTACTAATTACATAAAAAATAATTTTAAAAATTTAAAAAAATATAATTTATCATCATATAGAGTTTTTAATTCTCTAGGTATAAAAGCTAGTGTTGATAATGATAATTATATTTTAGGGAATAAGATTTTTTTAGAAGAAAATAATATAAAACTTCAAGATATAAAAATATCATCTAGTATATTATTAATTGCAAAAAATGATAAGTTTATAGGATATTTTAAATTAGAAGATAATCTAAAAAAAGAAGCTAAAGAGGTCATAAAAGATTTAAAAAATAAAAATATTCAGCAAATAATATTATCAGGAGATAATGAAAAAGCAACTAAAAAAATAGCCGATAAATTAAATCTCCCATATAAAGCAAATATGAATGCAGAAGATAAAAAAAAGTTCGTAGAAAAAATCCAAAAAGAAAATAAAAAAGTTACAATGATAGGAGACGGAATAAACGACACCCTAGCATTAAATCAAAGTAATATCTCAATATCATTTTCAACAAGTGAGGATATAACGATACAATCAAGTGATATTTTATTAAATAATCAAAACTTAAACAATATCCCCTATCTAATAAAGATTTCTAAAAAATACAAAAAACTAATAAAACAAAATATAATAATATCATTTACTTATAATGCAATAACGATACCTTTAGCAATACTAGGCTATATAACTCCTTTAATAGCTGCTATATCTATGTCTTTATCTTCAATTATAGTGGTTTTAAACTCTATTATTAGGATGAATTTAAAAGAATAACTCTACCTTCAACATTGTGATAATATATTATTATCACAATGTTGATGTAGTTATTTTATAACATAGAAATATTCCCGTAAAAATATCAGGCTATTTTTAGTTTTATCATATATACTTAAATATAGCTTAAATTAAGCTATATTTAAGTATAGTATCTTACAATTCATCATTATTTTTAAAGGAGATAAAATGAAATTCACAAGAATGATAAACTCAAGTGAAGTAACTAGAAATTGGCATTTAATAGATGCTAAAGGTAAGGTGTTTGGTAGAGTTTTAACAGAGATTGCTATTAAATTAAGAGGTAAATATAAGCCTAGCTTTACACCTCATGTAGATGGTGGTGATTTTGTTGTGGTTATAAATGCACAAGATGTTAAATTTACGGGGAATAAATTAGAGAATAAAGAATATCATACTCATAGTGGATATTTTGGTTCTACTAGAAGCAAAAAATTAAGTAAAATGCTAGATGAAAAGCCAGAGAAATTATGGAAACTAGCTACAAGAGGTATGTTGCCTAAAACTATTTTAGGTAAAGGTATGTTAAAAAGATTAAAAGTTTATAGTGGGGATACTCATCCACATACAGCTCAAATAAAAGGATAATAAATGTCAAGAATATGTTATGCGACAGGAAAAAGAAAAACATCAGTAGCAAAAGTATGGTTAAGTCCAGGAAGTGGTAAGATTATAATTAATGGTAAGCCTTTAGATGAGTTTTTAGGTGGATTAGAAGCTATAAAAATGAGATTAAGACAGCCTTTAAATGTGTGCAGTCAAATAGAAGCAGTAGATATAAAAGCAAAAGTTGCTGGTGGTGGGTATTCTGCTCAAGCGGATGCTGTCCGACATGGTATATCTAAAGCATTAGTAGAGTTTGATGCGGATTTTAGAAAAGAACTTAAGCCTTTTGGATTACTTACTAGAGATGCTAGAAGAGTTGAGAGAAAAAAATATGGTAGAAGAAAAGCGAGAAGATCTCCACAGTTTTCAAAAAGATAATATTTATATTATATTGTTTTTGTTGTTAGAATTAAAAATTCTATTTTATTAATTTTTCACTACAATATAAACACTTTCTTTAAATGAAAGTGTTTATATCTTATTAGACTTCTTTCAAAACCCATCAAAAGGCTATATAAATTATAATACATCACTTTGCAAAAATAAAACCTTCGCAATGCTACGGCTATTACTTAGTTTTTATTTTCACAAATTAATGCACTATAATTCATATATCCAATTTGATGGGTTTTGAAAGAAGTCTATTTATTTTCCATTATTTAAACTTTTGAATTAATAGATGTCCTCTTAACTTAATCTATGGCACAAGTATTGCTTAATTTGATATAAAATTAACTTTAGAAAGGCTTTAAGATAAGATTATTAATTTCTTTTATTATACTAATTTCTTCATTATTTTCTTGTAGAGACTTAAATACTAGTGCTACTTATCCTTTGATAGCTGTTGATTATCAATGTCTTGATACTTTTGATAATAAAAAAGATCATAAGACTTTGGATTTGTTGATTAGTAATGATAAGCTTTATGTGGCTAGAGGGGAAAAGGGTATTACGGTTTTCTCTCTTAATCCTAGCGATAAGCCTATTTCTAATTCTTTGAGTATAAAAAGAGATAGCACATCTTATTATCCTCCTGCTACTTCTTTGGCTTATGGGCATAATCGTTTATTTTCTGTTAATGAAAAGTCTCTTGCTGTGTTTGAGCCACGAGGGAATATTGTATCTCTTACTAGGTTGAAAATTCATACTTTTGATAAAAATATTAGCTCTATTTATGTAGATAAAGAATTGCCTTATGTTTATGTGGGGCTAGAAAATAAGGGATTGGTTGTTTATTCTGTAAATGATTTGAATGTAAAATATGATTATACTAATACTATTAAAAATGTTAGTTCTATATTTAGCACTCATGACTCACTTTATGTGCTAAGTGAAGAAAATAACGGGACATTGGAAACTTATAGAAAAACATTTGTAGGGAATAATCTTAGATTAAATAAAGTCCATACACAATATGATATAGAAAATATAAAAATTATAGATATAAAAGATAATAAACTATCTTATATAAATAAAGATAATAATACTGTGGGAGTGTTAAATATATCTTTAGTGAATGATAATGTTTCTACTTATTTTTCAATCGAAAATAATGATAGCTCTTTGCCTAGAGAACTTGGAAGGCTTAATGATTTTCATTATGATGGGATTTACAAGGTGATTGCTTCTAGTGATGGGCTAGTTATGGTAGATGATGAAAATAATACTTTTGAAGATTTGTCTTTTCATAGTGATAGAATGCTTATTTATAATGATTTTATAATTAGCACGGATGATGTTGAGGAAAATCCAGCAAAATCTACAAAAAATAGCTCTGGAATAAGAGTGTATAAATTTGGCGATATTTTTGTTTCTAAAAATTATGGTAGAGCTCCTTTAAAAGTTAAGTTTAGTATTAGAAGTTTAAATTTATATAGGGTTTCTTGGGATTTTAATCCTCCTTATGAGATTCCTTCTTATGAGAGGTCTCCAGAATATGAATTTACAAAAAGTGGAGATTATAATATTTTATCTACTATTACCTATAATAGCGGAAAAGTTGCTAAAGAATATGTGCCTATCAAGATAATAGATGATAAAAAAATTAAGGTTAGTTTATCTGCAAATCACACAGCTGGTAATGCTCCATTTCATTTAAAGGTGGATTTAAAAGATACAGATATTAGCTTGATTAAGAAAATATCATGGCATATACTTCGTGATGGAAATGTTTCTATATTGACAAATAGAAGAGTTCCTGCTTTGGATTATACTTTTATGAATAGTGGGGATTATGTAGTTAAAGTAAATGTGGAAGATTTTGAAAATAATATGGTGGAAAAAAATATCTCCATAAAAGTAAAAACATATTTTCAACCTGAAATAATAACAGATTTAAACCGAACATATATGGCTAAAGATATTAATTTTTCTATCTTTTATAAAGATAGATATAATGATACTAATGGAACTTCTGAGAGAAATATCACGAGCTATAAGTGGATTTTTCATGATGGCTCTATTTCTTATCAAAAAAATGCAACTTATAATTATCCTAAAACAGGAAAACACCCAATATCTGTGCTTATTAAAGATGAATATAATATTTCCTATGAAGTAAATGAGACTATAGATATAAGCTCTAGCATACTGCCTCTTATTATCACCCAAAAGAAGGTAGCAGAAAGTCCGCTAAATGCTACTTTTTCTTTATTCTTAGAGAATAATTATAAAAGATATATTAGTGATTTAACTTGGGAGCTTCCTAATGGCTTTAAGTCTAAGGCAGGAGCTTTTGCATATACTTTTAATAATGAAGGTAAATTTAAAATAAAAAATAGATATAAATTAAGTGATGGTTTTATTGGGATTAGTGAGGTGGATATTAAAATTGACAATAAAGTAGATACTAATCTTACAAGTAGTGTAGATTATGGATTTGTGCCATTAAGGGTTGATTTTCAAATGCAAGGAACTGCTCATAGCGGGATAAAAAATTATAATATAGATTATGGAGATGGAAGCACTAATGTATTTACTCCTAATCAAACAAATTTTTCTCGCACTTTTATAGAAGCAAAAATGCACCAAATAAAACTAACAGCCAACTCAAACAAGAACCATCAAGGAATAACATATAAAAAAATATATGGTATTGATGTGAATTTAAGTTATCGGTTTGTAGAAAAAGATTTAGATAAAATAGCTCAAAACAAAGAATTAAAAGTGCAATTTGAGGCAAATATTACAAATGATACTTTTGTTAAGTCCTATCAATGGTTTTATGGTTATGAAACAGATAAATCAGCTATTAATGAAAAAAATCCTAATTATACCTATAAATTTAATAAAGAATATAAAGTGCAATTTGAGATTACTTTAAAAAATAATCAAACATTAACAAAAGAAATAATAATCAACTACCCTACTAATGAGGGAAATATCCAGCTATATAAAGGATGGAATTTAATATCTAATCCACTTTCCTTGCCATTAATTAAAGATTGCTCTAGTGCAACTAGTTGTGTTAAAATGTCTAAATTAGAAGATCGTCTTGTTACTTGGATACTTAAAGATAATAAATGGGAGAAAAACCCAGCAACAATACCGAGCAAATATGGTATATGGGTAAAAACAAATAAAAATAATAAATTATCTTTTTATGGAAATAGATTTAATTTAAATATAGCTAATGTAGCGATTAATACATGGCATCTGCTAGGCAATGGTGAAGATTTAGGTGCTAGTGATTTATCATCATTTAAGGTTTTATATATTTATGATTCTAAAAACCAAAAATATATAAAAAACCCTACTACCATAAAAGCTACTCAAGGGTTTTATGCGATTAAATGATAATGCAATCTAGTGCATTACGGTAGTTAATCCCTTATCAATCCATCCATAATTAATCCCACCTTTTAAGTCATGAGCATTAGTATATCCTGATTTTTCTAAAAAATCAATTACTACTTTTGTTCTATTTGCATGAGCACACACTAGGATAAATTCTTGATTTTTATCAGTTACGATTTTGGTAAAATCAAACATCCATTTATTTATATTGTATTTTCCCTTTTTATCGAAAAAAGTTAATTTATGAGAGCCTTTTATTGTCCCGTATTTTTTCCATTCTTCTAATCTTCTTATATCTATCATAGGAATATTTCTACTCATAGCTTCTTGGACTTGAGAAGTATCGTATTCAAATGGATATGATTTGTTTAGATACATCATTATTGCTATAGATATTGAAGCTATTACTAATGCATAAATTACAATTTTTTTCATTTTTTTCCTTTGTATGTGAAGCTGTGAAGTATATCAAATAATTTATAAAAAATAGGTATAATAAAGGCTTATTTATAAAAAAGGCTTTATTATTAATACTCAAAAAAAAGACTTCTTAGATGATTTAAGTCGTTTCCATACTTTCTTAGAAAAACAAAATAATGATATTAATGATATTTTTCGTCAATTTGAAAATGATATATCTAGTGAGATACCAATTATTAATGACTTTAGTTCTCGTTTAGATATTAATCTTAATCAAGATTTAAAGCTCCCTCTTATTACGAGATTGATTAATCTAAGGGAAGATAGTTTAAGGCAAGCACTTATTAAAGAAAAATTTTCCGATGAAAAAATAGAGATTATTTTAGATAAAGCTTATGATTTTACTGCAAGTTATTGGCTTAATAATCAAAAAGAAAGATTAGAGTTTATGGAAAAGAATAATTTATTTAATGATTTTTATAGGAGTATATTTTTTAATGTTTATCAAGTTGGGTTAAAAATGAATGATTTGCATAAAAAATGGGATAAGCTTATTATAAAAACAAGCAATAAAAAATTAAAAAATAAATTTAATAATGATAATAAAAAAGCATTGGATTATTTAAAAGATAATAATCTAATGGATTTGAATTATGATGGAGATATAGCAGAGAGGTGCTATTCGGCATTAATTGAAAAAGATGGTGAATATAGTAGATTGCCTTATATTGAAGCTTTTAATGATGAAGTGAGTGAAATTATTTCTGCATTAAGCTCTTTTGCTGATGATTTAAGCAATTTAGAAGATGATATTTATAATCAAAAAGATGAATATATTTCATATATTAAGAGCTTGATAAATGCTTTTAAGGAAGTAGATTGTGATAAACTTGTGGGTAAATGGGCGGATGTAGATGTGGCTTGGATGAGTATTACTTCTCCTGTGCAAATTGGACATCCTTTGGAGTATTATGAAGATCACTTTAGAAAATCTGTCGCTATAGAATGGGATATTCGCTTAAGTAATCCGAAAAAAGGAAATAATAGCCATACATTGGATAATATAAAAAATATGTTTGCAAAAATATATAAAGAAATTGATACAGATGATAAATTCAAAGATATTTATGATTTTTCTTTGCATTCATTAAATAATGTCCAGCTTTATATTTCTCGTCCTGCTATGTTTTTCGCTAGTGAGTTTAATGGATTGTTTTCTGCTCAAGTGGTTCCAAATGATGAAATGGTTTCTAAAAAATATGGGAAAAAGATATTTGCTTTTAGTGATGAGATATTACAGCTTTCTAGAGCAAAGCCTTTTTTGTTGATTTCTAAAGAGTTTTTAGGAGATAATTTATTAAAAAAAGAAAGAAAGATTTTATTTAAAGATAGTGAATTGTGGCATAAGATATATGACATTACTACCATAGGGCACGAATATGGGCATATCTTAGGATGTGATGAAAGCACAGAAAATATTATGAATGAAAGTGGTAATTTTAAAAATATAGAAGAGTTTAAGGCTACTACAGGAGGATTAGTTGCTTTTTTTAATGATAAATATAAAAATAAAGAAGAGTTAAATGCCGTAATAAGGGATACTATTAAAAGGTCAATCTCTCTAATAGGCTGGATGGAAGTTCCTGAGGTTCTTCCTTATTATTGTGAAGGGCTTATACATTTAAGTGGCTTATTTGAGAGCGATATTTTAAAATGGGATAATACTAATAAAAAGTTAAGTATTGATATAGATAGCCTTGATTATGATAAGCTTATATTTTGGTATGAAAAAACTTATAAAGATTTATTGATTAATTATTTTAATAAAAAAGATGCTAGTATTTTTTTAAATAAATATGCAAAACAACACGAAGATACATTTATGCCTCAATGTAAGGAAGTAGAAAGTTTTGTTAAATTTTATTACAAAAGATATAAAGAAATATCTCAAAAAATAGATACTTCAGATAAAAAAGAAAATTACCTATAAGGATTAAATATGTCTAATACTAAACAAGTTATAAAAAAATTAAGAGAAATCATAAAACAAAAAGGCTTAAAAAATACAAAACAAAGAGAGATAATCCTAGAAACTGTCCTTGATGATAAAAACCATTTAAGTGCAGAAGATATATATAATAAAATATCTAAAAAATACAAAGATGAAAATATAGGGATGGCTACAGTATATAAAGCATTAAAGTTTTTAGAAGAAACGGAGCTTATAAATTCAATAACAATAGATAATACAAAGAAATTTGAAACAAACTTTAAAGGACATCATGACCATTTAGTCTGTGTCAAATGCAATAAGATAATAGAATTTATGAGTGAGACCATAGAAGATGAGCAAGAAAAAATAGCAAAAGATAATAAATTTGTTTTATTAAAACATACTATGTATTTATATGGATATTGTGGAAATTGCTCATAAGTAATAAGAAATCTATCATATAATACTGATAATTTTTTAAGGATTTTTAATGAATATCATATTTTATAAAGCAGTTATTTTTGTATTTTTATCTTTTAATATCATCTTTGCTAGTAGTAAGCATATTGATTTTAAAGATGAAAATTTAGATACCGTAATTAGCCAATCTTCCATATACTCAACAAAAGTGCTTTTTAAAAAATTGCTAAAAAGCTTTAATGGGCATAATGATGACATTACCTCAGTCATAGTGTCTCCAAATGGAAAATATCTTTTCTCAGGAAGCAGAGATAAGACAATAAAGCAATGGGATATAAAAACTAGAGAACTAATAAAAAGCTTTAATGGACATAAAAATAGTGTCTATTCAATAGCTATTACTCCAAATGAAAAATATCTTTTTTCAGGGAGCAGAGATAAAACAATCAAACAATGGAATATAAAGAGTGGGAAATTAATACGAACTTTTAAATCTCATAAAGATGATATTCGTTCAATCGCAATTACTAAAAATGGAAAATATTTTTTTTCAGGAAGTCTTGATAATACAATAAAAAAATGGAATATAAAGAGTGGGAAATTAATACGAACTTTTAAATCTGATAAATATAGAATATACTCAATCGCAATCACTAAAAATGGAAAATATCTTTTATCAGGAAGCGATGAAGACACGATTAATCAATGGAATATAAAAACAGGGAAATTAATACGAACTCTTAAGGGTCATAGAAATGATGTTCGCTCAATAGTTTTAACTCCAAATAATAAATATATTATATCAGGAAGTCATGACAATAGCATAAAAAAATGGAGCTTAAAGACAGGTGAGTTAATATGGACTCTAAGAGGGCATACAGATGATATATCTTCAATAGCAATCACTCCAGATGGAAAATATCTTATATCAGGAAGTGATGATAATAGAGTTAAGCAATGGGATGTAAAAAAAGGAAAATTAGTCCGAACCTTTAAAGGATATGCTAGATATATCACCTCTATATCAACAGCCTCAAATGGAAAATATGTCATAGTAGGAAGCAAAGACGGTTCAATAAAAAGATGGAATTTAAAAATTAAAAATTTGATAAGAACCTTTAAAGGTCATCAGAGAGATGTTTATTCGATAATAACGACCAAAGATGGTAAATATGTTTTATCAGGAAGTAAAGATAAAACAATAAAAAAATGGGATATAAAAACTGGTAAGCTTATAAAAACTTTTAATGGGCATACAGATGGAATTAATTCTATAGTTGTATCTAAAAATGGCAAACACCTTATATCAGGAAGCAATGATAATACTATTAAAAAATGGGATATAAAAACTGGAAAATTAATAAGAACTTTTAAAGGTCATACAGGCAATATATCTTCAGTATCCCTAACCTTAGATGGTAAATATATTTTATCAGGAAGCAGAGATAAAACAATAAAGCAATGGGATATAAAAACTGGAAAATTAATAAGAACTTTTGCTGGACACACAAATTATGTCCTTGATGTCTTAGCTTTAGACAAAAAATATTTTTTATCAGGAAGCTATGACAATACAATAAAACAATGGGATATAAAAACAGGCGAATTAATAAGAAACTTTATAGGACATAAAGATGGCATATACTCAATAACAATAACATCCGATAAAAAATATTTATTTTCAGGAAGTTATGATGAAAGTATAAAACAATGGGATATAAAAACGGGCGATGTCATTAAAACCTATGAGGGTCATTCAGACACTATTCGCTCAATAGTTATATCTCCAAATGGGAAATATTTACTTTCAGGAAGTAGAGATAATACTATAAAGAGATGGAACCTTTAAGCATAGTTCATTTACAAATATATGGAAAATAATGTTTAATAAGCTAGAAAAAATATCTTTTGTATTATTAATAAGCTATATTTTTATAAATGCAAACGAAATTCAATCAAGGGTAATAGGAGGAGAAAAGCTAACTAGCATAGTTGGTAAAGAATATTTAGTAGCCTTAATGTCAAAAAGTGATGAACATTATTCTACATCTTGTGCAGGAACTTATATCGCCTAATTATGTTATTACAGCGTCTCATTGTATTTTTGGTGATGGTGTATGTGTTTGCTAATCATCATATATTGCCAGATGACCAACAACTATCAGATTCATCTAAGCTTATAGCTTATAGGAGATATATCTGCGGTAGAAAAATTTTTTTATTTTTCAGACTTTGATTCTACTGCTAAAGATATTGCCTTATTGAAACTAAAAACCCCTATAAATATTGACAAATACCCTTCTTTGCCTACTATAGGACAAACTGAAAGATTAATATCACAAAATACTAAAATGAATTTATCAGGCTGGGGCATAACTGGTATAGACAAATCAAAAGAAGGAGCGACACCATCAATAGATTTACATATATTACTTACCACAACTCTAACTAAAGAGCAATGCAAAAAAGATATATATGCCAATAATTCTAGTGAAACCTCCACAGAAGAACTATAAAAAATGAAAAATATGCTAAACAATACAATATGTGCTGGTGGCTCATTGGTTAATGAAAAAGACAAAGGTGCTTGTAATGGAGATAGTGGAGGACCTTTAATATATAAAAATGGAGACAATCTACTTTAATAGGTGTGGTTAGTGGCGGTGAAGGAGAATGCACAAATTTGATATCATCTAATTATGCTAAAGTAGAAGCATTTTTAGGCTTCATAAATACATCCAAAAAAGATAATTCTACATCTAATAGTCCATTAACAAAAGAATACATAAAAAATTTAGGAAAAGGATGGTATTTATTAGGAACAGAAAAAATAATAGATAGCAATACAAAGATATTTACTAATGACATATCTAAAATATATATCTATGGTTCCACATCAAGAAAATGGACAAGATTCGATATAAATAATGAAACTCCCCCTAGTAATTTATATATACCAGCTAATAGTGGCTTTTGGACTTATAAGCCATAATAATTTAAAGTATATATTTGTGTTTCATTTAAAGTATTTTGTATTGATTTTACTCCTTTTTTCATCATTATAAGTTTCATTTTAGAAAATGGTAGTTTTCTTTTTCTTGTGAAGTTTTTATTATTCATTTTATGTTTTTGTTTAAAACTATTGCTTGATATTTTATCTCTTATTATTTGTAAGATGTATAATAAAAGTTTTTTTAATGTTGTGAGTTTTTTCATTTTAAATTCCTATTTTTAAATATTGATTGGAGAGCTGTAGTATATGTTGCTTATGGGTGCATGTATTTATGTTTATTTTATAGTTTTTAAGTCGGTGTGATGGTGGCTATCTCTTAAGTTAATGGCATTGGACATCAGAACAGAAATTAAAGACAAAGATAAATTCCTATCTATTTTATGTAAAGCTTCTAAAACTTACAAAGTAAATATACATGATTATTGCTTGATGAATAATTATTATCATATTCTTTTAGAAACAAGCAGTGAAAACCTTTCTTTATTTACAAGAGCTATAAATTCTAATTA
>JAJVLF010000028.1 GCA_029255845.1 Campylobacterota bacterium | reverse complement strand
TTTTTGTAAATTTATATTTCTATAATACAATTTTCTTTTATTTGCAATCTTAAGAAGTTTTTCTGACTTTATAGACATAGAGTTATTTTGAGTAATCATAGAAGAAATAATTTCATCACCAACACCTCTCCATGCCGATGAAATTGTAGCAGGTATATTGTTTTTACGAATTTTAATATTATTATTTATATCCATAGCTTTAGCTATACCATTCAAATAACTTTTAGTAAACATTAAAATAATCCTCCAAAATTTTTATTATATTATATAAGATAAGATAAAACTTAAAATATATTTTCTCTTATTTTTAGAATTCTATAATTAAAATAGAAAATAAAATTATCATCTATCAAACTAGATGTTTAGTCCCACCAACTTATGGTTAGGGTTATCTTTAAATAACAACGGCATTTTATCAAACTTTTCTAAAAGAAAACTAAAAGGACTTTGATACTTTAAAGATTTCCAACTTTTAACTACGAAGTGCAATTTTTCAAAATCCAAATATAAAATTAAGGGTCAGGCGTTGAAAATGCACCAAAAATTGCGGGTCATAGGTTCACTATTTACTAAAAAACTTACCCTACTTCGACAAAACATAACTCCATCACTAAAACCCACATACTCAAGACTACAAGCCTTAGCTTGCAGTCTGTCTTTTAAATTATTAAATCCTTATCCGCCCTCTGCTTATGAGCAAGCTTAAAAATATATCTTAAAGCCGTGTAAAAAATCGGACATTAGAGGGCTGAGCGAGTTTGCAATTTTTAGGTTTTAAGACATAATTAAGGTTTGCTACGAAGTGGTCAAGGAAGCGAAAGAGTGGTTTTTTGCTTCGTTTTCTAGTAAGATTTAAATAATCTTGCATAAAAAAATGAAGATGTAAAGTGCGAATAAAAATCTTAATTACATAGAAATTTATGGCTAGATAATAGCTCACCACCTTTATTGTTTCGTTCATCCCACCTTTCCGAGACTGTGAAATAACTAAGAAATCTATATTTTAAGTCCTTTATTGAGGGACATAAATTTATATTTTACCCATATGGCAATCTTTTTCAATTGGATATAGCTACGACTATATTGCATTTAAAAAAATCACTATATGAGAAAAATATAATACTATCTAAACTATTTGGGTTTTTAGAAGTCCCCTTAAGTAAATTATTATAAAATTTTGATAAAATACGGGGAAATTAAAAATTAAAGGTATTAATATGAGTGATGTAAAAGATAAAGTAAAAGAAATTATGGTTGAGCAATTAGGTTTGTCTGATGTGAGTGAAATTAAAGATGATTCTAAATTTATTGAAGATTTAGGTGCTGATTCTTTGGATATTGTTGAATTAGTTATGGCTTTAGAGGAAGAATTTGACTTAGAAATTCAAGATAGTGATGCTGAGGGTATTTTGACTTTGTCTGATGCTGTTGGTTTTATCGAAAATAAAAAAGCTTAAGGTTTATAGTGACTAAAATAGCCATTACAGGATTATCATCTATAAATGCTTTGGGGCATGATGCTCTAGGCTCGTTTGAGAAAATGTGTAATGGAGAATGTGGTATTGATACCATATCTATTTTTGATACAGAGCGAAGCACTGTTAAAATTGCGGGAGAAGTTAAAGACTTTGACCCTAAGACGGTGCTTGCTCCTAAAGAAGTAAAAAAAGCAGATAGATTTATACAATTTGGCTTAAAAGCAGCTAAAGATGCTATGGAAGATAGCGGTCTTAAAGACAGCTCGGATGTTAATTATGAGAAATTTGGTATTTCTTGTGCTGCTGGAATAGGTGGCTTTGCAAATATCGAAAAAAATAGTATTATTACTCATACTAAGGGTCCTAAAAGAATGTCTCCTTTTTTTATTCCTTCGGCATTAATTAATATGCTTAGTGGCTTTGTTTCTATCGAGCATAATTTAAAAGGTCCTAATCTTTCTAGTTCTACAGCTTGTGCAGCTAGTGTTCATGCTATTAGTGAAGCTGTTAAAACTATCGCTGTGGGTGTTGCTGATAAAATGCTAGTTGTGGGTGCTGAGAGTGCTATATGTGAAACTGGCATTGGTGGTTTTGCTGCTATGAAAGCGTTAAGCACTAGAAATAATGACCCTAAAAAGGCCTCTCGACCATTTGATAAAGATAGAGATGGTTTTGTTATGGGAGAGGGTGCGGCTTGTATTATTTTGGAAAAATACGAAGATGCTAAGGCTAGAGGTGCTAATATACATGCTGTAATTTCTGGTTTTGGTGAAAGTGGTGATGCTCATCATATGACTACTCCTTCCCCTGGTGGTGAGGGTGCTTATAGAGCTATGAAAATGGCTACTTCTATGGCAGATGTTTCTGAGATTGGATATATTAATGCTCACGGAACAAGCACGAAATATAATGATTGGTATGAAACAATGGCTATTAAAAAACTTTTTGGTAATAGCCCTGTCCCTCCAATATCTTCTACTAAAGGTCAAATAGGTCATTGTCTTGGTGCGGCTGGGATTATAGAATCTGTGATTGCTATACTTGCTATGAATAAAGGTATTTTACCTCCTACTATTAATCAAGAAAATAAAGATGAAGATTGTGATTTAGACTATATTCCTAATGAAGCCAGAAAAGCAGATGTTAAATCTGTAATGACTAACTCTTTTGGTTTTGGTGGAACTAATGGTGTTCTTATCTTTTCTAAAGCTTAAAATTGTCAACTTATTTAGACTTTGAGGAGCCTCTTTCTAAACTAGAAAAAGATATACAAAAAGCAAGATTTAATGAAGATATGTCTGCAAGTAATATACTGCAAGAAAGACTTATAAAAAAAACAGAGAAAATTTACTCTAATTTAACTGATTATCAAAAAGTGCAATTAGCAAGACATCCTGATAGACCTTATGCTATGGATTATGTGAAGCTTATTATGAGAGATTATTATGAGCTAAAAGGCGATAGGCATTTTAGAGATGACCCTTCTATAGTTTGCTTTATCGGATATATAGATGATACAAAAGCTATGATTATCGGACAAGAAAAAGGCAGAGGCACAAAAGTAAAATTAAAAAGAAATTTCGGTATGCCTCATCCTGAGGGATATAGAAAATCTTTAAGAATTGCTAAAATGGCAGAGAAATTTAATATACCTATATTAATGCTAGTTGATACTCCTGGTGCATTCCCTGGTCTTGGAGCAGAAGAGAGAGGGCAAAGTGAAGCTATCGCAACTAATCTTTTTGAATTTTCTAATTTAGATAATATAACTATTTCTATTGTGATTGGAGAAGGTGGGAGTGGTGGTGCATTGGCTATATCGGTGGCTGATAAATTAGCTATGATGGAAAACTCTGTGTATTCTGTAATATCTCCTGAGGGTTGCTCTGCTATCCTTTATAAAGATAGCTCGAAAATAGAAGAGGCTACATCTTCTTTAAAAATGACTTCTAAAGACTTATATGAAGCTAAAATAATAGATGATTTAGTAGAAGAGCCTGGATGTGGAGCTCATAGAAATAAAAAAGAAGCTGCAACTTTTATAAAAGAATATTTCCTAAAATCAGTAGATGAGCTTAGTGAAATAGATGTGCAAACAAGAAAAGAAAATAGAATGAATAAAATTTTAAAATATGGATCATTTGAAGAGGAGAATAATGATGAATAATTTTGTAAGCATAATAATGGGAAGCAAAAGCGATTACAGTTTTGCAGAGAAGACGATAGAAGTTTTAAAAGAATATGAAATACCTTTTGAGGTTCTTATAGCTTCAGCTCACAGAAGCCCTGATAGAGTAAAAGAATATATATCAAGCTCTGAAATAAAAGGAGCTAAGATATTTATATGTATGGCTGGTATGGCTGCTCATTTAGCAGGAGCTATTGCTGGATTAACTACAAAGCCTGTAATTGGAGTGCCTTTAAAAGGTGGTGCTATTGATGGACTAGATGCTATGCTTTCTACAGTTCAAATGCCAGCTGGTATTCCTGTGGCTACGGTGGCTTTAGGAAATGCGGGAGCTAAAAATTCGGCTCATTTAGCAGCTCAGATATTAAGCATAAATGATGAAAGAATAGCTAAAAAGATTGTAGAAATTAGAGAAAAAGCAAAAGCAAATTTAATAAAAGATTCTAGCGAGATAGAAGTTATACTGTGAGAGAAGCGATAAGCAATCTTTTTGTAGAATATGCTTTAGTATGGGTTTTTATTCATGTTTTTTCTGCTATCATTTGGATTGGTGGAATGATAATGATGAGATTTTCTGTTATGCCATCACTTGCTTTGATAACAGATGGTAAGGTAAGAATTTCTAAAACGATTAGTATATTCAAATCATTCTTTAGGATGGTTGTAATTGCTATAGCTTTTATATTTATTTCTGCTATTTTTATGATTATAGGTCTTGGTTTTAAAGGAAGTGATTTATATTCTATCGTTTTAATTAAAGAAGCTTTATTGGTTATAATGACAATTGCTTTTGCTTATGCTTACACTCAGGTTAATAAAGCAGAAAGAAGATTTGTAGAGGGAGATATGGAGAATGCGAAAAAGCATATTTCAAAAGTAAAGTATGCTATTTTAATTAATTTGCCTCTCTCTATAATCACTATTATATTGGGCATTACTTTACGAGGCTTCTAATTGGAAGCATTAGGAACTCATCTTTTAGCGGAATATTATGAATGTGATTATGACATTTTAAATGATGTTTTTTCTATAGAAGATATTATGCTCAAATCAGCATTAAGTGCTGGAGCGAGTGTGGTGGCTAAAAACTTTCATAGATTTGAGCCTTATGGAGTTAGTGGAGTTATTATTATAGCAGAATCTCATCTTGCTATTCATACTTGGCCAGAATATAACTTCGCTACTGTGGATGTCTTTACTTGTGGGGATAGTGTGGATCCTAATATATGCCATGACTTTTTAATAAAAGCTTTTAAGTCTAAAAAATCAACAATGGAAAAAGTCTTAAGAGGTGCATTAAAAATACCAGAATTAAGAAAAAAAAAGGAAATTATATCGAAACTTTAATATTTGTATTTATAACTTTATTCGTATCAACATTTTTAATGGGGATAGGAGTTTTATTTTTTAACAGAAATGCTAGCAGAAGTGCATGTGGGGTAGATCCTACAGCTGAAAAAAGAACTGGCGGATGTGCATCAGGGGATGCTGGGATATGTCCTATGGAAGAGCCTACGGGAGCTTTAAAAATGGCTGTTCGAACTAAAATAGTTTCAGGAAATGCTAGGGATAATAAGCAATAAACAATATCAATACATCATCTCATAAAGGATAATAATGATAGATTTAAGAGCAAAAGATGAAATAAAAGCCATTATAAAAGATGAGGGACATAATCTATATAGCATTAATTACATTTTTGAGGATGGTGAAGAAATAATGCAAGTAAATATTATCAATAAAGAAAATCCTCTTAATTTAGATGAATGTGTGAAAATAACAAAATTGATTGAGCCTATTTTTGAAACTTATGGCATTAATGAGCATTATAGAATAGAAGTAGGGAGTGCAGGAATTGAGAGAAGCATTAAAGATATGGAGCAATGGAAATTTAATATAGGTGATAATGTAAAAATTAAACTTGAAAAAAAGAGTATTAAAGCTAAACTACTAGCTGTAGAAGAAAATTATGTTTTAGTAAATAAAAATGGAAAAGAAGAAGAAATTCAATTTGGAGATATTTTAAAGGCTAGAACCTATTTTGTTTGATTTATATAGTAAATTTGAGCCAGCAGGAGACCAAGAAGAAGCAATAAAGAAGCTTACAGGGTTTGTAAATGATGGCAATAAATTTAATATCTTAGAGGGTGTTACTGGAAGCGGTAAAACCTATACTATGGCGAATGTCATTAAAAATACCAATAAACCTACTCTTATTATGACCCATAATAAAACACTCGCAGCACAATTATATAATGAATTTAAAAACTTTTTCCCTAATAATCATGTGGAATATTTTATTAGTTATTATGACTATTATCAGCCTGAAGCATATATACCAAGATCAGACTTATTTATAGAAAAAGATAGCTCTATTAATGATGAGCTTGATAGGCTTAGATTAAGTGCTACAGCTTCTATCCTTTCTTATGATGATGTGATTTGTATTGCTTCTGTTTCTGCCATTTATGGGCTTGGCGATCCTTCTATGTTTGCTAAAGTTGTTGCAAAAATTGAGCTTAATCAAAGCATTAATTATAAACAGTTTTTATTGCAATTAGTGGATATGGGCTATAAGAGGAATGATACTACTTTTAATAGATCAGATTTTAGGATTAATGGAGATGCTATTGATATTTATCCATCTTATTTTGATAAGCAATACATTCACATAGAGCTTTTTGGGGATGAAATAGAGCATATTGATTTACGAGAATATATGACTAATAAAAAAATAAAACCACTAGAGCAATATATGCTTTATGCAACTACTCAATTTGTTACAGATAAAGAGAAGCGAGTGATTGCTGTTAGGGATATTGAGGTTGAATTAAAGCAGAGATTAAAACAATTTAAAGATACGGATAAATTAGTAGAAGCACAAAGGCTAAAGTCAAGAGTAGAATTTGATTTAGAAATGATGGAGAGTGTGGGGGTGTGCAAAGGAATAGAGAATTACTCTAGGCATTTATCGGATCAAAAAGAGGGCGAGGCTCCTTATACTTTGCTTGATTATTTTGATATGATGTGCAAGGATTATTTGCTTATAGTAGATGAATCGCATGTTTCTCTTCCTCAATTTCGTGGTATGTATGCGGGAGATAGGAGTAGAAAAGAAAATTTAGTAGATTACGGATTTAGATTACCATCTGCTTTAGATAATAGACCATTAAGGTTTGAAGAATTTATTAGTAAAGTTCCTCAATTTTTATTCGTTTCAGCTACTCCTGCCGAGCAAGAATTAGAAATGTCAAAAGAGCATATAGCAAGACAGGTAATAAGACCCACAGGCTTACTAGATCCTGTAATAGAAATAAAACCTCTACAAAACCAAGTAGAAACCCTTTTTGATGAAATAAAAAAAACAACAGCCAAGGGAGATAGAGTTTTAGTAACCACCTTAACCAAAAAAATGGCAGAAGAATTAACAAACTATTACCTATCTTTGGGCATTAAAATAAAATATATGCATTCAGATATAGATGTGATAGAAAGAATGGAAATCATAATAGGATTAAGGCGAGGGCTTTTTGATGTGTTAGTAGGGATAAATCTATTAAGAGAAGGATTAGATTTACCAGAAGTATCACTAGTAGCGATTTTAGATGCCGACAAAGAGGGATTTTTAAGAAGTAAAACAAGTCTAATACAGACAATGGGAAGAGGGGCAAGACATCAAGAAGGAAGAGTAATACTCTTTGCAGATAAAATAACCAAATCAATGGAATTTGCTATAAATGTAACAGAGTCAAGAAGAGAAGTGCAAATGGCTCATAATAAAAAACATAATATAACACCTAAATCGGTCAAAAGAGAGATAGATGGCTCCTTATCATTGGATGAAGAAATAGATTTATTAACAAATGAAGATAAAGCAAAAATGCCAGCAAGTGAGAGGAAAAAACTAATTGATGCATTGAGAAAGAAAATGGCTATAGCTTCTAGTAATCTAGAATTTGAGGAAGCTATAAGGCTTAGGGAAGAAATAAGCAAGGTTTCTAAATTTTAAAAGGCTCATTTTTGTGCCAACTAAATTCAGATTAAATTGGTAGAATACCTCTTATTTTTATTAAAAGGCATTAATGTGATTAAAGGTAAAATTTGGGTATTTGGTGATAATGTAGATACGGATGTTATTATAGCTGCTAGATACCTTAATACTTCTGATTCTGATGTTTTGGCTAAGCATATAATGGAAGATGCTGTGCCTAATTTTTATGATAAAATCTCAAAAGGTGATATTATATTAGCAGGTGAGAATTTTGGCTGTGGTAGTAGTAGAGAGCATGCCCCTATTGCTTTAAAGGCTGCTGGTATTTCAGCTATAATTGCTAAAAGTTTTGCTAGGATTTTTTATAGAAACTCTTTTAATATAGGGCTTCCTATACTAGAGTGCGATAGCTTAGATGAAGCAAAAGAAAATGATACTTGTAGTATCGATATGAATGATGGTATCATTACAAATATAACACAAGAAACAAAACATTCTATTACTCCTATCCCTGAATTTATGCAAGAATTATTAAATGTGGGCGGATTAATGGAATATGCGAAAACAATAAAAGGTAAATAATGCAAAATTATAATTTAGCAATACTAAGAGGCGATGGTATAGGTAGTGAGATAATAAGTGAAGCTATTAAAGTCTTAGATGCTGTATCTGTCTTAAGTAATTATGAAATTAATTACAATGAGCATTGTATTGGAGGGTCTGCTGTTGATAATTACGGAGAGCCTTTACCTAGAGAAACAATAGATGGTGTTTTACAAAATGATGCTATCTTAATGGGAGCTATCGGCGGACCTAAATGGGAAAAATTAGAAAAAGCTAAAAGACCTGAATCTGGACTACTAAAACTAAGAGAGATTTTAGGTGCTTATATAAATATAAGACCTGTTAAAGTTTTTGATGCTTTAATAGATGCTAGTCCTTTAAAAAAAGAAATTATAACTGGTGTGGATATGGTTATAGTTAGGGAGCTTACAGGAGGGATATATTTTGGTCAGCCTAGAGAAAAAACTGTAGATAAAGCATATAATACTATGGTTTATACGAGAGAAGAAATTAAAAGAATTGCAATTGCTGGGTTTGAATTAGCAAGAAATAGAAATAAGAAAATTTGCTCAGTAGATAAGGCAAATGTTTTAGAAGTTTCTGAATTATGGAGAGAGGTCGTAGAAGAAGTAGCTAATAATTATGAGGATGTTTCATTATCTCATATGTATGTAGATAATGCAGCTATGCAGTTAGTGAGAGATCCTAAGTCATTTGATGTGATTTTAACTTCTAATTTATTTGGAGATATTTTAAGTGATGAAGCTGGGATGGTTTCTGGGTCTATTGGATTATTGCCATCTTCTTCTAGGGGTGATGGGATAGGTCTTTATGAGCCTATACATGGTTCTGCTCCTGATATAGCAGATCAAGGAATTGCTAATCCTATTGCTACTATTCTTTCTGCTGCTATGCTTTTAAAAGAAAGCTTTAAAAGAGATGATTGCTCTAAAAAAATAATTTCAGCTGTTAGTAAAACACTAGAAGAAGGATACAGAACAAAAGATATTGCTATGTTTAATGCGAAAGAGGTAGTTTCTACAGAAGAGATGGGAAGCATTATAGCTGGTCATATATCTGAATAAAAATGTCTCAAGATTTAGAAATAGATGAATTAACAAAAAAAATTGAATCATTAGAAGGTAGATTTACAAATATATCTAGAAGAAAACCACAACAAAATAGAAAAAAGTTCATAGGTGTAAATATAAAACAAAGAGATATTTTTATTTCTATGAATAATGAAAATAAATATAGAGAGTTTGAGCAATGGCTTTTAATGAAGACGATTTAACCAATCTTATATTATCCACTCTAGGAGAGATGGAAAATGATATAAAAAAAACTCAATCCTCTCCTATAATAAAAACGGATGAGAGTCAAACAAATCAATTAAAGCCTATATCAGAAATAAAAAGAACTCCAACAAAACAAGCAAACCCCTCAAAAGAGCCTCAAAAAAAGAAATTAATCCCCATCGTAAATACAAATATATCTGGAAAAGAAATTAATAAAAAAACACAAAACCAGTTTTTAGAAGAATTAAGAGAAAAGATGTTAGTTTTATTTGATGGTTTGCAGTCGCAAGATTTAGTCAATAATGAAGATAAGATAGATTTAGTGCTAAATTATTTGGAATACACTCTTGCTAGTATAGATGATAGGCTAGAAAAACTATAAAAATAAATATATTAGAATATATAGATAAAGATATTTTAAAAGATTTCACTTTTATACAACAAACTCTTTATAAGCATACCAAAAGAGCATATTTAGTAGGAGGAGCTTGCAGGGACTTCTTTCTAGGCATTAAGATTAGAGATATTGATATAGAAGTTTATGATATTGATGTAGAAATATTTGATAAAATTATGCAAGAAATTAATGCTAATGGTGTAGGTAAAAAATTCTTTGTTTATAAATATAAAAATTTTATTGACATTTCCTTAGCGAGAATAGACAATAAAGTCCGAGATACTCATAATGGCTTTGAGGTTAGATACACAAATAAAGAAGTAGAGGCTTGTATCAGAAGAGACTTTAAAATGAACTCCATTTTAGTAAATATTTTTGATTTTGAAGTAATGGATATAAATAATGGATACAGAGATATAAAAAATAAACAAATCTCCATTATAGATAAAATTAAATTTCAAGAAGATGGATTACGAGTTCTAAGAGCAATTGCATTTTCATCAAGACTTGGATTTAAAATAAGAAAACAAGATATTACAGTATTAGATAGTATAGACTTATCTAATCTCTCTAATGCTAGGATCTTAGAAGAATTTGAAAAAATGTTTAAAGGAGATTATTTACATTTCGCTTTTTATTATATGGTGAAGTTTGATATTTTACATAAAATCACTAATATAAATTTTAATAAACATTCTTTTTTGAAAACATATAGAATATTAAAAAATAAAACTTATTACTTTGATTTTATATACAAAAAATATTTCTTTTTGTATATTTTATCAACAAATTATGGGTTAAATCTATCCAAGCTATATAAAACAAATATACTCTCAAAAGATTATAGGAGTTTTCTAAAAAACCAAATCAAAAAACCAAATAAAGTAAAAAATATTTTCTTGTTTGCAGTTTCTTTAAAAATGCCATTAAAGGAATACCTAGGGTTATACGACAAAAATATATATGAGCAAACTAAAAAACTAAAAATATTTAATAATAAAACAAATACTAAAAATATTACAAAGTCTATAATGGAAGATGGTTTTAAGGGGATAGAATTTGCAAAAGAATTTAAAAAAAGAAAATCTGTATTGTTGATAAAAATAGCAGCAATGAAGAAAATATCTAAAAAACAATTGTTTTATTATTAATAATAAATACTTTATCTTCTACGACCAAATCTAAAGCCTGATTTAAAGTATTTTTTTCTATAACTCTTCCACTTTTCTTTATTTCTTCTAAACTATAATTATGACTTACATGCTGGACATCTTGTGTTATTATAGGACCCTCATCTAAGTCTTTTGTAACAAAATGAGCTGTTGCTCCTATAATTTTAACTCCTCGCTCAAATGCTTTTTGATAAGGGTTTGCTCCTATGAATGCAGGCAAGAATGAATGGTGAATATTTATTATTTTGTTTTGGAATTTTTCTACAAAATTATTACTTAAAATTCTCATATATTTAGCTAAAATAATGTAATCAAAATCATATTTCTTTATTTCATTTATCATTAGAGATTCATGTTCTTCTCTACTGATATTATCTGTGTCTATGTGGGTATATTTAATCCCAAATTTCTCTGCAAGGCTTTTTGTAGATATTCTGTTTGATATAACTGCTAATATGTTTATGTTCAAATCATTGTCATATTGTCTTAGTAAAATATCTCCTAATACATGGTTTTCTTTTGTTGTTAAGATTAATATTTTTTTCTTTTTGTCTTTATCTATTATTGAGATATTGCTTTCTTTAGATAATGCTAATTGGAGTGTTTTTTTTAATAATGCAATATCTATGTTATCTACACTAATTTCGCTTCTCATAAAAAATATTTGATTATCTTTATCTACAAATTCATCATTTTTATCTATATTGCAATTAAAATCTAATAATATTTTTGTTATTTCTTGAATAAGTCCTTTTTTATCGGGAGAGTCTATTAAGACTATGTATTTATGAGCCAAAAATAGTTCTATTTAATTAATATAGATTTATTGTCATCTAAAATAATTTCACCTATAATAAATCCATTTGATTTTTCTATAATTTCAGTGGCATTTTCTTTATTGCAAACCATCACTAATCCAGCACCCATATTGAATGTTTTATATAATTCATCTTTTTGGATATACTGTTTTAATAATTCATAAATTGGTTGTTTAGGAATAGAGTCCTCTTTTATGATTGCCCCAAAACCATCATCTAAAACTCTAGGGATATTTTCTACAAATCCTCCTCCTGTAATATGGGCAAGTGCTTTTACTTTATCTTTAACTTTTAAAAACTCTTTCACATATATTTTAGTTGGCTCTAATAAAGTGTCAATTAAGTTTTTATCTCCTACTAAATCATCAAAATTCATATTTAGTTTTTCAAAACACAGCTTTCTTATTAAAGAATATCCATTTGAATGTATCCCTGAGCTTGCTAATCCTACTAAGACATCACCCTCTTTTATTTTTTCTTTATTTTTAAGCTCTTCTTCTTCTGCCATACCCACACCAAAACCTGCTAAATCAAAATCATCTTTTTGATAAATCCCTGGCATTTCAGCAGTTTCTCCTCCTATCAAGGAACATCCCGCTTGTTCACAGCCTTTTGCTATTCCTTTGATAACCATAGTTGCTTCATCTACATTGAGCTTAGCTGTGGCATAATAATCAAGAAAAAACATAGGTTTAGCAAATGAGCAAATTAAATCATTAACAATCATTGCTACTAAATCAATACCGATACTATCAAATCTTTTAGAATCTATCGCTAGTTTTAATTTAGTTCCTACTCCATCAGTAGCAGAAAATAAAATAGGATTTTTAAATTCGCTAGGGATTTTATAGCCCCCAGAAAAAGAGCCTAATCCACCTAAAACATTTTTATCAAAAGTAGATGATGCTATTGGTTTGATATTGTCAATTAGATTATTTCCAGCTTCAATATCAACACCAGAATCTTTATATGTTAAGCTCAAATTTATGCCTTTTTTTGTGTTGATTATATCAAATTATTTTGTATTTTTAGAGGTTACCTTAAATATCTTATTTTTATGAATATATTATTTCTTCTATCTCTGAAAACTACACTATCAGATAAAACTCTATAAAATATCTTATTTATTTTTTGATAAAATCCATTTTTCATTTTTTTTATATTTCTTGAATTAAAAATAGGTTTTGATTTTAATATATTTTCTAATATATTTTTTGGGTAATAATTAGATAAGAATTTTTTATTAAAAGATTTCTTATCTAAACAATTACCATCCATACATATATCGCCATTTATGCCTTGATTTAATTTTAATTCCATTCTTTTACCATTTAAAGAATTTACATTTAGGATTATTTGATGATTATTATGTTTTAAGACAGCACTCTCACTAAGCCTGATTTCTTTAGATTTTATGCTTAAAACTATTTTTTTTTGAACAAAAGGCTTAGGACTTCTAGCACAAGAAATAATGCTAATGCAAATTAATGCAAAAACAAAAATACGATTAAAGCTCAGAATTAATTAATGCCTCTAATTGATTGCGACCAAAGTCTAATAACTCTTTTCCATTTACAAAAAATGTAGGAGTTTGCTTCACTTTTAATGCTTTACCATCTTTAATGTCTTTATCTATTATTGTAGAAGTAATAGGATTTTTCATATCTTCAATTAGTTTTTCCATATTAAGACCTTTAATATATGGTAAAAATGACCATATAGCTTCTATTCTTGGGCTGGTATGACTAGCCCATAATGATTGCTTTTTAAATAATTCTTCTAAAATATCTTTAAATTTTCCTTGTTCTCTACTAGCTTCTAATATTCTGCCTACATATTTAGAGCCTTTATGAAATGGAGCATGTCTTAAAGTAACTTTTATATCATTTGGATGTTGTGCGATAATTTCCTTTAAAAGGAAGTGAAAATCAGCACAAGCCCCACAAGCAGGGTCAAAAAACTCTACTATATGCACTTTTGCATTTTTATTTCCATAAGTAAATGAATTTTTATTATATATTATATTTGTTTCTTTGCCAATTGATGAGTTAGATTTTGTTTTATTTACATAAAAAACCCCAAATGCAAATATGCCTAATACTGATAATGCAGATAATATTATAATAATTTTAGCTTTCATTTTTATCCTTAATAGAGTAATTAGCGATGAATAAGGATATTCCTATAATTCCAAATGCCATAAAAGAAAGCATAGGAATTGTAATAAAGCCAAATATATCTATATATTTAGTAGAACAAGGAACTCCAGAAACACAAGGACTAATTGTTTGCGCAATTATATCATAATGAATTAAATTATGGTATATGCTAAAAAACAAACCTATAATTATTAAGGGATATGAATACTTAAAGTTAATTTTAGGAAATGCTAATAAATCTATTAAAAGAGTAGCAACCAAAGGATACATCGCAATTCTTTGATACCAGCAAAGGATACAAGGAGGAAACTCCATAACTATGGAGAAAAACAAACTTCCTAGCATAGCTATCAAAGCTGATAACCAAGCTAGAAAAAGAAA
Organism: Campylobacterota bacterium; assembly: GCA_029255845.1. GTDB lineage: Bacteria > Campylobacterota > Campylobacteria > Campylobacterales > JAJVLF01 > JAJVLF01. The sequence goes on along the minus strand of JAJVLF010000028.1, from coordinate 6,500 downwards.
ATACCAAGAAACAGACATTAATTTTTAAGCTGAATTAATGTATTTAGCAAATCATCAGAAGTAGTGATACTCTTACCATTTGCCTGAAACCCTCTTTGTAAGGCTATTAATTGTGTTAAGCTTCTTGATAAATCAACATTTGATAATTCTAAACTAGAAGCTTGTATCGCACCTTTACCACCTGAGCTTGCTGTTCCTATTACTGCATTCCCAGAGTTTGAACTTGAAGAAAAAAGATTATTACCAGTTGATTTTAGCCCCGCATTATTCGTAAAAGAAGCTAAAGCTAATTGACCTAATGCAAATGAACGACTATTTGAGAAACTTCCTATTATAGTTCCTACATCATCTATTCTAGTTCCCACTAAATCACCACCAGAAAATCCATCTTGTAATATACCTTTAGAAGAAGATGGAGCATCTAATTGAGAAATACCATCAAAATCTCCCAATGTCCCAAAGTCAATTTGAATTATTTGATTTGGTATTGAACCATTATTTCCAGTAAAAGCTAAAGTAGGAGGAGAAAATCCTTTTAATGCACCATTTTCTGTAAAAGATATAGTCCCACCTCTTTGTAAGTTTTCATCTGGAGGATAACCACCACCTAAAGTGGCTGGTTCTGGAACAGATGCTTGCCATGCCCATCCCTCGGTTGATGTTTTAGTAAATTCAAACCTTAAAGAATGTCTTGAACCTAATGAATCATAAATATGAATACTAGCCGCATGAGAAGGAACTTTGATAGGCACAGAAGTTATTTTAGTGCCAGGGTCTATAATTCCTCCTAATGGACTTATTAGCTCAGTAAATAAATCATTTGTGGTAGTATTTTTATCTTGAATAGATTCCATTTTCCACTCGGCAGGTTTATCATCAGATTTATGGCTTGTTAAAGACATTTTTCCAGTAATTCCAACACTAAAATCTACATTATTTTGCCAATTGAAATCAACTTTTCTAGTCAATGGATCAATAATAATTTTATGAGTAGTATAAAAAGCAGCAAGGTCTGTAAGGTTTCCTTTAGCATCTTTTGGTGCCGCTTCTATTAGGGCATCAAGTTTATCACGACTAAGAGGAAATTCTTTTCCCGAGGGATTAGCATCTGTGATTGCCACATCTATTGCAGGACCTCTTTGTCCAGGATCCCTTAATGCTGACTGCATTAAGACTCTTAATTCTTCGTCTGTTTTATAATAAACAATTTTAATATTTTTTGCTGTTTTTCCACTTTGAAGAGGATATGTGTCTATTGTGTCTAATGGCTTTAAAACACTTAAAGGCTTATTTCTAAAAGTTTTTACATCCTCATCATACTTCAGGATAGTGCCATTTACAGTGTTTATTCTAGATACAGGAGGATGACCTTTAAGTTTATTCCCATCTGTATATCTAAATTGAAAATACACATTTCTATCTCTATCAGTATCTGTAACTTTTTTCTCTCTATCTAAAATAGAAACCATTATACCTTGCCCGTCTATGCTTGTTTTATTTAGTCTTTCTATTTCATCATTTTCAGCTTTAATTGCTGCATCATCATTTGGATTTTCTCGCTTGAATGATGTAGCAAACTTAGCACTTCTCATGCCGATAACATCTCCCTTTAAATTAGCTATAGCACCCATATCTGTGCCTACCTCATAGCCATGTTTATTGAAGTTAGTTATTTTCCCAAATTTATCAAGAGACTTTTCATTAATTATTTTAGTTCCTGATATTTTAGTAGCATCTACATCTTTAGAATAAATTCTACCATTTAAAGCCTCTGTGCCATACAAAGATGTCTTATTTACTATCTTTTTTCCACTATTTAAATTTGCTTTCATTTCTATATTAGTAGTATCTTTAGATGGAATTCTAAGACCAGGCTCTATAACTATATTTGTTATGGGAGCTGTAGTATCAACACTCGTGCTTGTAACATCACTATCATTATTTAGAGGGTTTAGATTTTTTAACCATCCTTGAACTTTCAATCCATAAGAATCTACTAAATTACCTCCTGCATCAAATGTTAAATCACCATTTCTACTATATTGATAAGTAGTCCCATTATTAGGAGTAAGAACTAAAAACCCCTCTCCTTGAATAGCTATATCTGTGGGTCTATCTGTATTTTGAATTGAGCCTTGTTGAAAAACTCTAGTAGTGGAATTGATTTTAGAACCAAGACCTATTTGAAGCTCATTAGTTCCCCCTCTATCTCCTTGAGGAGCAGTAGCGAGTTTGACGCTTTGAGATAATAAATCAGAGAAGTTTGCCCTACTATATTTGTATCCTACGGTATTAACATTTGCAATATTATTACCCTCAACATCGATAGCAAGCTGATGTGCTTGGATGCCTGAGACACCCGACCATAATGAACGAAGCATAAATTAAATCCTTTTAATTAAACAAGTCAATCCTTTGACTATAACGATTACATTAAAAGCAAGATGTATTCCATTAATTCCTTTGAATTAACTTATTATCCTCTAATTCAAAAATAATATCATTTCTTTTAGCTAACTCCCTATCATGGGTTACCATAATCATAGAAGAATTATATTCATTTATAAAATCATCAAGAATTGAGCTTATCACATCTCTTGTTTTCACATCTAAATTGCCAGTAGGCTCATCTGCAAATATAATTTTTGGTTTTTTAATTAATGACCTTAAAATAGAAAGTCTTTGCTGTTCTCCTCCCGATAAATCCCCTGTTTGCTTATGAATGCAATGCTTTAGATTAAATAAAGAAATCATATTTTCATCTATTTCTATATTAGATATTTTAGAAGAAACCACGAGATTTTCCCATGCACTAAAGCCCCTAAAAAGATAATGTTGTTGAAAAATAAGAGAAATGGAATGTCTTCTGATTTTATTGATTTTTTTTTTGTTTAGTTTATATATGTCTTGATTAAAAATCTCGATATTTCCTACAGTAGGCTTTAAAAAGGTAGATAAAATATGAAGCAATGTGGATTTTCCACAGCCACTCTCTCCTATTATAGATATTTTTTGTTTAGCTTGAAGAGATAATTCTACATCTAAAAAAAGTAATGTATCATAAGAGTGAGATACATTACTTGCTTTTAAATAAATCTCATTCAAGAATTATTTAAGTTGCTCTGCTACTTCATCAGCAAAGTTTTCAGATTTTTTTTCTAATCCCTCTCCTAATTCAAATCTAACATATTCTGTAAGCTCTAGTGATATATTTTCTTTTTTAGCAAAATTTACCACAAAATCACCTACTTGAAATTTATTATCCATCACATAATCCTGACCTAAAAGGCTATTTTCATTTTTATATTTTTGGATTTTACCAGGTATGATTTTATCCCATATTTTTTCTGGTTTATTTAGTTTTTTTAATTCTTCTTTTGCAAATGCTTCTTCTTTGTCAATTTCTTCTTGAGGAACATCAGTAGGTTTTAAAAACCTAGGAGACATAGCCGCCGCATGCATAGATATATTTTTAAGTAAAGCACATACTTTTTCATCAGTAGAAGAAGCCGAAGTTTTAGCTTTTAGCATAACTCCCACTTTCCCATTTACATGAACATATACATTTGTCATTTCACCATCTGCACAAGAAGTATTTACAAATCTTCTAACAACAATCTTTTCACCAATTTTCGCTATAGCAGTATTAATATATTCTTCAAAATTAACTCCATCAATGCTTTTAGATGATAAATCTTCTAATGAAGATACATTTTCTTTTTGAATTAAATTAGCTATATTTTTAACTAAATTTTGAAATTGTTCATTTTTAGCAACGAAATCTGTTTCTGAATTTACTTCTATTAAAGTAGATTTTTTATAATCATCACTTAAGATATAGCTCACAAGACCCTCGCTAGCTAATCTATCGACTTTTTTAGCAGCCTTGCCTAGACCTTTCTCTCTTAAATAATCAACTGATTTATCAAAATCACCATCACTAGCTACTAATGCATTTTTGCAATCAAGCATACCAGCACTAGTAGATTCTCTTAATTCTTTTACTTGTTTAGCTGTTATTGCCATTTTATTCTTCCTCTTTTGCTGTTTCTTCTTTTTTAACTTCTTCTTTAGTTTCTTCTTTGTTTTCTTTTTCAGCTTCTTTCGTAGCTTCTTCTTTTTCATCTTCTTCTACAACTTTAGTTTCTCTAGCTATGTCAGCACCCTCATTAATAGCAGAGCTTATTTCATTACAAAATAATTTAATAGACCTAATAGCATCATCATTTCCAGGAATAGGAAAATCAACTTTATCAGGATCGCAATTTGTATCAATAGGAGCTACGACAGGAATACCTAATCTTCTAGCCTCATCAACAGCAATATGCTCTTTAACTGTATCAATTACGAAAATCATATCAGGAAGTTTTTGCATATCAGAAATACCTTCAAAATATTTTCCTAATTTTATTTTTTTTCTTTTTAAAATTAAAGCTTCTTTTTTTGTTAATAAATCAATTGTTCCACTTTCTTCCATTTGTGCAATGGTTTTCATTTTTTTGATAGATTTTTTAATAGTCCCAAAGTTTGTCAATGTCCCACCTAACCATCTATGGTTAATATAAGGCATATTACAAGCCTTAGCAAATTCTCTTATATGATCACTAGCTTGTTTTTTTGTCCCAACAAATAAAACAGTTTTGCCTTCTGCGGCATGATTTTTAACTATATCATAAGTTTTTCTAATAAATTTAGTAGTTTGTTGTAAGTCTAATATATAGACATTTTTTCTAATTCCAAAAATATATTTCTTCATCTTTGGATTCCATTTTCTCTTTTGATGTCCGAAGTGAACACCACACTCTAATAAGTCTTTCATTGTCGATACCATTTTTTTGCTCCTAGTTTTGCTTTTGGTTTTAACTTATATGTTCTTTCGCATTAATTAATTTTATTAATTAACAACCAAATTAAGAATTAACATATATGAATTTTTCCGAAAAATCGGAAGTTGAGATTATAGCATATTAGATTAAAAGTAACTATAAAAATAAGGTATATAAATTTTTATCAAGAACGAAAGTTTTAGCATAACTTACTATTTTTTATTCGATTTAAATCTTCATTTTTTTATGCAAGATTGCTTAAATATTGCTAGAAAACGAAGTAAAAAATCACTCTTTCACTTCCTTGACCGCTTCGTGGAAAACCTTAAAAATATATCTTAAAACCTTAAAAATTACAAACTCGCTCAGTCCTTCAAATATCCGATTTTCTGGACAGATTTAAGACATATTTTTAAGCTTGCTCATAGGCAGAGGGCGGATAAGAATTTAATAGTTTAAAAAAACATACTACAAGCTAAGGCTTGTAGTATGGAGTATGTAAGTTTTAGTGATGGAGTTATATTTTATCGAAATAGGGTAAGTTTTTAATAAATAGTAAATCTCTATCCCACAATTTTATGGTTTATTTTTTTGAATAAAAATACACCATAAAAAAATACACCATTGAAGATAACATTAATATTTTTTCAGCTCCACATACTAAGGGAATATTATTTTTAATAGATTTAAAAGTGTAATCAAAAGTGTAAGCTCATTTAACTTTAAGAGCTATAAGCCCCTTAAAGTAAAAATTAATTGATTATATTAATAGGGCAACTGACCCCTAAAATCTAGATTTGAAGTAATGCATCTCTTATTTGTAAATACGCTATTAAGAATTCAAATAACATACGCCACATTATTTCTATACATAAAAATAATAAAACTAAAAGCGATACAAACCACACTCTTTGTTTTTTGCTAGTATATGTTATTAATATTTCTTTGCCAAATGTATAAGATTTATCCACTAAGAAATATTTTTTTCTTAACCAAATAGCCAAAAACCAACTAGCTATTAGTGCACCTAATGCTCCTATGTAGTAAAAAATGAATAAAACATAAAAACTAATAAAAGTTCTGAAACTTAAAAAATCTTCTAAATATTGCACAATATCCTCATTGTTTTAATTAATTTTGTCTGCATTTATTTATTCTAGCATATGTATTTTAGATTAAAAGATATATATCCAACTTTTAACTTTGAAATTTATGGTTAGGTATTAAATCTTAAATCCATTAGCAATATGGATATTGAGTAATTTAATGTCAAGTTTCACAACATTATACCCTATCATCAAAAACAACATCTTGAAAAACATCAGGTAAAATCTTGAATATTTCTGGTTTTATCTTAAACCAATAAACAACAGCTTCAAACGGAGTTCTTACTTTTAATTCTTTTCGTAAACTTCCATGACTTCTACTAAAATTGTAGTATATCAAAAACTTATCTAAATCTTTCTTAATATCTTCTATATTATCATATTCTTGTGTTTTAATGGTAACATTCTTTATAGTTCCATTTACTCTCTCTACCATTCCATTAGGGATTTTAGGGTCTGGTAACAACCCACTACTTTTAAGAAATAAGTAGTGGGTTGTTACCAGACCCTTTTATAAGATTTTAATTCTTTCTTATTTAGAGGCTTTTCTAATAAATCTTGTATTCCC
>JAJVLF010000027.1 GCA_029255845.1 Campylobacterota bacterium | reverse complement strand
TAGAAAATACGGTGTAGCCGTAGCTACATCTATTTTATAAAAATTGCTATAAGGATAAAATATAATATTAGCTATTTATTTTGAATTAATAGAGGTTCCCTATAATATTTTAGTCGATATTTAAAATTATGACATTAAAAAATATATATATTATAATCACTATTCTTATCATTATAATGATAAATTATGGTATCTTTTATTTTATTACTAATAATAAAAAAGAAAAAACTATTAGCCATACAGTTTTAAACATCGAAAACAAAACAAAAATAAATGCTAGTATAAATAAACCAATAGAAATAATAAAAAAAGATGACTCCATTCAAGATAAAATCAAAAAACCATTACTTAGTATTATTATAGATGATGTATCATTTTCACAGCATTTAAGATATGTGGATATGGTAGATATTCCACTTAATTTATCCTTTCTTCCTCCTACTAATAGGCATAAAAAAAGCCATTTATTGGCATCTGATTATTCTCAATATATGGTTCATTTGCCACTTAATGCTATAAATTATCATGCTAGTGAAGTAGGGACTTTATATGATGATAGCTCTTATGAGGATATTGATAAAACAATAAAACTTATTAGGTCTTTATTTCCTAAAGCTAAATATATCAATAATCACACAGGAAGTAAATTTACTTCTAATTTAGAAGCTATGTCAAATTTAGCTATTGCTTTAGAGAAATATAATTTTACATTTGTAGATAGTGTAACTACTGGTAAAACACAATCTAAAAATGCTTTTGGTCATAATGTCTTATCGAGAGATGTCTTTTTAGATAATGAGAATAATATTGAGTATATTAAAAAACAAATAAGACAAACTGTAGCTAAAAGCATTGAGCAAGGCTATGCTATAGCAATAGGTCATCCTAGATTTAACACATTAAAAGCTATACAAGAAATGTCTGATTATATACAAGAATACACAGAAGTGGTGTATATTGATGAAATAGATAATGCAGTCAATAGTAAATAACTTTAAAGAATTTGAAAATATAAATAATCCTCCTAAGGATATTTTCTATATAGGTGATAAATTATTATTAAATAAAAGAAAAATATCAATAGTAGGCACAAGAAAGCCTAATCCATACACTAAGTCTATGATTTATAAAATATCTCAAAGATTATCATCAGAAAATATAGTAGTAGTAAGTGGAGGAGCATTAGGGGTCGATGCGATAGCACATAATGGAGCTAAAGCAAACACCATTGCTATAGTAGCTAATGGGCTAGATATAAGGTATCCTAAATATAATAATGAATTAATAAAATACATAGAAGAAAATGCATTAATTATGAGTGGGTATAAAAAAGGCACACAGGCTTTGAGGCATCATTTTTTAGAAAGAAATCAAATGGTAGTCGCATTAGGAGAAGTTTTAATAATAGGACAAGCTGATTTAAGAAGTGGCTCAATGGCAAGTGCCAATATAGCGAAATCATTAGGAAAACAAATATATGTTTTGCCTCATAGAGCAGAAGAAAGCAAAGGGACGAATAGCCTTTTGAGTTTAGGAGAAGCCAAAGCTATTTATGATATTGATGATTTTTTAAATGAGATTGGAGTAAACAATAAAGAGATTCAAGAAGATGAAATAATAAATTTTATCCAAAGTAATAATAATCTACAAGAAGCGATAAATACCTTTGGAGATAAAATATATGAGTATGAAATGGATAATAAAATAAGAATAGCTGGAGGATTAATATATAATAATCAATCCTAATAAAGATAAACTATATGCGAAATATTTCAATGATGGGAAATTAGCATTACAAAATAAAGAATACTCAAAAGCTCTTTATTCTTTTGAATATGTATTAAAATATTTTCCTAATGATGATAGCTCTAATTATCTATATGGAAGCATTCTATTAAAAAAAAATGATTATCAAAATGCTATCAAATATATAGAAAAATCTAAAAATAAATTTGAAAATGAATTGTTTTATAATATATCCTTAGCGAAAAGCTATGAGTTTATCGACTCAGATAAAGCTCAATTTTTTTATGAAAAGATATTAAAATTAAGTGATACCAATACTTACTCTATAGAAATGATGGCTTTTTTTTATCAATATAAAAAAAAAGATTTCAAATTAGCTGAGCATTATTTTTTATTAGGATTAAAAAAATATGGCAATAATCATAATTTCTCCTATAATATCGCTATCTTATATCAAGAAAAAAAGATTTATAATAAAGCGATAGAGTTTTTTAATCTAGCCAAAGAAACAAAAGATAATTTACATTCTATATATAATAATTTAGGTAGATGTTTTTTAGAAATAAATAAAATATCCTTAGCTATTTTGATGTTTAAAAAATCTATCAAAGAAGATAAGTATCTCTCTTCTTCATATATTAATTTAGGTGCTTTATATAAAAAACTAAAAAGATATAAATCTGCATTATCAATCTATGATATGGGATTAAAGGGTGTTAATTTTAAAGAAGTTTTATGGCAAAAATCATTATTAAATATATTAATGGGGGATTTAAAAAACGGACTAGAGTTTTATGAAACAAGATTATCTTTATCTAAATTTAATAAATTTTTACCATCATTAAGTGGCATTAAATGGCAAAGAGAAGATTTAACAAATAAAATATTGCTAATATCCACAGAGCAAGGTTTTGGGGATATGATATTTTTTTTTAGATATATTAAATATGTTTTACTTTTAAATCCTAAGAAAATAATCATTTTAGCACCTAAAGAGCTTGAGATTATATTTAACATTGATGAAAGAATAGAAATTATTTTAGAAAATAAGTCAAATATTAAATATGATTATTATTGCTATATAATGTCTTTAGCTTATTTGTTTTATGATAATGAGAATCTTCTACCAAATAAAACTCCCTATTTATCGCATAATAATAAAAACATAACTATCAATGTGAATAAAAATAAATTTAATATATTTTTAATGTGGGAAACATCTAATGGTGGAGATGATGGGAAAAATAGAAATATAAAATTATCTCTTCTTTCTTCATTATTTGATATTGAAAATATTAATTTTTATTCTATGAAAGATAGTGAAATTAAAAATTTAAAGATTAATAATATTTCTAACCATATTAATGATTTTAATGATACTTCTATTATTTTAGAAAAAATGGATTTAGTGCTTTGTATAGATACTTCTATCGCTCATTTAGCGGGTGCTTTAAATATTCCTTGTTTTGTCATTTTGCCATTTGATAGTAATTGGAGATGGGGACTTGATGATAATTGGACAAGTAATTATCCTAGGACTAGACTTTTTAGAGGGGATAAAAAAGATGGTTTTAGAAATATAGGATTAAATCTTAAAGTAGCAATAGAAGATATGATGGAAAATGGCTTTAATATGAATGCTAAAATAAATAATATAAACATAGAAAATATCATCAAACAAAGAAAATATGCTCAAGATTTTAACAATAAAGCACTAACTTGTTTTTACAATAAAGAATATGAAAATTCATTAAAATACTCTATAAAATCTATGGAGATATATAAAAATCCACCTGCTTTTATGCATATAGCATTAGTCTATCTAAGAAATAATAAATTTCAAGAAGCATTATTAAACTTAAAAGAATCCATTTTTTTACAAGAAAATGATGAAGCATACTTTCATTTAGGAGTATGCTCTTTAAAACTAGAAGATAAAGAACAATCAATTAAGGCATTTGAAAACTCTATAAGATTAAACCCATCAAATGTGCAATCAAAACATAATCTAGCATTTATTTACACTCAAAATAATATGAACTTAAAAGCTATTGATGTAAATATAAGCATATTAAGTGTCGATAAATCAAATATCCAAGCATTAGAGTCATTAGCTGTTTTATTTGATAAAGAATTAGATAATAAAAATGCTAAAAAATATTATGGCATAATAGCTAGTAGAAGCGATTCATCTTTTTTAGCTAAATTAAATATGGCCTCTTTTTATTTTAAAAATAATCAATTTTATGAAGCAAGAAAATTTCTTTTAGAGTTAATATCAAATAATGCTTATTTGGAAAAATCTCATCAAATTTTAGGCAGTATTTACAAAAAAGAAATAAATATTAATAAGGCTATTTTCCATTATGAAAAAAGCATAGAGTTTAATAAAAATGATAAGACTTTAGTGTGGAATTTAGGATTTTTATATTTATCAAAAGGAGACTATATAAAAGGATTTTCTTTTATCGAAAAAAGATATGATACTAATTTATTAGAAAAAAAAAGATTTCTAAAATCAGATAAATATAATAATGAAGACTTAAATAATAAGACACTTTACATATATATGGAACAAGGCTTTGGAGATAATATCCTTCTAGCTAGATATATAAAGCTTATAAAGAAAAAATACCCAAAATCTACCATATATCTATCTTCGAGAAAAGAGTTATTTCTTCTTTTTAGTAATATAAAAGAAATAGATAAAATCTTTAGCACTCAAGACATCAAAGAAGATTATGATTACCATATTTCTTTATTTTCTATGCCGTTTATTTTCCAAACTACAATCCATACAATCCCTTATAGTTTCCCTTATCTTGAACCTAAAGAGAAAAATTATAATTTAAATTTAGATAATGATTATTTGAATATAGGCATAGTATGGGAGAGTGGAGAAAACTCTGTTACAAAAGAAGAAAGAAGTATCCATATTAATAAATTCAAACTTTTATCAAAAAATAAAAAAATAAAATTATTTTCTTTGCAAAAAGGCCACATCTCATCTAAAGAAGAAAAAATATCTTCATTCTATGAAGACTTATCTCCTAAAATAAAAGATTTCAATGACACAGCAAATATAATATTAAAACTAGACTTAATAATTAGTGTAGATACAGCCGTAGCACATTTATCAGGTGCATTAAATAAAAAATGTTTTGTTATTTTACCAGAAGATACTAATTGGAGATGGGGATTTGATGGAAATAGTAGCCCTTGGTTTAAATCTATAAAGCTTTTTAGAATGGATTCAAAATCTAAAAAAGATGTTTTTATTGAAATACAAAAAGAGATAGGAGATATATTTTAAGCATTTTTTAGGGAACCTTTATTAAGGGAACCTCTAAAAATACAAATAATTTAGATAGTGTCAGATTTTTGCTTTATGGTGATTTTAAAATATTACGGTGTAGCCGTAGCTACATCTAATATTTTTAAATTATCATAAAGTGAAAATATGATATTATCTATTTATTTTGTATTTTTAGAGGTTCCCTTAAACTTTGTTTAAGTAAAAAAATATTATAATTCGTTTAATATTTCTAAAGGAGGTTTTGATTTGAGTATTCAGTCCGCTTATAATACACAAAATGTTGCATCTGCATACAATAAAAATGCTTTATCAAAACATCCTAATGCCCTAAATGACCCTCAATCAACTTCTAATATAGAAGTTGTAAAATCAGGTCAAAAAGTTTTAGTCGATGATATTAAAAACTCTCCTCAAGCAAAACCTACTAATACAGAAATCAAGCAAAAGCTTTACGATAAAAGTCACTTAAATGCACAAAATATCAAAAAAGCTATCTTTGGAAATACTGACACACAGCTTTTAAACCAAATAGAAAATACTTTAAATATAGATAACTTTTCCAAAAAAGCTAAAAATGTAAATGTATATGTAAATGAAATGGTATCAAATATAAAAGAAGTAATGGATGCAAAAGGTATAATGAAAGAGCCTGTTCCAGTAGATAACTACAGAAGGTTTAATGTAACTGTATAAACAGACTAAACAAAACATAGCTAGCATAGATGTAGGTCTAAAAAGAATAGGCTTAGCAATCTATTTAGAAAATATCCTCATTCCCATAGAACCAATCATAAGAAAAAATAGAGATCAAGCTTCCTTGGATGTGCTAAAATCACTAAATGAATATAATATAAATCTACTAGTGGTAGGCTTACCTCTCGATGAAGATAAAAATAATATGCAAAAAAGAATAAAACATTTTATATCTCTTTTAGACTTTAAAGGTGAGATAAGATGGCAAAATGAAGATTTTTCTTCTTTTGAGGCTAAGGAATTAAGTAAAGGTATTTTTAAGCATAAAAAGGATGGGAGGATAGATTCTTTATCTGCTTATATTATTTTAGATAGGTTTTTGTTGTCTTTGAAAGTTAAAGGATAGTTTTTTGTATCTTTTAAAGATGGGACTAAAGTCCCATGTCCGAATAAGATATTAGAGTTTAGTCTCACCTATCTTGTTAAGTTAAGATTTAAGATGTTTTCTGAAAATTGAGGGAAAGTTAATTTTTTATTACCTGATACTTAAGGGAACCTCTATTAATTCAAAATAAATAGATAATATTATATTTTAGCCTTATAGCAATTTTTATAAAATGGATATAGCTACGGCTATACCGCATTTTATAAAAATCACTATAAGACGAAAATCTAACATTATCTAAATTATTTGAATTAATAGAGGTTCCCTTAAGATTTAAATCGAATAAAAAAACAGTAAGTTCTAATAAAATTCCGTAAAAATATACATACCTCCAATCAAAAAGAAAAAGAAGCCCCAACCTTAATCATATCATTCCCTCCCAAATAAGAACTCTCCAAATAAACCCTAGCCTCATCAACCCCATTTTGTAAAAAATAAATATCTAATCCATTAATTAATAATTCCTCATCTAAACTATTAAAAATATATAAACTTTTATAATGATAGTTCTTAAGCTTATATATTAAACCCATACTATGTGTTGTGCTAATATCTTTTATATCCTCATAACTCCATCCAAAATCCACTACTTTTGTTTTTTTATGCAACCCTATGCCTAGCACTTCATTTAAGGGGTGGAAAATATAAAACATAGAAGTTTTAAGATTATTTTTAATCCAAATGCTTCTAAATATTTTTAAATCATTTTTTTTACTATAATCAAACTCTGTTATATTGTCATATATTGCTGGGGAGATATAGCTTATTTTTTCAATTTCCTTATCTTTTTTTAAAAAATATTCTCCTATTAATTCAAATCTATTTGCTAATTCATAAACTACATTATTCCTATTTTTACTTTTCCCTATAATCACCTTGCCCATATTATTTTTAAAAAAAATATTAGCTTTATTAAGCATAAATTTATTACCTACATTTTTAATTTCTATCTTGTATCCACTAATAATAGAGCCTGATTTTATATCTTTAGAAATAAAAAGACTAGCTTCATCTATATTGGTGCTATTCATATCATAAGATATCTTAACCTTGCCTATCATTTTATTATTTCCATAACTAACTAGACATACTAAGAGTAGAATTATTTTAATCATATTGTAGTATTTTTTATAAGATTTAATATTTGTTCTTTTTGTAGATTACTTGCCTGAGTTAAGACAAAACTTCCAGATTTTGATAAAATATTTCTTTTATTAAACTCAGTAGTCTCCTCTGCGAAATTCACATCTTTCAAAGAAGAATTAGCAGAATCTATATTTAGCTTTTCAGTAGATAAAAAATCGATTCTTTTTTCTATCCTAGCATAATTAGAAGCTATATTTTGCCTAATATTTACTAGCTGACTAATGGCAGTATCGACAGAATCGATAACCAAAGAAGAGCCAAATTTAGAGCTCATCCCAAACCCATATCCTCCATTTTCTTCTGTGAAATCAGGGTCTCCCTCATATCCTAACCCCTGCATATCTTCTTTGCTATAAAAAGATTTAACCACATTAGCTAAATTTGTCGTAGTTTGAAATTCTTGATGATCTAGTCCAAATTTCTTAGAATCTGTAGTAATAATTAAATTCTTCCCATGAGGAGATATAAAAGTAAGATACCCCCCAAACACACCAGGACCACCTGCCACACTAGATGGGTCAGGAGCATTATTGAAATTAACCTTAACCCCCTCTATAGCCTTAGGAATTACCCCTTTTTTAAACATATCATTCGCAAAAGAAAAGCCCATATTGCTTATCAAATGCTCCCCTTCATGTAAATCAGCCTTGCCCTCTAATGCGACTCTTAGTATGGTATCTGATTCTTGTGTAAATTTAGGAGTCAAGCCTTTAGGAAGATTAGAAATCGTTATATAATCTCCAAAATTAGTAACATCCGCAAGCTCATCCCCTCTTAGTATCAATGTTATATAATTCCCAATACTACCATCATTTTTCTCAGATTCTTCAAATTCCCCAAAATAAGACATCTTAGGGTCTTTAAAAAAAATATTAATATCCTTAATATCCAATGGCTTAATATTTTTCTTAAACATAGCACTATCTAAAGACAAAGTAAGATTAGTAATATTTTTATTCGCAGAATGGATATTTGTTTTACCATCTAAAAACATCTCTATAGTATCTTCATTTTTTAAGATAAACCTCGGAGTAAATCCTTGATGGAGATTGCTCACAGTAATAGCTTCACTTAATGAATCTTTTAAAGGAATAAGCCTACTCACAAATGTCCCATTATCAGCTCTACCACTTCCAGCAAACTGCTCATCATCTACATTCCAAAAATTATCTAAAGTTTGATTAAGCCCCGTAGGACCCCTAACTGCTATTTCCCTATTTATATTATTTTTAACAATAGCAAGTTTCCTCTCAAAATTATTATCCACTATTACCTGAGCATAAAGCCCATTTGTCCCTTTGCCTAGATTATTAATTTTATTTTTAACACTATCAAATAAGTCAAATTCATTTAATGACAAGTCAATATCTTTAATAACACTCCCATTAATCTCTAAAAAAGAGTTATCATCAAAATTACCTCTAACCCCTATAAAAGCCTTCAAATCATTAATTAAAACAGCAGATTGAAATTTATAATTTTTAACAAAATCCCCATTTTCCGAATTAATAAAAATAGAATTTACAATACTTCCATCATTTTGCACATCCTCAAAAAAATCTCCACTTTTCTTTATCACAGGAGGCAAAACCGACTCAAAAAGCAGAGGAACTTCTAAATCAGCATTAACTATTAGAGGGTTTGGTTCTAAAGCTATTTCATTATTAAATAACAACCTATCAAATTTAATTTTTATCTTAGCATTATCCTTTTCAAGATGACTATTTGCCGTCCCATCTAGCTCAAACACGATAGTTCTTGGATTAATATATGTAAATCTAGGAGTTAATCCATCAGGAACATCTGTGGTACTTATTAATGTATTAGGATTTACATTATTTTTAAAAGTATCATGCTCTACTGTTATGGTCGTGGCATTATTTATCCTACCATCATTTGCTTTAGCCTTACTTTCTTCAAAAAAACCATTTATCTCTACACTAGGAGCCCCTATATATATTATTTTACTTTTAAAAGGAGCAACTCTTTGACTATCCACAAATAACTCTTTATCAAAAGTAAATAAAACATCCTTTATCGTATCAGATATGCTATGTGCACCTGCTTGACCCTCTAATGTAATCTGCATAGTCTCATCATCTATTCTCGCAAATCTAGGAATAAATCCATTTGGAACATTATCAACTTTTATAAGATTAGCAGGATTTATATTTCTCGTTTTGCCCCCATTTCCTAGTTTTAATATAATAGGCTTAGCTATTGTCCCATTATTAATCTTATTTTCATGAAAAACATCATCAGCAGTAAATTTTAAAACATCTATAAAATCAACTCCTAAATTAATAGGAGCAGGAGAAACCCCATTAACAAACATAGCATTAGAAAATCTAACACTTAGAGCTTTTCTAGGTAAATCTGTAGTTCTAACATCATCTAAATCATGATGATCTCTAGCTTTCCCTGTTAAAGATAAAATAAGCTTGTTTCTATCAGTATTATCAATAGTCGCCTCTAAATTATACCCAATTGGAAGATTAGTAACTTCTAAAAATGCATTAGGATTAATCCCATTTGTAATAATATCCCCTTTAAGGTCAAGAACTACTGTATTTCCTATTATTCCATCATTTTCTTCTCTTTCTGTAAATACAAGATTTTCTGATTCAAAAGTAGGAGTATCTTTAAAAACAACCTTCAAATCCTCTATATCTACAGGCGGAGTTCCATTTTTAAATATCTCTGGCTTAAATGAAACCTTCAAAGTAGCATTTTCAGCTGATGAATGCTTTATTAATGTGGGGTCAGCTCCTCTTGTAGGGATAAGTTGCATAAGCAATATATTTTCACTTTGTTTTCTAAATCTAGCACTTAGTCCAAAAGGAAGATTTGAAACTGTTATATCTGTATTAATCCTAGCATCTGTTGATATTTTCCCTCCCTCAAATGCAAAAGTTACAGTATTAACTATGCTCCCATCATCTGCAACACTCTCATGAAAAACTTTATCATATTTCACAATAGGAGCATCCACAAAGTCTAATCCTATATCACTCAAATCCATTTCTACATTATTGGTAAATACCCCTCTTCCTATATGTAGATTAATATCACCAATACTATTCTCAGGAAAATGACTTAGGGCATTTCCATTTATCTTAACAAATAGCTTATCTTTTAAACCTGTCGTATCTACTCTATATTCAGCACTTAATCCCGCAGGCAAAGCCATAGACATTACATTATCTAATGCAGCAGATGTCAAATTACTAAGTTTTCCCTCATCTACATTAATTACAAGCTCTTTAGTAAAGCTACCTTTATTTTCAGGAGCTTCTTTAAGGTTTCTTATATAAGAAAGAGTAGGTTTTTTTATAAAATCTATAACAGTATCTATAGGAGCTAAAACCACCTTATTAGTAAAAAGATCTCCATTAAAAGTAATCCTAATCTTTTTTTGCCCCTCTTTATGGTCAATTGCCTTACCATTAAAAGATATTTTTAATATATTATCCCCATCAAGAGAATAAACAGGAACTAATCCCAACCTAATTTCAATAGGCTTATACTCACTTATAGGGTCATTTTCTTCAGCTTGATAAGTAATATCAATCAAATCTTTTAAAGTAGCTGCTACATTATAAGTCTCTCCATCTAGCTTAATGGACAACTCTCCCTCTACCTCTCCAATATCCGAGCTTTTTTCTGTAAAATTCCCAGTAATCTCTGCATTAGGAGAATCCAAAAACTCTAAAGGAATACCGATTGCAGGGTCTGGAGCAGAACCACTTTCAAACATATTTTTCCCTAAAGAAAGCACTAAGTTTTTATTATTAACTACATCACTACTAATCGCATTCCCTTTAAAGGTTATCTTTGCACTATCCCTATCCCCTAAAATAGTAACAATATCCACCTCTAGCCCAACAGGAAGGTCTATATCCACATCATCTCGAGAAGGATTAACTTTAAATTTATCTCCCGTAAGATTAATCAAAAGAAAACTATCCCCCACAGAACCAGTATTTTCATTTGCCTCTACAAGCTTCCCTCCTGCTGTTATAGAGCTTCTATCAGCAAAATTTACCGTTGTTTTAAGAGGAGCAGATATTATATTTTTAGTAAATAGTCTCTTATCTGTAAAAGAAAATGTTATTTCAGCACCATTTGCAACTGTATGATTAAGAGCCCTACCATCAAGCGATATAATCAGCTCATCACCAGCTATACCTATCTCATAGCTAGGAGTTAGCCCTATAGGCAATCCCGCATACTTAATAGTATCTTTAATATTATCAATATGTGAAAATAATCCATCTTCCAAAGTAATAGTCGTCTTACTATCCACACTACCATTATTTATACTCGCTTCATAAAATTTACCATCTATAGAAGAGCCTTGATAATCAATATAATCTAGTTTTATATTTTTAATCTCATCAGGTATGATAGAGCTTGTAAATACCTTGCTATCTAAAAATTTTAAAGAAATATTATTAATACTATCAGTAGGATGATGATCTGCAGACCTTCCTCTTAAAGTAAGAACCAACTCTTTATTATTTTTTATACTAGCAGATAGCCTCATTCCAGTAGGAATATTACTAGTAGAGATAAGTGAATTGATAGAATAATTAGTAGCAAACTCCCCATTAATCTCTGTTCCTACAAAAGTATCCGATTCTAATGTTAAAGTTACCTTATACTCACTATCTATAGTCCCATTATTAAGCCCATCTTCTTGAAAATGCACATTACTTTTTATTCCCCTAACACTAATCGCCCCAGCATCTATATAATCAATATGAACACCACTTAAATTATCTGGAGTCATACCCGTATTAAATATTCCCCCATTAAAAGAAAATTCTAAATCATCAGAGCTATCTTTAGCATCATTTAGTATCGATTTCCCACTTAATGTAGCGACTATAGTAGAAGCATTTATTTTTCTAAATGAAGCCTCATAATTAGGAGATAAATTTATAGGAGTAATTAAAGAATTAATGTCCGCACTATCAAGTATAGCTCCATTACTTACCTTAAAAGTAATACTATTTCTAATACTACCATCATTTTTATTAGCTTCTCTAAACCTACCAGAATAATCACCATCAGGAATAATCTCTAATGTAGGAGGATCAAGAAAATCCAAAGCAATCCTAACATCAGTAGCCCTAGAGCCTACATCAAATACGGCATCATTAGCAACCTTAAATATTAAATCATCTCTACTTCTAATTGCTGTATGTTGATGTTTATCAGCAACCGCAATTGTCTTTAACTCAATCTCAATTTCCTTAGGAGATACTATTTTAAAGCTAGGAGCAAGATGAGCAGGAACATTAATCAATGCCAAATCACCAGCCCCAATAGTCCTCCCCACATTAAATAAAGACTCATCTTCAATCTTTACAGTAACCCTATTAGCAATACTCCCATCATTATCTACACTCTCTGTAAATCTATTAATCGCATTCAATCTAGCATTATTTTTAAAATCAACTTTCATATTATCAACTCTTACAGCAATACCATCCTCAAAAGCACCACTTTTAAACTCAAATTGTAAATTATTCACATCAAAATTATCCGCATGATTATCAGCTACCCCATCTAGCTTAACCGCAAGTTGTGAAAACCCAATACCCCTAAAAGAAAATACAACATTAAGCCCCTCTGGTAGATTTGCAAAACTCACATTAGCATTCACAGTATTTATATTATCTATAAAATTCACATCATTTTTAGACCGAATAACCACATCATCTCTATGCTCAATAACCCCTACATTAGCAACAGCTTCATCAAATGTATCATTTCCTATTAAAACAAGCTCGGCTTTATTAATAAAATCAACAGCTATCCCACTACTTAAATTAACTTTAGTTTCATTAGTAGTTAAAGTAGATTTAAAGCTAAATGCTAATCCATTTATATGTGTTAAATCATTAGTAGGAGATTGATGAGAAAGAGCATTTGCTTGTCCTACTATTATAGCTTTTACATGATTATTATCTATATACTTAAATGATATATCTAATCCAGTTAATCCAACTAAATTCTCAACCTTGATATTATTTTGTAATCTTCTCTCCATTTCTACACCAGTATGCCCACCACTTGATAATGAACCACCCACTAAAGTAATATCAATTTCTTTAAAAGGATTATCAGTTTCATTAAATTTACCAATATCTCCATCATCTTCCACAAACTTATCTTGACTAAGTGATAATTCAATCACATCTATAAACTTAACAGGCACATTACTAATAACATCAGATACGATACCCAAGCTCATCAAATCTTGATGAAAAGTAAAGTTAATATCCGTAGAATCAACCTTATCTCTTTTAGAAGCTATCCCATTTAATGTAACTCTAATTTTAGTATCTCCTACTTTACGAAAAGTAGCATTAAGACCAGATGGTAGATTTTCTACATTAACTAGATTCTCTCCAGAAGCATTTTTACCAATAGCAATCCCATTATAGTATTTTTCTGCAAAACCTCCCCCATTACTTATTTCTATAAACAAAGAATTACTAATAGCCCCTGTATTTGCATCTACTTCTATAAATTCTCCCATATCTTTAAAGGTATTTTTACCTAAAAACGAAAGATAAAGACCTTCTTGGTCAGTAGTAGCAGTAGGTGCTACATAAGACATATCATCAGCTACTACAAGACCACTAAAAATGCCCATATCACTAAAGTCATATCTTATCCCGCTACTATCAGCAGCAGTATGAGATAAAGCAAAACCTTCAAGTGTTGCTTGAATATTGGAGCTATCCACAATATGCCAAGAAGTCCCAATACTATCAGGAACTCCAGCACTTATTAAGTTTCTTAGCTTAGTATCAACCCAATTACCATCAAAATCTTTTAATCTCTCATCAAGTGTCCCATCACTAATATGGATATTAACTATATGCTCTATCCATCCTATATTTCTATTATCTTCTACAATAATAGCAGGAGCATATTCTAATATAGGCTGATTTATAAATGTTACTTTTCCTATTGCTTTAGTAGTAGCACTTCCTACTGCCTCACTAAACAAGCTTCTATCAAAGTTAAATTGTAAATCATCAATAGAATCCTCAGGTCTATGACTTAAAGCAACTCCCCCAAAAGAAACCTCTATTTGATTACTCACACCGACAGCCACCACATAGCTATAAGCTGGAGTTAAACCCGCAGGGACATTACTTGTAGTAATAAGATTATTAAGATTTAATCCATTATTTAAAATCCCATTCTCAAAAGTAATGACATAAGCAGAAGATATTCCCCCCTCTTTAAAATCAGCTTCTAAAAATGAAACATCGTTATTAATTTTATTATCCACAAACAGCACATCAATAGCACTTGCATGATTGACATATAATGCATCTTCAAATGCCTTAGGAGAAAAGTTAAACTCTAATTGATTGGCACTAGCAAGAATATGATTATCACTAGGTAAATGAGAAGTAGCATTACCTTTTAATTCTACTTCAATCAAGTTTTTAGTTAAAGCTTTAAACTTAGGAGTTAGACCCAAAGGCACATTTATATATGCTGCATATTTATCTAAATCATCATCTTTATTTAGCATTCTCATAGCCCTAAGAGATGGATTTGCTGTATTATCATTAGCAAATGAATTAGTCGTTTTATAAGTATCAAGCATTATAGAGTTATTAGTATTTTTTAATAAATACACTTCATAATTAGCCCCATTTTTAACCACATTAGCAAAGAGTTTATCACCATTTGCTAATGTGGTTCCTTTATATCCATTATTAATAACACTAGCTATATGATAAGCTCTTTTCTCACTAGTATCTAAATCCCTTATTTTATTATCTATATAGTATTTATTAGATGATTTATCAGATAAATCAATACCATTTATTTTTAATACCCCATTTTCAGCTATATCTACCAATATACTATCATCTATCTTGGAAGCAAAATTAAAGTTTTGAATATCATTTTGAATATCCCCACCCTCTACTCTTAAAGTGATAGTCCTATCAATGCTACCATCATTAGAATAAAACTCTTCACTAAATACATTAGTAATAGCAGATATATTTATATTAGTTCCAAAATCAATGCTTATATTCTTAATATTTTCTATCTTATAATCATCTTTTAATAAATCCGAATCAAACTCAAATCTTAAATTATCAATATCATCAGCAGGGCTATGCTTAGTAGCTCCACTTACTCCTCCTATAATTGTGGAAGAGAGGATTACTTCTATATGTTTATTATCTATATACGAATACTCCGCCTTTAACCCAGTAGGCACATTCACTAAGCTTATTAAATTATCTAAAACAATAGCAGTAAGAGTCCCTCCAGTATCTGAGATTATCCCATTTTCCACAGTTAAAGTCATAGCATTTTCAATTAGCCCAGTATTACTCTCGCTCTCTTGAAAAGTCTTAGGACTAGCTGTAATAATGCTTGATTCTATAAAATCAAGCTCTACATTTTTAATAATATCAAATGTAGTTTTATTAACAAACATATCTTCATCAAATTCAATCTCAATAGAATCCACCGAATTAACTATATCATGAGATTTCGCTTGACCAACCAAATTAATAGTCAATTTCTCCTTATTAGGATTAATAACATAAACAGGGGTCAATCCATCAGGGATATTTTTTAATTTTATATAATCCCCAATTGTATTATTATTAATAGTATTTAATATCTTCTCACCAGTAAAACTAACATTAAAGACATCCACAGCATTATTAATCTCCCCCTTATTGCTCCTAGCTTCTGTAAATTTACCCTCTACACTTAAAGCTGGTTGATCTAAAAAGACTATATTAACTAATGCATTTGGTTTATTAGTGTCATCAAAATTAGCTGGAGCATTTTCAAATATCCCAGATGAAAACTCAATCCTTAAGTTTAAATCCAAATCAGCCTTAGTATGAGAAGTAGCAAACCCAGTAAGCTCCATTTCTATTTGAGTAGCATTTAATGGAGTAAAATTAGGAAGTAATCCAGAAAAATCAGCTAAATTAAAACTTATATTATCATTTATATTTAATGCGGGGTCATTTATCTTAGTTGTCTTATTAGCATTAGATATACTTGAAGATGGTAAAGCCGTGCTATTGCCAGACTGTGAGCCTATTACAATACCATTACTCCCATCTTTAAGTAGTAATAAAGAAGAGCCAGAAGCCTTAGCATATATAGGCTCTCCTCCTAGAAAAGAGCCTACCCCTCCTGCATTTACTGCATTACTTAATTTTTTTGCAATGGTTTGAAGAGAATCACTTTGTAAAAACCCATCAAATCTTTCACCTCCTATAGTTATAAACCCATCATTTTTAGCATTTGCTAAATGAATTTCAAATCCATACTTTAAAGTTTTATCAACTTGCTTTAATCTAGCCCCACCTGCTATATCAAAAGTAATTTTATTTCTAATACTACCATCATTTCTAGGACTCTCAAAAAAGCTCAAAGTATCTGCTGTAATATTAGCATCTTCTAAAAACTCAAGACTTATATTTTCAATCACATTAGATGATTCTTTTTTATCATTAATAGCCGTAAGGCTAGAGCTAAATGCTAAAGGATTAACTCTTAAAGATAGATTTTTTAGATTATCTTCTATTGTGTGATTATCTGCAACCCCCGTTAAGCTAATCTCAATAATATTATCATCAGCAGTCCCAATATTAAAACTAGCCACGAGATTATTAGGCAATCCATTTAATTGAAAATAATTTGCATCAATAGCATCAAAAGTGTTTGTTGTTGTATCTATAGCTGCTGTTGCTGTTCCAGTAAGACCAATAGTAGTTCTAAGAAACTGAACACTACTAGCAAATACTGGCGGATCTGAATGAATAGTATAATCTGGACTTGTTCCTGGAGCTGGGATTCCTGCGTAAGATATAGTGTATTTAACCCCACCAATAATTTTTTCTTCTGAAAAATTTGCATTATGTATTGTAGCATCAAATTCTATTCGTGTTACTCCATCTATTAATATTCCATCAGTAGAAGAAAAAAATCCTCTTGCATCCACATTTCTATATGTCTTATTTATACTACCAGGAACACCATTTTGCTTAACAAAATTATCCCCATCAATACTAAATAAAAGAGTAGTATCCGATTTCCCCTCATCACCAGCCACTCTACTTTCTGAAAATGTATAAGCATCCAAGCTCATAGTAGCCCTATCTATAAAATCAACAAGCCCACTAGCTTCATTAGCAGGTATCTTATGTCTTAATAAATCAGTTTCAAATGAAAATAATGCTCTCGTATCTATCTGTAAATTCTCTACAGTATTTCCCTCTAGCTTAACTCTTATCCTCGAATTATCTAAAAGAGTATAGCTAGGAGTCAATCCCGCTGGAATATCCTTAGCTTTTATATATCTGCCTATATCTTCAGGCTTTACACTATTCTCATCACCAAGCACATGGTCTATATCGGGGTCATCCTTTAAGAAATCCGCATTATCAAAACCATATCCTTTAAGCTTAAATTTCACATTTAAAGAGTCTCCATCAGGTATTTCATTAGAATAAAATACTAAATCCCCATTTTTGCTTCCTGCATATATGGTAGATAATTGCCCACCATTAGTAGTTACTCCCACTCCATTAGTGTTATATCCCATTTCTCTAATTATATTTCTTAGCCTCATAGGACCTCTGCCATTTAGTATATCCACACCATCTATTATTATTTTTTCTATACTTAAATTATCAGCTTTAAAAGCTTTTGCAGCATAAGTAAATGTCCTTTTTATATTCCAAGTATCATTTTCTAATAAAAAAGTAGAAGTATTACCTATCTTGCCATCATTCTCAAATCTCTCAACCATAGTAGGGTTCATAGTGATAGTAGGAGCATTATAAAACTCAATAACCCCATTAGCCTCTACATCATAAACCCCTCCCTTAAAGGCTTCTTTATTAAATGTAAATGTCAAATTACCTATACTATCATTAGGAGTATGAAAATCAGCCTTATTACTTAAAAAAACTTCTACATTCAGTTTATCTATTTGAACAAAACTAGCCTCTAAACTATTTGGCAAATTCTTTATATCAATTAAAGCCTTCCATCTATTAGGGTCAGCTATATTAGAAAATATAGTCCCACTTGTTATACTAATAGTCCTACTATCTCTAATGCTCCCATCATTAGCAGAGCTTTCCATAAAAACACGACTAATAGAAAGCTCAGGAATATCAAAAAAATCAATCTGGGCATCCACATGAGATATAGTAGAATTAGTAGTTACAATAGAAGAATCAAAAGTAAATTTTAAATCCAACACATCATCTATATTAGTATGTTCTGTTGCATTTCCTTTTAAATTAACCTCTATTTTATCAGGAGAAATTAATTCATAAACAGCACTTAAACCATCTGGTAAATTATGAGCATGAATATATTTAGCTAAATTATCATTTTTAATAGTAGAAAACACTCCACCACTTAGCTTTAAAGTAATCTCATTTCCTATACTTCCTGTATTTTCAATAGCTTCAGTGAATTTACTAGCAGGGTCTATTTCGATACCAGGTCTATCAAAAAAATCAACATGTAGATTATCTAAAGTTTGCCTTTTTGATGGAATTGCCCATACATCTTGATGAAAAGAAAATTGCAAATCCCCAATACTATTAATAGCCCCATGAGCACCAGCCTCATGGATTAACCTAGCTTCTATATTAGAAGCATCTAGTTTTCTAAACCTAGCTGAGAGACCAGTAGGCACATTAGTAGCAGAAACAAACTCATTTAAAGCAACAACCCCAACAGAGTTATCTATAGTATTACCTGTGATATTTAAAGTAATCACATTACCTATAGCACCTATATTTGTTCTATCTTCATTAAATGTCTTAGTAGAAGGATTAATATTCATCTCAAAAAAATCAATATTAATCCCACTTAAATCACCTATTTGCACATTATTATCTAAGACATTACGAGTAAATCTAATATATGCATCATCTACATCATCTTCATTTTTATGCTTGATAGCATTTCCAGTTAAAGCAATGATAATCTCTTGCTCATCTCTTCTACTAATAAAATCATATACAGCAGTAAGTCCCTCAGGTAGATTATGTATCTTTAAATCATTTTGAGTGATAGTAGGCTCTAGTGGGCTATCAAAACTTAAAGTTATGCTATTACTTATACGACCATCATTTTCAAGCTCACTCTCAGTAAAAGTATCAGTTTTTAAACTAGCACTTCCTTGAAGAAAATCAATCCTCATAGCATCTTTTACATTTGTTTTATCAAAATGTAAGCCTATATTATTAAGATTAGCTTTATTTAATTGCACTAAATTATTTCTAAAATCAAAATGCAAATAAGGATTGACAATACCATCTCTATCATCTTTATTATCATGAGAGGTTGCCATATCTTGTAATGTAACCCTAATAGTCTTATCATCTCTTCTAGTAAAATTAGCCGTCAATCCATCTGGAAGACCATTAAGAAATATCTTATCAAAAATTGCATCATCAAAAATACCATAAGTAACATTTATATCTAATCTAGTAGTAATAGCCCCATTATCAAAAATACTCTCAGTAAAAGTATCTCCATTTATTTCTAAAACAGGATCTAAAAAATTTATCCTAGCATTTTCTATATCCAAAGGAGTCAATCCAGAAGAAAACTCTCCCCCAGTAAATTCAAATTTTAAATTATCCACATCATCAGAATCCAAATGATCTTTAGCATGTCCAGTTAGCTCAACCAAAATCTGAGAAGTATTAGGAAATAAAAATGTAGCCTTAAGCCCTGGAGCAAGAAGCTCCACATTAGTAGTTACCATAGGAGCAGAATAATAATCATCATCCAAATTAATAAAAACTCTCTCTCTAATACTCCCATCATTATCATCAACCTCAGAAAAATCAGCACTCATTTTAGCTATAGGCTGGACATTATCTATAAAAGTAAGCTCTATCTTATCATTAATATTTTCTTGATTATTTGCAGAAAAAATAGGAGTAAGTCTAAAATCAGCAAAATGATTAGTCATAAGAGCATTACTAAAAGTAAAAGCTAATTCATTAAAACTATCCCTTTCTTGATGACTAATAGCCCTCCCTAATATCTCTACGGCAATATTATGCCCATCAATTCTACTAAAATCAGCAATCAATGGACTAGGCAATCCTTCAAGGCTAATATCCCCAATTCTTCCAATGACATCAACAAAAGAACCCCCTCTTATGCTTAGGTTTAATTTCGTATCAGTCATCCCGTCATTTTTATCTCTCTCAGTAAATGAGCGACTATCCAAATGCAAGGTAGGATTTAAAAATTTTAATTCTATTTTTTCCCTAACTTCTAAACCACCAGGAGCCATAACATTATGAGCATTCAAGTTTTCAGCATTAAAAGCAATTAAATCATTCTTAAAATCAAATTTCAAATACTTCCCAGCCACATCAAGATTATCTCGGACATTATGAGATATAGCTTTACCATTTAATGTAATCTCTATATTACTAGCATCTTTTAAAACAAATGTTCGCTCTAAATTATTAGGAAGACCAGTTAAACTAATCTTACCATCTATACCCGCCACAAATCGCCCTTGCGAAAGATTTAATATAAGAACATTTGATATTTCCCCATTATTTTCTATCTTTTCACTAAATTGATGATTATTTACAGTAAGTATAGGAGATATAAAATCAACCTCAACTCCTGCTATAGACTTAGAAGGAACTCCTTGAGAAAAATTCCCCGCAAAATTAAATATAATATCATTTCTATCTACAATATGCTTGCTAGCACGACCAAGTAATTGTATATCTACATTTTGATTATCAGCTCGGACTGTATAATCAATAAAAAGCCCCGTAGGTAAATTAGGAGATGTAATCTCTACATTAGGAACTTCTGGTTTAACTCTATCACCAGCACCACTAATCCATACCCCACTAAGAAATGAAACAGAACGAACTCTAGCTTGATTTCCTGTATCAATACTAAATTTAGTTCCTTCTACATGTCTAAATGTCCAAAGTATCCCATTATGTGTAAAAGTATCAAAAGGATTAGTCGCACTTACAAAGGAAAATGTATGCAAACGATCCCCAGGCAAACCTCTATTAATCCATATACGATTAATACGATTAAACCCACCACCAGGACCAGCATCATATATCCCATCAGGAGAATCCATTCGCACCCCAACAATCTTATCCCCTAAATCAATAACATGAGCGCCTTTAGTAATACCCCCATCATTAATTTTTTTCTCACTAAATATATCTGGTGTTATTGTAGCTTGAGCGAGATTATTTCTTATATATTTAACTTCAATAGCTTCTCTCGCATCCCCAGCACCGCCTATTTTTAAATCTATATCATTTAATAC
>JAJVLF010000265.1 GCA_029255845.1 Campylobacterota bacterium | reverse complement strand
AAAAGAATAAAACACTAAATAAGACAGTGCCTGTTAATTAAAAAGACAAACGATCTATTAGTACAACTCAGCTAAACATATTGCTATGCGTACACATGTTGCCTATCAACCTTGTAGTCTTCAAGGGATCTTCAGGAAAGATTCATCTTGGAGTTGGCTTCGTGCTTAGATGCTTTCAGCTCTTATCCATTCCATACATAGCTACCCAGCGATGCTCTTGGCAGAACAACTGGTGCACCAGTGGTATGTTCATCCCGGTCCTCTCGTACTAGGGACAAATCTCCTCAATCTTTCTACGCCCACAGCAGATAGGGACCGAACTGTCTCACGACGTTCTGAACCCAGCTCGCGTACCGCTTTAAATGGCGAACAGCCATACCCTTGGGACCTGCTTCAGCCCCAGGATGCGATGAGCCGACATCGAGGTGCCAAACCTCCCCGTCGATGTGAGCTCTTGGGGGAGATCAGCCTGTTATCCCCGGGGTACCTTTTATCCTTTGAGCGATGACCCTTCCACGCAGAATCACCGGATCACTATAACCGACTTTCGTCCCTGCTCGAGTTGTCTCTCTCACAGTCAAGCTAGTTTATGCTATTATACTCTACAATCGATTTCCAACCGATTTGAACTAACCTTTGTAAGCCTCCGTTACTTTTTAGGAGGCGACCGCCCCAGTCAAACTACCCACCAGACATTGTCCTCATGCAGGATAACTGCAAAAAGTTAGTTATCAAAATATAAAAGGGTGGTATCTCAAGGGTGGCTCATTATAAACTAGCGTCTATAAATCAAAGCCTCCCACCTATCCTGCACATTCATATTCTAATAACAATGTCAAGCTATAGTAAAGGTCCACGGGGTCTTTCCGTCTTGCTGCGGGTAGGAGGAATTTTCACCTCCACTACAATTTCACTGGATTTCTGGTTGAGACAGCTCCCATCTCGTTACGCCATTCATGCAGGTCGGTATTTAACCGACAAGGAATTTCGCTACCTTAGGACCGTTATAGTTACGGCCGCCGTTTACTCGGGCTTCAATCAAATGCTTCGCTTGCGCTAACATCATCAGTTAACCTTCGAGCACCGGGCAGGCGTCACACCCTATACATCCTCTTACGAGTTAGCAGAGTGCTGTGTTTTTGCTAAACAGTCGGGAGGGACTCTTTGTTGTAACCCCTATTAGCTTCGAGAAGTAAATTCTCTAACCATAGAGGCACACCTTATACCGAAGATACGGTGCTAGTTTGCAGAGTTCCTTAACCAGAATTCATCCACGCGCCTTAGAATACTCATCTCACCCACCTGTGTCGGTTTACGGTACGGGTAACCATATAATCAAATGCTTTAGAAACTTTTCTTGGCACGACAGTATCAAGGATTCTGTTCTCATCTCGAAAGAATTAAACAGCCTGTCAGGTCTCAGTCTTAATGTGAAGCGGATTTTCCTACCTCACGACCACACCCTTCGAGCCACTATTCCATCAGTGACCTCCTTTAACTCTATGCGTCCTTCCATCAGCTCTTATATAGTTAGTATTGGAATATTAACCAATTTGCCATCGCTTACCCCTTTCGGACTCAGCTTAGGACCCGACTAACCCTACATTGACGAGCATAGTGTAGGAAACCTTGGGTTTACGGCGAATAGGATTCTCACCTATTTTATCGCTACTCATGCCTGCATGCTCACTTCTAATCGCTCCACTACTCCTTACGGTATAGCTTCGATGCAATTAGAACGCTCTCCTACCGCGAAGATACTATAAATAGTATCCGCACCTACGACTTCGGTGTAACTTTTTAGCCCCGTTATATTTTCCGCGCAGTATCACTAGACCAGTGAGCTGTTACGCTTTCTTTAAAGGATGGCTGCTTCTAAGCCAACCTCCTGGTTGTATAAGTAATTCCACATCGTTTTCCACTTAAAGTTAACTTAGGGACCTTAGTCGGTAGTCTGGGTTGTTCCCCTCTCGACATAGGATTTTATCACCCTACGCCTGACTGCCATAATTCCACATGTAGTATTCTTAGTTTGACAGAGGTTGGTACCAGTCTCCCGGCCCTAGCTCAATCAGTGCTTTACCCCTACATGCTAATTTATGACGCTATACCTAAATATATTTCGGAGAGAACCAGCTATCACGAAGTTTGATTGGCCTTTCACCCCTATCCACAGGTCATCCGAGGACTTTTCAACGTCCACCGGTTCGGTCCTCCACTCACTCTTACATGAGCTTCAACCTGCCCATGGATAGATCACTTCGTTTCGGGTCTGCAGCTATTGACTAAATCGCTTTTTAAAACTCGCTTTCGCTACGGCTCCACACTAGGCTTAACCTTGCCAATAACCACAACTCGCAGGCTCATTATGCAAAAGGCAGTCTATCACACTGTATAAAACCGAGGTAATATACATAGTGCTCTAAATGATTGTAAGCTAATGGTTTCAAGATCTATTTCACTCCCCTCACTGGGGTTCTTTTCACCTTTCCCTCACGGTACTTGTTCACTATCGGTCTAGTAGTAGTATTTAGGGTTGGAAGGTGGTCCTCCCGGATTCAGTCAAAATAACACGTGTTCCGACCTACTCAGGGTACTACTAAGATTATTTTGGATTTCGTTTACGAGGCTATCACTCTCTATTGCTCAACTTTCCAGATGATTCAACTATCCTAATTTCTCTATATTGTAGCCCTACAACCCCCATAGTAAACTATGGGTTTGCCCTATGACTATTTCGTTCGCCACTACTTTAGCCATCTCTATTGATTTCTTTTCCTGCGGTTACTGAGATGTTTCACTTCACCGCGTTCGCTCCATTTCTGGTAATTGCTATTTCTAACAATTGGGTTGCCCCATTCGGATATTTCCGGATCAAAGTCTCTTGACGACTCCCCGAAACTTTTCGCAGCCTAGCACGTCCTTCATCGCCTCTACTAGCCAAGGTATCCACCATTAGCTCTTACTATTTCTTTTTACAGACACTGCCTTATTTAATGTTTATGATTTATATACTTGTTTAATTTGACTTAAACAGCATATCGTAATCTATCCTATTATTGAATAATTATCTTTAGTTTTACAATTATAGTTTGCACTATATCTATATTGCTATTAATAAATAAACTTTAATAAAATATTTTTTTATTCTTTATTCTAAGGTTTATGTAATAATTGTATTATTATTTTCGCTTTTTTTATTTTAATTGTTTAAAATGAATTAAACAACAAAATA
Source organism: Campylobacterota bacterium (assembly GCA_029255845.1). Classification (GTDB taxonomy): domain Bacteria; phylum Campylobacterota; class Campylobacteria; order Campylobacterales; family JAJVLF01; genus JAJVLF01. The sequence continues at coordinate 8,067 of JAJVLF010000265.1, read as the reverse complement.
GAAAAACCTGTTTGTTTGACAATATGATTTTAAATATCTCATTAGATTTTTAAGATAAAAATCTAAAACAAATATTATAATTATTATTTAGTAGGTAAATAATAATACTTGTTTTAAACTTTTTCACAATATACTTTATACGACCTAGGCATATATCCCCCTATCGAAGGACCTATAAAAGGAAGCGCCATATAAAAAGGTAAAGAAATTAAATAACCAAATAAAAAATCTCTAGAACCAAATAATGTTTCAACTGCTATAACTTTATCTTTACCACCACAAATTTTAGGTGCATCTATGATTCTCTCTTGAGCAATACCATAAAACACAAAATGATGTGTATCGGATAAAGAAACATCTATATTTCCATTAAACTTATTGGCGTCCTTATACAAAAAAATTTGCTTTTGACACCCTGTTAATACTATTAAAAAAATAAAAATAAAATTTTTTATCATTTACCTACAATATTAATCTTATAAATTTACTTTGTGCAATTTACACTTAAATAATAAACTATTAATTACTTAAGTGTAAACTGTACAAAATGGTGGAGAATAGCGGGATCGAACCGCTGACCTCCTGCGTGCAAGGCAGGCGCTCTCCCAGCTGAGCTAATTCCCCAAACAAAACACCAAACTTAGCAATTTAATTTTCTGCAAGTTGTGCTTAAGTTAGAAGCGAAGCCTACTAAAAGTAGGTGAGTTTCTCACTTAAGTGCAAATTGCAGAAAATGGTGGGAATACTAGGACTTGAACCTAGGACCTCACCCTTATCAGGGGTGCACTCTAACCAGCTGAGCTATATTCCCATAGAGTAAAGTTATTCACCACACCAATTATAAAACTTCTCAAAAACTATTTTTGAGCAAGTTGTGCTTAAGTAATAAATGAAGCCTACTAAAAGTAGGTGAATTGATTACTTAAGTGCAAATTGCTCAAAAAATTGCTCAAAAGGTCTTTAAAAACTAGGTTGTCCACAAATATTTAGACTAACAACTATATAGTTATATTGAAGTTAGATTATAGTCTTGCAACTATTAGTAATCAATTAAGATTATACAATAAACTTAGTTATTGCTCTTGTAGAATAAGTAAGGTATAAATACTGTTACTATATTCATAAATAAGTAGAAATGAATCTCTTATTTATCTCTGAAAGGAGGTGATCCAACCGCAGGTTCTCCTACGGTTACCTTGTTACGACTTCACCCCAGTCGCTGAACCCACCGTGGGCGGTAACTAATTTAGTATTCCGACTTCAGGTGAATTCAACTCCCATGGTGTGACGGGCGGTGAGTACAAGACCCGGGAACGTATTCACCGCAACATGGCTGATTTGCGATTACTAGCGATTCCAACTTCATGGAGTCGAGTTGCAGACTTCAATCCGAACTGGGAGGTGCTTTATAGTTTTGCTCCGCCTCGCGACATTGCATCTCATTGTAACACCCCATTGTAGCACGTGTGTAGCCCTAGCCGTAAGGGCCATGATGACTTGACGTCGTCCTCACCTTCCTCCCCCTTGCGAGGGCAGTCTCTTTAGAGTCCTCGGCCGAACCGTTAGTAACTAAAGATAAGGGTTGCGCTCGTTGCGGGACTTAACCCAACATCTCACGACACGAGCTGACGACAGCCGTGCAGCACCTGTTTTCAAGTTCCCCGAAAGGCACTCCGCTATTTCTAGCAGATTCTATCAATGTCAAGGCTAGGTAAGGTTCTTCGCGTATCTTCGAATTAAACCACATGCTCCACCGCTTGTGCGGGTCCCCGTCTATTTCTTTGAGTTTTAATCTTGCGACCGTACTCCCCAGGCGGAATGCTTAATGTGTTAACTGCATCACTGCAAGGTCAAAGCCTCACAACGATTAGCATTCATCGTTTAGGGCGTGGACTACCAGGGTATCTAATCCTGTTTGCTCCCCACGCTTTCGTACCTCAGTGTCAGTATTGTTCCAGTAAGTCGCCTTCGCTTTTGGTATTCCTAGTGATATCTACGGATTTTACCCCTACACCACTAATTCCACTTACCCCTCCCAAACTCTATTCTTACAGTTTTGAATGCACTTCTATGGTTAAGCCATAGGATTTCACATCCAACTTATGAGAACACCTACGTACCCTTTACGCCCAGTGATTCCGAGTAACGCTTGCACCCTCCGTATTACCGCGGCTGCTGGCACGGAGTTAGCCGGTGCTTATTCATATACTACCGTCATTATCTTGGTATATAAAAGAAGTTTACAATCCGAAAACCGTCATCCTTCACGCGGCATTGCTGCATCAGAGTTTCCTCCATTGTGCAATATTCCCCACTGCTGCCTCCCGTAGGAGTCTGGACCGTGTCTCAGTTCCAGTGTGGCTGATCATCCTCTCAAACCAGCTACCCGTCATAGCCTTGGTAGTCTCTTACACTACCAACAAGCTGATGGGATATAGTCCTATCTTCTAGTGATAAATCTTTCCCAAACTACATTAAATAGAAAGGAGTATAGGGTATTAGCACCAATTTCTCGGCGTTATTCCCTGCTAGAAGGCAAGTTAACTATATATTACTCACCCGTGCGCCACTTAGCTGACAGAAAAGCAAGCTTTTCCCGTTCTCGTTCGACTTGCATGTGTTAGGCATGCCGCCAGCGTTCACTCTGAGCCAGAATCAAACTCTTCATAATTAAATGTTGAATTTAAATTCCTTTTACTTATTGTAAATATATAATATATAAATATACTATGTATTTTATAGATAAATAGTCAGAAGTTTAAAACTCTTGTATGTTATATTATATATGTAAACATATATAATATTCTATACTTTTTCGAAATATTTGTGTTTTTGACAACCTAGTTTTTAAAGACCTTTGTTTCAAATGCTAATTGTAAAGATTTTTTGTCTCTTCTTTATCTCTTATGAGAAAATCTTTTTTTGGAAAAATAATAGTGCCTAAAAATAGGCGATTAGTTCTTGATTTGAAAGGTGGAATTATATGGTAAAAATGGGGGAAAGTCAAGGAGTAATTTATAAAAAGGTGTAATTTTATTATTATTCTATGGATAGATTATTTATTATTTTATCAATATCTTTTTTATTTTGTAATTTTTGAGTTAATAAGTTAATATAAGCATTTAAGATAGCAGATTTTCTATTTATGTTGTAGCCATCTATATGGAGATTGTCTTGTTTAAAATGATTGACAATGTCATCATAATATTCATCATCTATAGTGATAGTAAAAGTTTCTCTATCTATTGTAATTTTAAAAGATGCCAAAATTATTTATTATAAGAAATCTAATTTTTCTATAATAGAATCTATTTCTGAATCTTTTGAAAGCAAACTTTCTTCTAAGGTTTGTGTTTTTGTATGTAAACTTTCATTTTGTCCTTGAGAAGCTACTAGCTGATTTCTTAATGCATCATTTTCTTCTTTGAGCTGATTATAGGCATTAAGCAAAGAGCTTATTTTGTCATTTAATTTTGTCATACTGTCATTCATAATTTTTCCTTATTTTTATTGTAATTGCATACTGCTTTTTAAGCTAATTTCTTTATATTTAATATACGATATTTCGCTATTATCAATACTTACACCATTACGAGTATCGTTATTATTAGAATAAAGATTATACAATTTTCTAATTTTAGAGCAAATTCCTGTGCTATTATTCTGAAAATCTGCTATTAATACTTGTATGGTATCATCTGATATTTGAAATCTTATGCATTCTATATCGTCTGTTTTATATACATAAGATTTATTATCCTCATTTTGAGTATTAGGAGCGATATTCCATTTTATATCATCTAAACTAACAACTTTTGAAATATCATCTATATTGCCTATGATAGCATTATATTCTATAGATGATTTCATCAATAAAGATACCGTGTATTTGATAGATGAAAGCACGGCATCATCTTTAGTAGCTAAAAGTCTTGGTATGGCGATAGTTGATAAAACTGATATTATAATTATCACAAATATTAATTCTAGTATAGTGAAACCTGATAATTGTTTTTTCTTTTTCATATATCTTTCTTTTATAAAGGGTTTAGTTGGCTAGATTGTTTATAAACTAAACCATTTTGCTTTTCTATAAATAATAAAGTTGGTGTATTATAGAAATTAAACTTTTGAATAATATTAATTATACTATTAATTCCTGTTGTTACATAAATAACTCTATCATTAGACTCAAATCTTTTTTGGTGAATATCTACTGCTATAATGGGGTATTGCACTTTTAAATCCTTTATTTTATCGAGCTGTTCTTTAGAATGAGAGCTATACAATAAAAGAGCATAAATATTTTCTTGTGGGGTAAAAATATCTTTTTTTGAATAAAAGGTGTAATTATTGAAATCTATAAAACGATATTCGGAGAATTTAAAATTAAAATATGCATAAGCAGATGCAACCATAAAAGCACCAAAAAAAGAACCAAAAATATAGGTTCCTGTTAAAAGTGATGCTTTTTTCTTAGGCTTTTTTTGGTGATTAGCCAAGTAGAGCTTGTAGTTTAGATGTTAAATCATCTTTTGATTGAACACCCATCATTGTTTCAGATTCTTTGCCGTCTTTCATTAAAACAACTGTTGGAATACTTCTAATCCCGAATTTAGCAGCTAATTCTTGCTCATCATCTGTATTTACTTTTATTACTTTTGCTTTACCATCAAATTCTTCAGCTAATTCCTCAATAACAGGTCCTAGCATTCTACAAGGTCCGCACCAAGGAGCCCAAAAATCCACTAAACAAACACCTTCACTAGTTGTCGCATCAAAATCAGCAGATGTAGCATCTATATATTTTCCCATTTTTAATCCTTTTTATAATCATAAGTTGAAGTTATTATTATAACATATTAAATTTAGAGACTATCTTTAATATGAAAAATATTTAAGTTAAGTTTACTTAGATAAAATTCCCATCTTTAATCAAACATATACAAGGATACTAATGTGAAAGTTTTAGCAACTATAATATTTATTATAATAAATATAACGGCTTCTGGTTTTTATGAATTAGATACAAAAGCCTCTTCTATGGGTGGTGCTGGTTTAACTAGCTCTGCATATTTTAATCCTGCTATTTTAGCTGGACATAAAAAAGTTAATTTTTCTTTAAAAGCTGGAGGAGATTTAAAAACAAATGAAGAAAGCTCAAAGCTATTAGAAGATATGAAAAAACTAGCAAGTCCAACAAGTAATTTTGATACTTCTACTGAAAATTTATCTAAAAGCATAATAAAACCCTTAACTAACCCTAGAACATTACTAAAATTAAATAATAGTGAAAAAATAAAGCTTGATGTATCAGATGAAGATGTAGCAATTATTAAAGATGCAAAAAGAGTTTTAAAAGATTTAAATAATATTATGCTAGATATATCAGTTGGTGCGGGGGTTAATTTAGATGTTGATAATTACTCTCTTGCATTTATTAGAAATCTATCTATGGATATTATTCCTAGAATTAGCAATAATAAACTTGAATTTATCCAAGCTGTAGGTGTAGGCGGACAAAAACAATATGTAAAAATTGATTTAGATTCTAAAGAAATGTATAAAACTAGCAAATCAGAATATGATAATAAGTCTTTATTTGAAGGGAAAAAAGAACTTGAAAACTCTAAAATAGATATAAAGCTTGTTTCTTTATTAGAAGTTCCTTTTATATATTCTTATAGATATAATATGAATTATAGATCTGCTTTTGATGGGCATTTAAATCTTGGTGTGTCTATGAAATATATGAAACTTCAAAAAACAACTATTTCAATAAACCCTAAAGATAACATAAATCCTAGTAGCTATGTCAATCAACTAAATGACAATAGTTATAGCTCAGGGAGTTTAGATTTTGGGCTTTTGTATTTTCCTAAAAAATTATCTGGATTTAAAACAGGGCTTGTGCTTAAAAATATAACTTCTCCTAAATTTGATGATAAGACATTAAGTCCTATGATTAGATATGGATTAGCATTTTCTAAACATAATATACATACTGCTTTTGATTATGATATCACAAAAAATAAAACATTGAGTGGTAAAGATACTCAGATTATGGGTGGAGGAATTGGGTATAATCCATTTTCTTGGTTAGGTGCTAATATAGGGTTTAAGCAAGATCTAGCTAATAAAGACTTAGGAACTATCATGACTGCTGGTTTTAATTTACCTCTTGTTCAGTTATCTACTCAATTTGTAGATAAAAAGTTTTATCAATTTCAATTTAATTTAAACATATAGACTTAAATAATTTAATAGATTTCTTTAAAAAAACCCTATCATTTCCATCAGTTACACCTGATGATGCTGGTGCATTAGAATTTATAGGAGATTTTTTAGAGGATTTTACAGTAATAAATATGGATAAAGAAGATACTAAAAATCGTCTTTATTATAAAAAATTCTCAAATGATGGAGAGCATTTATGTTTTGCTGGGCATATAGATGTGGTTCCTGCTGGAGATGGGTGGGATAGTAATCCATTTACTCCTACTTGTAAAGATGGGAAGATATTTGCTAGAGGTGCACAGGATATGAAAAGTGGTCTTTGTGCTTTTATTTGGGCTGTGAAAAAGGTTCAAAATTTTAAAGGGACAATATCTATTTTAATTACTAGTGATGAAGAAGGTGTTGCTACTTGGGGAACTACTTATGCTTTAAAAGAAATGGCAAAAAAAGATATGATTCCACAATATGCCTTGGTGGCTGAGCCTACTTGCGAGAAGATATTAGGTGATAGCATTAAGATTGGGCGAAGAGGTTCTATTAATGGGGTTATTGTTGTTAAAGGAAAACAAGGTCATGCTGCTTACCCCGAACTTGCTGTTAATCCTGTAAATTTAGTATCTGATAGATTACCAAAACTAGCGGGAAAAAGGCTTGATAATGGGGATGAATTTTTCTCTCCTAGTCAAATAGTAATCACAGATATTAGAGGTGGGATGGAAGTAACTAATGTATCTCCTGGTAGTTTAAAGATTATGCTTAATGTGAGAAATTCTACTAAAACTACTAAGGAAAATTTAGAGCAGTATATAAATGAAGTTCTTGATGGGCTTGAATTTGAGCTTACATTATCACAAAGTGCTAAGCCTTTTATGACAGATAAAAACTCAAAAGTGATTAAAAAAATATCGCAAAGTATAGAAAATGTATTGGGTGTAAAAACGGCTCTTGTTACGACAGGAGGAACTAGTGATGCTAGATTTATGCCAGAGTATAATATCCAAAGTGTGGAATTTGGTGTGCCAAATGATACTATACATGCTTGTAATGAATATGTGTATGAAGAAGATGTGATTAAATTAGAAGAATGTTTTAGTGATTTTATAGAAAATTTTAATAAGTAATAAAGTGAAATTTGCAAACCCAATAAATGATATAGCATTCAAAAAAATATTTGGAGATAAAAATCATAGTGAAATATTAATATCATTTCTAAATTCTGCATTAGATTTTAAAGGAGATAAAAAAATAAAATCCATCACAATAGCAAATCCATATCAAATACCCAAAATAGAAGAGCTTAAAAATACTATACTTGATATAAATGCCATAGATAATAAGGATAATCATTTTGTAGTAGAAATGCAAGTAGAAAAAGATAAAGAATTTGCTAAAAGAAGCTTGTATTATACTTCAAAATCTTATGTTAATCAAATAGATAAGGGAGAAGCATATACAAAACTAAAAAAAGTTTATTTTATAGGTATATTAGATTTTGCTATATTTGATAATCAAGACTATATATCAAGACATCTTATTTTAGATGAGAAAACTAAAAAGCAAGAATTAAAAGATTTTGAATTTACTTTTATAGAATTAGAAAAATTTAATTATGATTTATCTAAATGCGGGACAATAATAAAAAAATGGGTTTATTTTATTAAAAATGCTTCAAGTTTTGAAATGATACCTAAAGAATATGAAAGCATATCAGAATTTAAAACAGCATTTGAAATAGCTAAACAATATAATTGGTCTAAAGAAGAAATGAAAATATATGATTATGTATTTATGCAAGACTGGAAAGCACAGAGTATTATTGATACGGCTAAG
>JAJVLF010000264.1 GCA_029255845.1 Campylobacterota bacterium | reverse complement strand
ATATTTACTGTAAAAGTTGCCTCACTAAAAAAAATACCATTTAAAATTTCATAAAATTGAGAAATATTATCTGCTCTAAAAAGTATCCAACTAATAGATATTAAATGAAATATAATTAATATTTTAATCCACTTGGGTGTTTTTTCTAAAAAATCAAAATATTTTACTTTTTTCATTGCATGATATAAAACAATAAAAATACCGTGATATAATCCCCATATTACAAATGTCCAGCTTGCACCATGCCATAGCCCACCTATACCCATAGAAATCAAAATATTTTTGCTTTGAAATAATAATCCTTTTCTATTACCTCCTAAAGGGATATAGATGTAATCTCTAATCCATTTAGATAATGTAATATGCCATCTATTCCAAAAATCTACAAAAGATATAGATAAATAAGGTCTGTCAAAATTATTAGGAAACTTTATGCCCAACATCAATGCTAATCCTATAGCCATATCTGTATATCCACTAAAATCAAAGTATAATTGGGCAGTATAAGACAAGCTAGTAGCCCATGCTTCAAAAAAATGTAATGCAATCTCTGTATTAAATCCAGCATTTGCAAATACGGCAAAAGTATCTGCTATAACAACTTTTTTAAACAAGCCAATTGAAAATATAAATAAGGCTAAAGCAATATTCTTATGATTAATTATTGTATTTTTCATATTTTCAAATTGTGGCATCATTTCTTTATGATGAACTATTGGTCCTGCTATTAATTGAGGAAAAAATGTTACAAATAGTGAGTAATTTAAAAAGCTATATTCTTCTATGTCTGATCTGTAACTATCTACAAGATAAGCTACTTGCTGGAATGTAAAAAATGATATTGCTAATGGTAATGTTAGATTTAATAGCCCTATATTAGAAGAAGTAGCTATATTAAAGTTTTCTATAAAAAAGTTAGAATATTTAAAGTACCCTATGAGAGAGATATTAAATAATATCCCTATTCCTAATAATATTTTCTTATTTAATACATATAACTTATTTGCTTTTTTTGCAGATTTTACTACTTTTGATATTGCAACTCCTATAAAAAAATTAATTATCATAGAAGATAATATCAAGGGAAGATAAATAATATTCCACCAACTATAAAAAAATAATGATGAAGATACTAGAAATATTTTTGATGCTATAGTGAGCTTTTTATGGTTAAGGTAGAAATATATTAGAAATGTTATTGGTAAAAATAAAAATATAAACTCGTAACTATTAAATAGCAATTTTGACCCTTTTACCTATTTTCTAATATTTAATTTTTAAGTTCAATTT
>JAJVLF010000263.1 GCA_029255845.1 Campylobacterota bacterium | reverse complement strand
TCAAAATCCAAATATAAAAAATTGTGTTTTTAATTTAAGTAGGTTAAATGCTATAATCCTACTTCAACTGCTTCACCACAAAAGAAGGAAGTAGAAATGAAATATAAACATAAAGCATTGAGCAAAGATACCATATTGAAGCTTATAAAAAGGCAAGGTATACTCAAAAAGATATAGCAAATTTATTAGAAGTCCGTCCATCTACTATAAGTAGAGAGATAAAAAGGAATAGTTCTACACAATTAAAAAGATATAGTGGTAATTCTGCTAATAAAGTATCTGTATCTAAAAGAACCTATGCATCAAGACTATCTAATAGGAAACTAGATACTGTAAATAAAAATATATTAAAAAAATATATTAAAAAAGATTGGTCTCCAGAACAAATATCTAATAAGTTAAAACTTGATGGTATTCTAAGTATATCTTATGTAAGCATATATAAATTCATATATCATGATAAACTAAACAAAGGAGATTTACACACTCATCTAAGATATTATCATACAGGTAAAAAAAGAGCTAAGTATGGACAAAAGTATAAAGGAGGAATAAAAGATAGAATATCTATATCTAAAAGAGAAGAAATAGTAAATAGTAAGCAAAGAGTTGGAGACTGGGAAATAGATACTATAATAGGCACTAATAGAAAAGGTGCTATTACTACAGCATAAAAAGAAAAACTTCTTTACTTAGAATATCTATACCTACTACCAAGCAAGCCATAGAAGTAGAAAGTGAAATAAAAAGAATACTATTACCACTAAGTAAAAAAGATAAGGTAAAAACCATAACAAGTGATAATGGATTTACTAAAGAAAGTTTTTACTTTGTAAAACTGCTATTCGCTACTTTTGAATTTTCTAATCATAAAAATATATCAAAAGAATTAAATTGTAGTTATTATTTCTGTCATCCTTATTCTTCATGGTGAGTAGGATTAAATGAATATACTAATGGATTAATTAGACAATATATTCCTAAAGGGACTAGTTTTAAAGATATTACAAAAAAGCATATTAAGATGATAGAAGATAAATTAAATAATAGACCTAGAAAAGCTTTAAATTGGAAAACTCCTAATGAAGTTTTTTATGGTGAAAAAGTTGATGAAAAAATGGTTGTTTGAGGTTTAAATTTGTATAATTTCAATGTTGAGAAATTGCACTTCAGGTTTAAAAGTTGGATTTACTATTTATTAGCTTTTAATTAATATCTTGTAGGTGAGTAGGGCTTAATAGTGCTTAACCTAGTATCTATAATACTTCTACCCAGTGTAAAATGATATAAAGATTGATA
>JAJVLF010000262.1 GCA_029255845.1 Campylobacterota bacterium | reverse complement strand
AGAACCTGGAAGTGCTTGTCAAAAAGATTGCACCATGATTCCAAGTCCAGGATTATATGTTAAAGGTTGTGAAGGATTTAATGGCTGTAGATTTAAAAATGAACAAGTTGCTAATAATTGTAATATGTTACCAAAAAATTCATTTGTAGATTTTATTTTAGGAAAAGAAATACAATGTCCTAGTGGAATTATTAGAAATTCAATTTTTACAAATCAAATTATCAAAATTAGACCCTAAAATTTCTTAAGCACCACCTTAAGCAAAAAAAGCTATAATATAAAACACCTAAAAACAAAAAGAAACCAAATGACTTTCGCAGACCCAAAAAACGACTTAGCATTCAAAAAGATATTCGGTAATGAGAATAAAAAAGAAATACTAATATCTTTTCTAAATAGCATACTAGACTTCAAAAAAAACAAAACAATAATAGATATAAAGCTATTAAACCCATATCAAGTTCCAAAGATAGAAGAACTTAAAGAAACTATATTGGATATACAAGCAACTAATAAAGATAATGAAAAGTTTATAGTAGAAATGCAAAAAAAAGATTTAGGTAGTTTTGCTAAAAGAAGTCTATATTATACATCAAAAGCATATGTAGAGCAATTAGATAAAGGACATAATTATAGCAAATTAAAAAAAGTATATTTTATAGGTATATTAAACTTTAATATGTTTGATAATATTGACTTTATATCAAGACATCTAATTATAAATCAAGAAACTACTAAACAAGATATAGATGATTTTGAATTTACTTTCTTAGAACTTTCAAAGTTTAATAAAGAGTTGCAGCAATTAGATACTACACTAGATAAATGGATATACTTCATACAAAATGCCTCTAGCTTAAATATGATACCAAAAGAATATGAGAATATAAAAGCATTCCAAGAAGCTTTTGATATAGCTAGTCAAACCAAATGGAATAAAGAAGAATTAAGAGTTTATGACTATATGGGGTTAAAAGAGTATGATGAAGTTAATTCTTTGAAAACTGCTGAAGATAAAGGGGTAAAAAGAGGGATTGAGCAAGGGATTGAGCAAGGGATTGAGCAAGGGATTGAGCAAAGAAATATACAAATAGCAAAAAACCTTTTAGATGTTTTAGATAATGAAACCATATCTTCAAAAACAGGTTTATCTGTAGATATTATTGAAAAACTAAGAGGGCATAAATAAATAAGTTTATAAAGATTTAAATCAAGGATATTATATGAATAATAACATAAAATTAACATTATCAGGATTGGCATTAGCTTGTGGATTAACTGGGTGTGGTGGTGATAGTGGGAATAATAATAAAAATATCAATATTAATGCTAGCACTAATAAAAAAGAAATAGATACTTCTATT
>JAJVLF010000261.1 GCA_029255845.1 Campylobacterota bacterium | reverse complement strand
TCTTATATTTTGCTTAAGACCAAAAACATCATTTCTTGCTTGAGAATATAGATTTATTTTTCGTGCTGTAGCATTAATATCTGTAGTTTCTAAAGTTAACATATGTCCTTCAGTATCATTATTGTCAATTGACCCACTAGCATTATCATCACGAAGATGAGAACCAAAAAATAAATGAACTGTTGTTGCAAGTGCAGTTGCAGGAATAAAAACCCCAGAAAAAGAATACCTAAGCTCCTTCTCTTTAAAAGACAACAAATTCCACCCATCCTTAACATTATCATAAACATTATTAGTCATTATAGTAGTATCTGTAGAAATTAATCCAGTAGCATTAGTATCACCATCTTCAATCTTAACCCAATACCCTCTACCTGTATCAAATTTAGTAAATTCATTAGAGCTTTCAATAGTATTTTGAGAATTAAAACTTTCCCATATCCCATTACTAGAAAATCTATATACTACTGCTTGATATCTAGGATCAGCACCAAAGTCTGTTAAGTCTTCATTATAAATACCAGCTGTATCTTTAATAGTATATATATTATTTTGAATCATATCTGTTAAGTTATTATCTGTAGTATTAAAATCAATAGCATCTTGTATAAGAGAAGTGTAAGGCCCTATATTTTCTTCTTGTTTTTTAGCACTTAAAATATAAGGATTAGAATAAGTATTTCTATGATTAAAGTAAGCCACATAACTTTCCACTTCATCACCAAATTTAAGTCTAAATAACTGACCTTCATAATTAGCTTGATAATCTACTCTAACAGCAGCTTTACTTTTACCTTTTAAATACATTCTAAATCTAGGTAAATTAGCATTAAGAGTTTTGGCATTCCCTATTTTCATTTTTACTGCAGAAGCAGCAACAGAAGTTAATTTAGTTTTACCAGTAACAGAAAAAGTATTTCTAATAGCAAAAATAGATATACTTGAATTAAGTTCACTAACTTCATTATTAGGTGAAGATGTCCCTGTTCCTACTAATTGTTCCCCACTTATAGCAGAAACAAAATAGCTAGGCATTCCAGCATCATCAGCAATATCAAATATTTCTGTATTTTGATCTTCTCTATACCCAAGAGCACCTTTAGAACCTTGTGGTCCCATAAATCCTATTAATTGCCATTGATTGTGTTTTAGTTCTGTTTGTGTAGTAGCCTTTAATATATTGCTACTAAGCAATAATATTATACACAGCCCTATTACAAATCGTATTCCTTTACTCACTTCAAACTCCTTTTTGAATAAACATTAACATTAGTTGTTAAACTTATATCGGCTATTTTATTATAGTTTTATTAAAAACAAGATTTATATAAAATAGTAGGCAGTTTAAAACTAATTTTTATGATGAGAATGATAAAGAATA
>JAJVLF010000260.1 GCA_029255845.1 Campylobacterota bacterium | reverse complement strand
TATTATAGGTGTATCAAAATAAAGATAATGAATGAGAAAGCTATTTATATTTAGCGATATGATGTGCAAGGTATGCATTCCCATCGGGAAGAGACTGTGAAATAACTAAAAAATTTATATTTCTACTACCTTATTTAGGCGGATAAATCTTATAATTTGTAATTATATTGAGTTATTTCACAGTCTGTAAAGCAGTATAACAAAGAAATAAAAGTGATGTAGTTGATGCAAGGGTGTTATCAAAGGCTATTGATTATAAAGAACAAGAAAAAGGTATAATGGAATCTATATATAATACAATACAAAAAGATGATAATCTAAAAAGAAAATATGAATGTATTATATCTATAAAAGGATTAGGTAAAGTAGTTATACCATTCCACAAAAACAAAAACAACACTTAAGCAACTCAACCAACCTGTTCCAAAATCCACCCATAACCACATAATCTTTTAACCCTATCTTTGTCTCCCATCCACTTAACAACTTCTTTATCTATCATATCTTGCTGTGTCTCTATATCTTTAAATATTCTATTAGCAGTAATCTTCCTTATCTCCCCATAAAATCTTTCTACTGGATTTAATTGCGGTGAATATGAAGGTAAATTAATAGGAGTTAACTCGTCTATATTGTGTAAGTCTTTTCTTCTATGAAAAGGAGCATTATCCCAAACTAATATAATGTGATAGTTTCTATATTCTTCTTTTAGTCTATCTAAAAATAACTTAGTAGTATCAGCATTAACACCATCAAATCCTATCATGTGAAAGTTATCTCCGTTTATTGGATCAATTGCACTATATAGGTATCTATTATCAAATTCTTGTTGATTTTCTACTACTGTTCTCTCTCCTATTTTTGACCAACTTCTTCTGTAATTAGATATTAAACCAAATCGCATTTCATCCATAAATATATACTTTATTGGTTTTTGTATAGCAGACTTTTTGTTTAAGTCTTTAACCACATTGGAGATAGAGTTTTTTTAAATGTTTCTTGTTTTTCTTTATCTCCTTTGTAGGGAGAAGGTCTATTGCTTTTATATGAATATCCTGCTCTTTTTACTATCTTTCTTAGTGTTTCATTTGGTATGCTTACAGTATATGTATCATATATAAACTTTTGCATTTTTATTATTGACCAATATTCTTGCATTGTATCAAGTTCTTTAAATAGTTTTATGAATATTTTAGAGTTATATTTAGAAGAACCTTTAGGTCTTCCTCCTTTACTGTAATGTTTTAAAGACTTAAGTCCTTCTTTATTATATCTGTATATCCAAGAGTAGTATGAGCGACTGGATATACTTAGAGTTTTTAATATATCTTTATAGAAAGTTTTTTGCATAGATAGTAGAATGGTTTGTAGTCTTATCTTGTATCTGTTTGGTCCTGTCCTTTTTATTTCTTTTTTTAATTCATCT
>JAJVLF010000026.1 GCA_029255845.1 Campylobacterota bacterium | reverse complement strand
TACACCGTATTTTATAAAAATCACTCTAAAACTAAAGTCTAACATTATCTAAATTATTTGAATTAATAGAGGTTCCCATAAGAAAGGGAACTTCTAAAACTGAAAATAAAACAAGTAACATTATTTTTATTTTAGAGGCCCCCTAAATAAGAAAACAAGGAAAACAATGAAAAATTTATCAATTCTATATGTAGAAGATGAAGATGGTATCAGAGAAAGTTTAGTAGAGTTTATTAAAAACTTCTCTGATAATGTTTTTGTAGCTAAAAATGGGCAAGAAGGCTTAGATTTATTCTTAAAAGAAAAAATAGACATAGTAATATCAGATATTAAAATGCCAATTATGTCTGGAATAGAAATGGTTCATGCAATAAAAGAATTAAATCCTGAAGCATATATTATATTTACTACTGCCCATAGTGATAATGGCTATATGTCTGAGGCTATCGATATGCAAGTAGATGGATATATATTAAAACCTGTAGATTTCGATAAACTAGAAAGCAAATTAACTAATATAATAGAACTTATAGGACTTCACCATAAGCTATCAGTCCATGATATTTCTAATCCTAATATGAATGCAAAAGATAATATATTTGTTGCTTTAGGTGGAAACCAAAACATTATCCATGCTAATGATGAATTTTTATCTTTTTTTAATATTGAACATATCGATGGATTTTATCATAAATATGGATTTTTTCATTCTATATTTATTAAAGAAGATGGATGTTTTTACCCAAGAGAAAATGAAAATTGGATAAATGATTTTAGAAGAGTTAAGAAAAATAAAAGAAGTTTTATGGCTTTATTTGATGAAGTTAATGACAATGTGCAACTTGTTGTTGGGAATGTTTATGATATGAATGATGGCTTGAGTGTTGGTATTTCATTTAAAAAGGTAGATTCTTTAGATTATTTCAAAAAAACAAATGATGAAAATAATGCACTTGACTGCATGACTAAGCAATCTAAAGAAAATATGAAAAAACTTCTTTATTCGCAATTAGAAAAAAATGAATATTCTACAATAAAAATAATCAATATAACATCTAGTAGTGATGATATAGAGGCATTAGATGAGTTATCAGAAAATGTAAGTAATAATATAAGACATACAGATTCATTAAAAAAATGTGATGCAAATAACTTATTTTTTGTTATAACAGATATTTCTTCTGAAAATACAGTAAAGCTTGTAGATAGATTAGAGCATAAAATATTTAGAAATGATATAAAAGGAGAGATTAAAGTTATTAATGTTGATAGTGAGGAAGCGATAGAAAAAGCTTTCTCGTTAAATATAAGATAGTTTTATGAAAAAAAATTTAAAAAAAATTTTAATACTTATTAATATAATCATTGTAGCTACAATAGTTACTTTATCCTCAATAAAAATTTTTGTTATTGAGGAAAAAGAAAAACAGCAAAAAGAAGAAATATTTAAACAAAAAATGATTAGTCATATGAGGGATATGTATAGCAATGAGCTAGGAAGAATTCATTCCATATTAAATAAAAAAATAAAATTCTTCTCAGAAAAAATAGAGCTTACTTCATCAAATACAGTAAATCAAAAAATGACTATTTCCAGAAGATATCTAATGCTAAAGCAAGTATTACCATTTTTATCGCATATAGCTTTATATGACAAAAATCTTAAATTATTATATGAAACTGGTAGGAGTAATTTTAAAAAAGATAGATCTATATTAAGGCAGATCATTAGTCATAATGATGAAAATAAAATAGTTAATATATTAGAGAAATCAAATGAAGAGGATGTATTTTTAACTTATGCAATGAAAATAGAAGATAAAGATAAAAATATTGGAGTAATAGAAATTTCCGTTGATATAACTTATTTGCAAGAAGAACTCAAGCGAGCATATATTGGTGATGATATGTCATTTACTTTATCATTATGGGATACTAAAGCAGGATATGATGACTTATTGATAGCAAATATGCAGATATTAAACTATAAATCTTTAATACCATTAAATTATGAAAAATTTGTCCCAAGTTTTATAGCTATGATACTTATGTTGTTGCTTGTCAATAAACTATTTATGTATATGGTAAGAGAATTTCAAAAAGAAGAAAAAAAAGTAAAAGATATTCTTAATTCTCAATCAAGCTTAATGGTTATTTTTACTAAAGATGAGATTATTAGTTGCAATAAAGCTTTTGTAGAAGCTTTAGGTTTTAAAGATGAAGAAGAGTTAATCTCAAATCATAACAAAGTGAATGATTTTTTTATAAAAAAAGAGGAATTCACTATATCTCCGAAAAATGATATGTTTTGGGCAGACTATATTTTAAGCAATACAGAAAATAGTTTTTATGATATCTTTTTAAAAGATAGGTATGGAAATGAAGTTGATATTTTTGATGTATCTACAGGTTTATATATGATAGAAGATGATCAGCAATACTATACAGCATCCTTTAGAAGCTCTAGTGTTCGTTATCAAAGAAAACAAGAATTATATAGAGAAAAGAAAAAAACTCAAGCTATTATAGATAACTCCAATGATGGATTTATTGACTGGGATACCATCACAAATGAAATCTATGTATCGCAAAGATTAAGAGACATATTAGGCTATGAGCTAGGAGACATTCCAAATAACATAGAGTCATGGTTAAATCTAATGCATCCACATGATAGAAAAGAATTTCTGAAAAATATAGAAAGATGCCCTAATATGAAAGACAATATTAACGAAAGTGAAGTTTTATTAAAACATAAAGATAAAAGATGGGTATGGGTTCTTGCTCGAAGTAAAATGCTTATAGATGAAAATAATGAAGCTACTAGATTTATTTTATTTTTTACTTATATAGATGACAGAAAAGGTAAAGAGAAAATTATGAAAGAAAAAATAGCTCAAGGAATTGAAGAAATAAAAGAACAACAACATCTATTAGCCCATCAAAGTAAATTAGCAAGTATGGGAGAAATGATAGGTTCAATAGCTCATCAATGGAGACAACCACTTAATGAGCTAGGAATAAAGGTGCAAAGCCTAAAATTTCAATACAAAAAAGGATTGATAGATGAGACATTTATTAATGACTTTGTAAATCAAAATAAAAAAACTATAATGTTTATGAGTAAAACCATAGATGATTTTAGAAGTTTCTATAAGACAGATAAAGTTAAAAGTGATTTCTCTATTTTGGAGTCAATAAATTTCTGTTTTGATATGCAATCAGCTGAGTTATCAACTAAAAATATCTCTATAAGCATAGATGGAAATGATTTCACAATAAATGGACTTGATAGTGAGCTTAAGCAAGTAATCCTTAATTTTATAAATAACTCAAAAGATGCTTTTGAAGAAAATAATATACAAAATAGGAAAATAAATGTCCTCTTAAAAGATAATGAAATGCTTTTCATAGATAATGCAGGAGGTATTCCTGAAGATGCAATGCCAAGAATTTTTGAGCCTTACTATACGACAAAAGATCAAGGACAAGGAACAGGCATAGGGCTATATATGTCTAAATCAATTATAGAAAATCATAATGCTCTTTTATCTGTAAAAAATACTAATGATGGGGCTTGTTTTACAATACATTTTCCTGACAAATGATTAAAATGCCTTGTGTTATTTTATCTGGTGGTAAAAGTAGTAGGATGAAACAAGATAAATCATTAATGAAATTTGCTAAATATAATAGCATTATAGAGTATCAATATAATAAACTGCAAGATATTTTTTTAGATGTTTATATATCATCTAAAAATAATAAATTTGATAGTTTTTTCCCTATAGATAATTTAATTTTAGATAAAAGTGATACTTATTCTCCTATGATTGCATTAGAATCTATTTTTAATTTTTTTAATAGTAAAGTATTTATAATTACAGTAGATACTCCTTTAATAAGCAAGGAAACTATAAGAGTTATTATAAATAATTCTAAAAATTATAAAATTACAATAGCTCAAAGTGGAGATAAAACCCATAATTTATGTGGTGTATTTGATACGAGCTTACTAAAAGAAGTCAATGAATGCTTAAAAAAGGATATTCATAAAATTGGCTATCTAAATAAAGTAGTCCAATCAAATATTATAAATTTTGAAAATAAAAATGAATTTATAAATATAAATACTAAAGAAGATTACCACAAGGCAAAGGGATTGCTTTAGAACCTATCACAAATTATACTATAAGAGCAATAAGAGCAAATATGCTTATTTTCGCATTTATCTATTTTAAATTTTTCTTTATATAATAGTAGCTCTTTATCTAAGGTGTCAATATCATATTCTCTTAAAAAACTCAATTTCCCAAATTTTAAATCATATATTCCTGCTGATTCTACTTCATAATTTGGATATTTTATTTTTATAGCTTGGATGTATAGGACTAGCTGTAAGGTATTAGTTTTTAATTCTTTAGGCTTAACTTGATTATGATATTTATAATCTATTATATATAATTTATTATCTTTTACATCTATCCTATCAACTCTTCCTTTTAAGGTAAAATCCTTATATTTAACTTCAAAATCATCTTCAATAGAAAATATACTATATCCATCTTTTAATCTTTCTCGCTCTATTTTACTGACTTTATCAGCTGATAAATAACTAGAAAGAAAATAATAAGAATATTTTCTTTGAGAATTAGATAATTTTAGCATTTCATCTTTGAATGTATGAAGCTTTTCTTCTTTAGCTAATTTTGCTAGTAAGGCATGTATTTTTGAGCCTGCTATGGATATGGAGGGGAATATTTCTATATCTTCTTTAAATATTTTTCTATCATATTGTAAATAAAATTTTCTTTTACAAGAAATAAATACATTAAGCTTAGAAAAGGATATTTGCAAATTTTGATTTATTAGGCTTAATTCATTGATGTTTTTATTTTTTTCAAAATTATATTTTACTTCTTTATTTGATAGTATATTTGTAAAATATATATTTGCTTTATGGTATTTTATATCAGCCCCATAGAAATTTAATTCACTTAAAAAAGTGCTTTTAGTTTCTTTGTCATTTTCTATATAAGAAATGCTTATATTTGGACAGCTTTGCAATAATCTATAATAGAAATATTTTTGTAAATTATATCTATCTTCTCTTGTAGGCATTTTGACTATTTTTTTTATTTTAGAATTTAAGAAAATATCTTTTTTGCTATATTTTGGAGCTTTTTTATGATTAAAGTTAGCAATTATTAGAGCTTCAAAACTCATATTTCTACTCTCTAACACTCCCATTACTCTAATCTTACCACCCGCATTATCATCTATGCTCTTAGCTTGTAATTCAGATAAAATATAAGAAAGTATCTCTATAAATTTATATTTTGATAGCTTGTTTTCAATTCTTTTTAAAGAAAAAAGAAGCATATCTATAATGCTTTCGCTCTCATTATCTTTTGTTTTTTCTAATAAATCAAAAATATCTTCTATATTATTTGTATTTTTCTCACCGATTATATAATCATCAAGACCATATATGCTCATTTTCTTAATATGCTCTTCTTTGTCATCTAGCAGATAATTATATAAAGCATTTAATTTCATATATGTCTTAGAAAAAACAAAAGAAATACCCATAGCAAAATTAAGATTATTCTCTTTATCAAATACCCTTAATTTATTCGCAAAATCCTCTTTAGGTAAAACAACAACAATATTCTCAGGAGAAATCCCACTTTTAATATATTCATTTATTTTATAGAATATAAAGTGAGCCTCTGATACATTATCATTTATAGGATATGCATTGATTGATAAATCTTCCTCTAATTGCAAAGGCTTGATTGATACGATTTCTTTATCTGATAGATTATAAATAACTAATTTATTTAGGACATTTTCAATAGATAAGTCAGCTATCACTTTTTTATTATATCTAGTAGAATTAATCTCTAAAATTATTTTTGTCCATTTAGATAACTCATTTAAAAGCTTTAATTCTTTTTTACTAAAATAGCCCTCTACAAAAATATAAATTTCATCAAAGCCTTTAATATAGCTCTCATTAATTAAAAACTCTTGTTTAGTAGAAGAATCATATACATTATTTTTAGATAGTTTATCTTGATATTTATTATATACTAATTCCAATATCTCTATATGCTCGATAAATTCTTCATAAATATCTGAGCTTTTAATATCTTCAAAATTTATATCTTCATTGTATATCTCATTAAAGAATTTAAAAATAATATCTCTATTCTTTAAAAAAAATAAAAAATCATTAGAAATCCCCAATACAGAGACATCAATATCTTCCATTATCTCACTTAGATAAATATATTTTTGCTCACTTGAAAGCATAAATTTACCTAAGACATAAGAAGATTTAGAAAAAAAAGCCTCTAAAGATATTAAATCTACATCTAAACTAGGGGCTTTTTTAGATAACCCACTAAGCATAGACCTCATTGTAGGATAAACGATTAATTTTTGTTTATCCATTTTTAATATATTAAAACCACTTCTTAATCATTTCTAAGCTAATCATATCATATCCTAGAGCATCTCCTGCAATAACTTCCATTTTTTTATTTTTACATCCAAGCTGATCAACAATCAAAGAAGCCTTAGATGTGTCTTCATCCTTAGTATAGTCATTAATAGTAGCAATAGTTTTAATATTCGCACCCACAGATGAGCTAACTCCATTATAAGAGTCCTCAAAAGCCAAGCACTCATCAGCATCCAAATTCATTTTATCTAAAGCCCATAAATAAATATCATTAGCGGGTTTTTTATTAGGCACAATATCACCAGCTGCGATAAGTTCAAAATCATTTATAGCTTCCTTTCCTATCGTATTTGATAATAATGCCTTAACATTTTCTATGCTAGTAGTAGTAACGATAGCCATTCTCATATTAGAATCTTTGGCCTCTTGTAATATTCTTCTAATTCCTACTCTTAAAGGTATTTTAGAATCCTCAAGTAGCTCGACATAAAAATCCGTCTTACTTTTATGAAGCCCCTTAATAAAGTCATCTCTATTATCTACCTGTAAATCATCTAAATACTCTTTCATATAAAAAGATATTCTTTCTTTTCCTCCAGAGATAGCTAAAAGCTTCCCATAAAGAGCCTCGTCCCATTCCCAATTTAAATTAGCTTTTTTAAAAGCCAAATTAAAAGCTATTCTATGCCCATCTCTTTCTGTATTTGCTAATGTGCCATCCACATCAAATAATAATGCCTTTAATTTCATTTCATTTTTCCTTTACTTTAAAACTGACTCTATGTAAATCACTAACCCCATATTTATTTATTAGTTGCTTGTGTTTTTTTGTCCCATAGCCTTTATGTTTGCCAAATTCATAAATGTCATATTTTTCTTCTAGTCCCATCATATACCTATCTCTAGTTACTTTTGCAATTATTGAAGAAGCTGATATTTCATTTATTTTTTCATCTCCCTTTATTATGCATTCAAGATTACTAGCCCCATAATTATGAGGTCCATCGAAGATGTATTTTTTTGATTTTAATCCATTTTTAATTTCTTCTAATGACTCTCTTAAGCAACAAGATAAACCTTTTTCATCTATTAGATTATTGTCTTTGAAAACTATTATATAATCGTAAAATTCTTTTATTAAATCAAAAAAATATTCTCGTTTTTTTGCTGATATTTTTTTTGAATCTGTTAATTCTTCTATCTTATATTCACCTTTTGCCTTTGCTCCCACCATCACCAAAGGACCAGCAAGACAGCCTCTACCCGCTTCATCTATACCGCATATATCCATTATGGAAATATTTTTTTTAGAGAGTTTAATATTTGATGAGATAAAAATATCTTATGTGCTTTTTCAAATATAAAATCTTCATTTTCAGTATAAAAAGAAATTTGATTTTCCTCTCCTGCAAATACTTTATCATCAACCATATTTAAACATACAGCATCTAAGTGTTTATTTTTTAGCATATTTTTTGCATTATTAATAGCTTCATTTTTATCTGTTTCAGCTTTAAAGCCTATTTTATATCCATCAAATTTGAAGGAATTTAAAATATCTTTATTTTTATCCAATTTTAAATCCCACACATCTCCTAAAACTTCTTTTTTAAGTTTCCCTTTTTTATATCTAGGAAGATAATCGCAAATAGCAGATACTGAAAAGAAGAAAGGTTTTTTATCATTATTATTACTTAAACAAAGAGAGCCTAATATCCCTAAAATTTTTGATGAACTTTCAAAGTGAAAACATTCAAATAATTCATTAGTAAAAGAAGAGCTAACCAATTGAACATTAGCTCCATAAATATAAGAGATAATAGATAAATAATAAGCCATCTTTCCTGATGAAAAATTAGATATATATCTAATATCATCTATTTTTTCTACACTAGCTCCCCCTAAAATAATAATATTTCTATTTTCAAAATACAATTTTGTATTTAATAATCGTAATGATTTTAAAAATATATCTTCTACATCTGCCAATGCTCCATTTGATACATCCCCGCAAATAAGCTTTTTATTTACAGGCTCTATAATTTCAAAAGATAATGATTTTAATTTTAAAATATTTTTAGAAGTAATAGGATTATTTAGCATATTCCCATTTGCTGATGGAGCTATGATAATCTTTTTATTAAAAGCTAAAATGCTACTAGTAAAAAAATCATCTGCTATTCCTGAAGCTATTTTATTAATCGTATTTGCCGTAGCTGGAGCTATAAGAAATAAATCCGCCCATTTTCCTATATCTATATGATTATTTTCATTACTCCATTTTTCATTTTTTTCATATAAAACTTCATTTTCGCTAAGAGCTTCAAAAACTATGGGTTTAATGAATTTCTTAGCATTTTTACTCATAACAACTTTAATATTAAAATTACTTTTCTTAAAAAGCCTTATAATTTCACAAGTTTTATAAATAGAGATACTACCACAAACAAATATAGCTATATTTTTTTGTGGTAAAAAACTAAAGTCTATATGACCTATATCCATAAAATTTACTTTTTGTGGAAATAATCCATAACTGTGCTATCTAGTATTTTCAAAGTATTAGTATGAAAGGCCTCTCCAAATGGGTAACCATAACTCAAGACATATTTTGGACCTCTTATCATAACACCTTTACTTATGCTTACATTTATTAAATCTCCCATTACTTGCTCAAAATCTTTATGCTCTATACTAAATATAGATTTTATTCCCCAGCATATAGTTAAGCTTCTACCAACTTTTTTACTACTAGTAACAGCAAAAATAAGTTTTTTTGGTCTATATCTTGATATTTGTCTAGCAGAAAAACCAGAAGTAGTAAGAGCAAAAATAGCATCTGCTGATACTCTATTAGTAACTTTACAAACTGATGAAGCTATTACATCTACTTCATTATAGTAAGTTCTATTAAATAATTTATAATATGGGTATTTTTTTTCAGTTTCTAAAATCGTATTTGACATAGTTTTTATAGTTTCTATAGGAAATTTACCAATAGCAGTTTCTTCAGAAAGCATAACACAATCAGTCCCATCTAAAACAGCATTTGATACATCTGAAATTTCAGCTCTTGTAGCAACTGGGCTATCAACCATAGAAAGCAACATTTGAGTAGCAGTAATTACAGGTTTTGAAAATTCATTTGCCTTTTCTATGATTTCTTTTTGAGCTAAAGGAACTTTATAATAAGGTATTTCAATCCCTAAATCACCTCTAGCTACCATAATGCCATCGCTAACCTCTATAATCTCATCTATATTTTCTAATGCATCAAATTTTTCTATTTTAGCAAAAAGCTTAACATCTCCATTATATTTTGCAACAATGCCTTTAGCTTTTTCCATATCTTTAGCATCTTGGACAAAAGAAATAGCCATAAAATCTACATTATTTTTTACACCCCATTCCATATCTTTTCTATCTTTTTCAGTTAAAACCTCAATGTCTATTTTAGTATTAGGGAAATTAACTCCTTTATTTGATGAAAGCACTCCATCATTTTCTACACTCACTCTAACGATATCACTAACTTCCTCAATAAGAGTGTGAATTTTACCATCACATAAATAAATAGATTCTCCAACTTTTAGCTTAGATAATATCTTTGATTGATTAATGCAAGCATGGTAGCCTTTCTCATCTTTGTAGCCATCGATTTTATCTTTATGAAAAAATAAATAATCTCCTTTTTTTAATGAAAACTCTCCATCTATACTCCCAACTCTAACTTTAGGACCACATATATCTTGTAATATCCCCACAAGTTTATCTGCTCTTTCAGAAGCTATTCTAATTTTCGCAATAACTTCTGAATGACTCTCATGAGTTCCATGAGAAAAATTCATTCTAAATACATTTACTCCAGCTAATATCATTTTTTCTAGAGTTTCCACATCATCACAGGCTGGTCCTACAGTAGAGAGTATTTTAGTTTTTCTATTTTGCATATTCATTATTAATATTTACCTTTTCTATTTTTATTTTTATTTAAACCAAATAGCCGTTGCTGGAACAAAAGTTACGATTAACAAAGTTATAAACATAGTTAATATAAACCATTTAGAATACTTCATAACTTCTTCTATTTTTATATTTGTCGTAGAGCATACTGTTAAAAGAACAGAAGCCACAGGAGGAGTTTGCTGACCTATTCCTAAATTTAAACAAACTATCACACCAAAATGCACAGGATCTAATCCTAAAGAAACCGCCAAAGGAAGCAAAATAGGAACAACAATTATAATAGCAGCTGTAGCATGTAAAAACATACCTAACAATAATAAAAATATATTAATACATAATAAAACTATAATTTTATTATCAGAAATTTCTATAATTTTTTGTGAAATTATTTGAGGTAATTGCTCATTTGCTAAAAACTGACCTAATATAGCAGAACCAGCTATTATCATCATTACCGTAGCAGTTTGTCTAACAGCATTACCTAGCACTTCTGGCATTTTAGACATTAAATTAATTCTTTGAGATAAACCAAAAATAAAAGCTAGCAAAACCCCAGTAGCAGCAGCTTCAGTAGGAGTAATAATACCAACAATCAATCCACCCACAACAACAATAGGAATCATTAATGGAAAAAGTGCCTTTTTAAAAGTGCTTCCTACTTTCATGATTTCAAATTTATCATCTACAGGATAATTTTCTTTTATAGCAAAAATATAATTTGTAATCATAAAACCAACACCAAGCAAAATCCCAGGAACAATACCAGCAATAAATAAATCTTTAATAGATGTATTTGTGCTTACTCCATATAAAATCATAGGAATTGATGGAGGAATGATAATACCTAAAGTAGCAGAACTAGCTGTAATAGAGGCAGAGAAAAATTTATTATATCCTTGTTTTACCATTTCAGGAACAAAAATCTTACTCATAATAGCAGCATCCGCCACAGCAGAGCCACTCATCTCAGCCATAATCATAGATGTCAAAACATTCACATGGCTAAGACCTCCTCTAATCCATCCCACCATACTACTAGCAAAATTTATAATTCTTCCAGCAATATTAGTAACACTCATAAGCTCACCCATAAGTATAAACAAAGGAATAGCAAGTAAAACTAATGAGTTAGTCCCAGAAAACATCTGTATAGGAGCAGTAATAAGAGCTATATCAGATAAAAACATAGCAATAAGAGCAGAAATCATAATAGAAAAACCTATTGGCATTCCTAAGAAAATAAAAATAAACAATAAACCAACTACAAACATTTATTTATCCTCTCTTATTAGTTTTATAATTTGTTCTACATATGCGAGTAAAATTAAAACACTTGCTATTGGAAAAATCAACATAAAATAGCCTTGTGCTATATCAGCAGTTTCTATCTCTGTAGACCCATCTATCATAATCATATTAATTGATAAAACTAAAAATATAGCAAAAAATATAATAATTAATCCATAATTAAAAATAGTTATTTTATTTTTAAAGTTTTTATTTTTATTAATTAATAAATCAAAGTTAATATGACCTGGGTTTCTAGTTACCATAAAGGCACCTAGAAAACTAATCCAAATCAGTAAATATCCTGGAACTTCATCTGAAGTAACAACAACATCTCCTATTAAAACATCAAGATAATCAACAAATCCCATAATAATCTCAACCTCTCCAAAGTAATCTACCACTAATCCAAGCAGAACATATCTATAAAATACATTTAGTAAAATCATAGCAATAGAAAGGACTAATAAAAAACTAGCAAAATGCTTAACATATTTTTCTAAGGTATTCATGACTATCTTGCTTTATTCACTATATCAAGAAATTCTGCTCCATATTTTTTTTTATATTTTTTATATGATTTTTGTGTTCTTTTTTGAAAAGCTTTTAAATCAACTTCATTAATAGTTAGTTTAGATTTCATAACTTTAAAATATTTTTTTTCCAAATCCGAAGCTTGTTTGAAAGCTTCTTTTGTCATATTCTTTGCAGTAGATAAAAATATCTTTTGATGTTTTTTCGGTAAAGTGTTTAAAAACTTCTTAGAAATAAGCATAAAACTAGGAGTATAGACATGCTTTGTTAAGCTAAGATATTTCATAACTTCATAATGTTTTTGCTCATAAAATCCATAAGCAGCAGCTTCAGCTCCATCAACAACACCAGTTTGTAAAGCAGTAAAAGTCTCTTTCCAAGCAACTTTTTGAGGAATAGCACCCATTTGTCTAAAAACACCTTGTCTAAATTTACCACCAGAAATTCTTATTTTCAAGCCTCTTAAATTTCTAGGATTTTTAATAGCTCTTTTGCCATTAATTACATGTCTAAAGCCATTTTCGTAAATACCTAAAACTTTGATATTTTCTTGTCCCTCTATAATTTTTATAGCCTCTTTGCCTAGTCCAGCATCAAGAGATCTAATCACATGCTCTCTATCATCAAAAAGCCAAGGCAAATCAAAAACACCAAGTTTTCTATCAAGCTTCATAGCACCAGATGCTACTGTAATAATCTCGATAGAATTAGCTTTAAGATTAGAAATTAA
This sequence comes from Campylobacterota bacterium, assembly GCA_029255845.1. Classification (GTDB taxonomy): domain Bacteria; phylum Campylobacterota; class Campylobacteria; order Campylobacterales; family JAJVLF01; genus JAJVLF01. The sequence continues at coordinate 9,241 of JAJVLF010000026.1, read as the reverse complement.
AGCTTTTTCTTTTCCTAATTGACCAGATGGATAAATTTTAAAATCATACTTTCCTGGTAGTTTTTTTTCAATCTTTTCTGAAAACATCTTCATTTGATTATATAGAGGAGAAAACACAGAAACATGTGTCGCCATTCTAATAGTTTTTTTACTATAAGCTAAACTTGTAATAAAAATAAAAACCATAAATAATTTAATAAATTTCATAATATACCTTTAATAAAAATAAATGTGAAGCCAATACATAATAAAATATCTTTTATTTGATTGGCTCCCATGCATTGCATTATGCAAACAGCAGTTTATATACCTTCAGCTATCATAGCTTCAGCAACTCTTTTAAATCCAGCTATATTAGCTCCAGTCACATAGTTCCCATTTTCTCCATACTCTTTAGCTGTGTTAGATACTTTATCACATATATGATACATCGTCTCTTTTAGTTTGCTATCTACTACTTCTGAGCTCCATGTCTGCATAGAGGCATTTTGAGACATCTCAAACTCACTTACAGCAACACCACCAGCATTAGCAGCCTTTGCAGGAGCAAATAAACAATCACTTGCTAAAAATAAGTCTGTAGCTTCTTTGGTAGATGGCATATTTGCACCTTCTCCAACTACAACACATTTATTTTTAATTAATTCTTTTGCATCATGAGCATTAATTTCATTTTGAGTAGCACAAGGAAAGGCACCATAAGCAGGAATACTCCATAATGGATTTCCTTCTTTTGGATAATCTTCTATTTTAGTCCATTTAGCATCTTTATGAGTTTTTTTATAAGTATCTAATGGAACTCTATCTTCTCTAATTTTTTTAATCAGTTCCAAGTCAATTCCATTTTCATCATAAATCATACCCTTACTTCCACTACAAGTAACAGGCTTAGCACCTAATTGATACAGTTTTTCCATAGCAAACATAGCAACATTTCCAGAACCACTAATCAAGCAAATTTTATCTTTTAATTTTTCTTTTCCCTCAATCTCAAGCATTCTTTCCACAAAATAAATCAATCCATATCCAGTAGCTTCTGGTCTTATCTTAGAGCCACCAAACATTCCAGGCTTTCCAGTTAAGATGCCCTCATAAGAAGATGTAATTTTTTTATAAGTTCCAAAAAGATAACCTATTTCTCTAGCACCCACACCTATATCTCCAGCAGGAACATCAATCCTAGGTCCTATATATTTTTGTAATTCAGTCATAAATGCTCTACAAAACTTCATTACTTCAAAATCAGATTTACCTTTAGGGTCAAAATCACTTCCACCTTTTCCTCCACCTATAGGAAGACCTGTAAGTGCATTTTTAAAAATTTGCTCAAAACCTAAAAAACTTAAAATATCCGCAGAAACACTAGGATGAAATCTCAATCCACCTTTGTATGGTCCTAAAGAGTTATTAAACTGAACTCTATAGGCTGTATTTACTTGTATTCCACCTTTATCATCCATCCAAGTAACTTTAAATTTAAACATTCTATCAGGAATTAAAATTCTTTCTATTATAGAATGCTTGTGATATTTAGGATCAGAATCCAATAAAGGCTTTATAGAAATTAAAACCTCTTCAACAGCCTGCAAGAAAGTCTCACTATTTGAGTAGTTCGATTGCTTCAAAGAGACTAATAATTTATCAACATCAATCATATTTTTCCTTTTTTGCCATTATATCAATACTTACTTAGTTTAACCTTTATTAAAACTGCAAAATTCCGATAAATACGAAATGTTGCTTTATTTAAAGTATCTTTAAATAGGGTATATGAATTAAGCTTATTTTATGGATATTTCTATATCATACCACCTAAAAAAGGATAGATTATTGTTTAAGGTGCTTTCGTTTTTATTGTTATGCTCTTTTCTTTTCTCTAATAAATATTATATAAATACTTTAAATCAATATGGTATTAATAAAAACCCTATTCAAAATGAAAGCTTTAATGTATCAACTTACCATAAAATAGAGGATGGAGAAAATCTACTTTTAATTTTACAAAAACTTTCTATTCCTGAGTCTATTTATTATGAGCAAAATGCAGAGATAAGAGAATCTACTGAAGAAATTAGACAAAATTTTTCTTATTATGTCCTAAGAGATGTCCAAAGTAATGATATTCAGCAAGTTTTAATACAGCTAAACTCTGAATTACAATTTCACATATATAAAGAAAATGGTGAATTTGTAGCAAAAATGACTCCTATCGAATATATATATAAAACTAAAGAAATTGCTATAAATATAGAAAACTCCATCTATCAGGACTTTGTAAATTATGATGAATCTTTTTCTACTTTAGCAGAAGAGCTTCGTAGTGCTTTTAATAAAACTGTTGATTTTAAAAAAGAATTGAGAAAAGATGATACTCTTTCTTTGATTTATGAAGATAGATATAGATTAGGTGATAATGTGCTATCTCCTAGAATATTAGCTTCTAGGTTAGATACTTTTAGGAAAAGTTATTATATATTTTATAATCCTAAAGATGAGAGATATTATGATGAAAAGGCTGTAATGCTAGAAGGATTTTTCTTAAAATCTCCTTTAAGACATTATAGAAGAATATCTTCAAGATTTTCAAGAAAAAGATTTCATCCAATTAAAAAAGTATATAGAGCTCATCATGGAGTAGATTATTCTGCTTCTACTGGAACTAGAATTTATTCTGCTAGAAAAGGTAAGATTAAATTTGTTGGAAGAAGAGGTGGTTATGGTAAAACTATAATAATAACCCATCAAGATGGATACAAAACATTATATGCCCACTTAAGCAGATATTCTACAAGCCTAAGAGTAGGAAAATATGTGAAAAAAGGACAATATATAGGAAGAGTTGGTAATACAGGCTCATCCACAGGTCCTCATTTGCATTTTGGTTTATATAAAAAAAATAGAGCAGTAAATCCTCTTGGCTTTGTTAGATTAAGAAAAAAGAAATTAAGAGGGAAATCATTAAAAGAATTTAAAAGATATACTAAATTATATAAAAAACAAATGGATGATATAAAAAATAAACTAAATGTATATGCCTATCAAAACTCTAATATAGTAGTTGATATTTTATGACCAAGGAAGAAATTCTCCACCAATCACATATAGCAGATGATATTACACAAATTGATATTTCTGATGAGATAGAGTTAAAAAATGCTATTCTTTCTATTGATGTAAAAATATTAGGTGATGTTATCTTATTATTGCCTAATGTTTATACCGAAAAAGCTTTAGAATTAGTAGAAATTGATAATTTATATATCGCTATATCTGAATTAGAAACAGATGATAAGACAGATTTACTTCAAATACTTGAAGAATGTAACAAGGATAAATATAATCAACTTTTAAATAAACTTAATGATGATGAAAAAGAAAATATTGAGTATTTAAAAAGATATAAAGAGTCTGAAGCTGGAGCATTTATGCAGACAGAGATTTTTGATGGTTTTTTTTATCAAAATGTTAATGACTTAAGAGATAAGCTAAGAACTAGAAAACAAGATGGCTTATTAGAAAATATCCATAATTTATTCGTAAAAGATGATAAAGGCTCTCTTGTGGGAGCTATTCCTCTTGATGATTTGTTCATCTGTGATTATGAAAAAACCTTAGGTGATATTATAGAAGAGGGTGAGCGTGCATATAAGCCATTATATATAAATGACAAAGAAGATATTCATGTGGCTGTTAAAATGTTTGCTGATTATGATTTGAATGTTTTGCCTGTGGTGGGATATAAAAATATATTAATTGGTCGTATCACATCTGATGATATTCACGATATAATCACAGATAGTGCGACTGAGCAAATGTATAATCTAGCTGGTGTAGGCGAAAGCTCTGAATATGCAGAAAGTTTTTTAAGCACATTAAGAAATCGCTCAAGTTGGCTTTTTATTAATCTCCTTACAGCTATATTAGCTTCTGTTGTAGTTGGATTTTTTGCCGAAACTATTGAGCAAATTGTAGCATTAGCTATATTAATGCCTATAGTTGCTTCTATGGGAGGAAATGCAGGAACTCAAACTCTAACAGTTCTTGTTCGTCAAATAGCATTGAGCGAAGTTAAGTTTAAAAATTATACTAGAGTTATTAAAAAAGAATTTTTTATATCATTATTTAATGGAGTTTTTTTTGCGATTATTACAAGCATAGTAACTTATTTTTGGTTTGATAATGTTAAACTAGGGGCTATTATAGGAGTAGCTATGATTGTTAATCTACTGACTGCTGGATTTTTTGGAGCTTATATACCGATTTTTTTAAAAAAAATGAAAGTAGATCCAGCTATTGGAAGCACTGTCATACTTACCACTATCACAGATGTGGTAGGATTTTTTGCATTTTTAATGCTAGCTAAAACTTTTTACTAAATAAGGATAAAATAAATGGATATTTCAACGGGAATAATAATAGCAGTTCTTCTGCTTTGGATAGCTTATGCTAAAGGATGGATACTTGTTAATTTTGAAATGATTAACGGGGAAATGGCTTTGGATTTATTGAAAGATACTAAAAATACTATCTTGTTAGATGTAAGAACTAAGGAAGAATTTAACACAGGACATATTAAAAATGCTAAGTCATTTCCATTGCAGGATTTAATTCACGATACTGCCAAGCTTGAAAAATATAAAAACAAAAAAGTAATAGTATATTGTGCCTCAGGAAGCAGAAGTGTATCCGCTTCTAGGATACTAGAAAAAAATGGATTTACTCCTTATAATGTGAAAGGCGGTATTATTGCTTTAGAAAATGGTATCTAATGCTTTTAAGCATTGAAAGTAGCTGTGATGATAGCAGTATTGCTATCACTGAAATTTCAAGCAAGAAACTAATTTTTCATGAAAAGATTACTCAAAATGAGCATAGTGATTTTGGAGGAGTAATCCCTGAACTTGCTTCAAGACTCCATGCAAAAGACTTACCAAATATACTATCTAATTGCAAAGAGTTTATCCCTAAATTAAAAGCAATAGCTGTTACTTCTTCCCCTGGATTAAGTATAACTCTCTTAGAGGGAATTATGATGGCAGAAACTCTAAGTGCTATTTTAGACATCCCTCTAATTAAAATAAACCATCTCCATGCTCATATATTTTCTTTATTTATAGAAAAAGAAGCCACACTACCAAGCTCTGCTCTTTTAATATCAGGAGGACACACAGCTATTTTTGAAGCTTTCTCACATAAAGATATTAGATTAATCGCATCAAGTGGAGATGATAGTTTCGGAGAAAGCTTTGATAAAGTAGCTAAAATGATGGACTTAGCATACCCTGGAGGACCTATAATAGAAAAACTTGCACAAAAAGGAAATGAAGATAAATACAATTTCTCCATTCCTTTACTACAAAAAAAAGATATTTCCTTTTCTTATTCAGGTCTAAAAAATGCCACTAGATTAGCAATAGAAAAAAACCCAAATGACAAAGAAAACATATCAGCATCATTTCAAAAAATAGCTACCGCCCACTTAACAAGAGAATGCAAAAAATATTTTCAAAGAAATAAAGTTAAAAATTTTATGGTAGTAGGTGGAGCTAGTGCAAATCTATATATGAGAGATAAATTTATTAAACTTTGCGATGAGTTTAATATAAAAATAGAATTTCCTAAATTAGAGTTTTGCTCAGATAATGGGGCTATGGTGGGAAGATTAGCTGTAGAATTTTTTAAGGATATAGATGAATAGAATAATAGATGCAAGTGATGACAAAAAAGACAATGAAGAATATTCTCTAAGACCTACTGAGTTTAAAAACTATATAGGTCAAGAGAAGATAAAAAAGAACTTATCTGTTTTTATAGAAGCTGCTAAAAAAAGAAATGAAGTTTTAGACCATGTTTTATTATATGGTCCTCCTGGATTAGGTAAAACTACATTGGCTTATATTATTGCTAATCAAATGGATACTTCTATTAAGGTAACTTCAGCTCCTAATATTGAGAAAGCAGGGGATTTGGCTGCTATTTTAACTAATTTATCAGAGGGAGATATATTATTTATAGATGAGATACATCGTCTTAATAGGGCGATAGAGGAGATTTTATATCCTGCTATGGAGGACTTTAAACTTGATATTATTATAGGTAGTGGTCCTGCTGCTCAGACTATGCAGATAGATTTAAGTAGATTTACTTTGATAGGAGCTACTACTAGAGCTGGGATGGTAAGCCATCCTTTAAGAGATAGATTTGGTATGCATTTTAGGATGAAGTTTTATTCAGTTAAAGAGCTTCAGCAAATTATTAATTTGGCTTCTGTAAAATTAAATAAAAAAATAGAAGAAAATTCATCAGAGGAAATTGCTAAAAGAAGCAGGAAAACTCCTAGAATAGCACTTAGATTATTAAAAAGAGTTCGTGATTTTTCAGATATAAAAGATGAGCAAAGTATATCTTTTGAGACTTGCAGATATGGATTAAAAGAATTAGGAATTGATGAGCATGGCTTTGATGATATGGATATTAAGCTTTTAAAATTGCTACTAAGCTCTGCTAAGCCAATAGGACTTTCTACTATATCTGCTATGCTAAATGAGGATGAGGACACTATAGAGGATGTAGTAGAGCCATTTTTAATATCAAGTGGTTACATAGAAAGGACACCAAAAGGTAGGACATCCACAGAAAAAACTAGAGAGTTATTTAAAGAGCTTTGAGCTTAGAGAGCTTAGAGAAGAAAATAAATTCTTTATCTTCTAAAAAAGAACCATTTTTTTTTATCATTAGCTATGATATGAGCGAATATGAAGTTGTTGCTTTAAGTAAAATGAAAAATGATATTAAATATTCTTTTGATGGAGCAAACAATAATACAAATAAGCTTGATTTTGAAGCTATTAATTTCCAAGAATATAAAAATAAATTCAATAAAGTGCAAGAGAATATAAAACAAGGAAATACATATCTTTTAAATCTAAGCGGGATAAGTAATCTAAAAACAAAATTATCCCTAAAAGAAATATATGAAAAGTCAAATAGTCCAAATAAATTATTTTATAAAGATAAATTTATCTCTTTTTCCCCAGAAAAGTTTATAGAAATAAATGATAATAAAATATCAACATATCCTATGAAAGGCACTATAAATGCAAGTATTCCAAATGCCAAAGAAAAGCTATTAAATAATAAAAAAGAATTAGCAGAGCATACTATGATAGTGGATTTATTAAGAAATGATTTATCGATGGTATCAAATAATGTCCAAGTAGATAGATTTAGATACATAGATAAAATAAAAACAAGCAATAAGACATTGCTCCAAACAAGCTCTAAAATATCAGGGGATTTGCAAGATAATTGGAAAGATAATCTAGGCTCTATTATAATAAAGCTATTACCAGCAGGAAGCATAACAGGAACACCAAAAATAAATACTATAAAACTACTAAAAGATATAGAAAACTACAACAGAAATTTTTTCACAGGAATTTATGGAGTATTTGATGGAGAAGCATTAAAAAGTTATGTGCTTATACGGTTTATGGAGAAGCAAAAAAGAGGTAATCTAGTTTTTAAAAGTGGTGGTGGTATTACTGGTGATAGCGATGTTAATGATGAATATATGGAGTTATGCGATAAAATTTATATGTAAGGTATTAATATTATTTTAAGCTAATTAAGTATTTTATTTTGCTACAATTTTATTATAATTTATAAGGCAAGGACAAAGAGTGATGACAAGAATTGGTGGATTTGATTACATGATTTATCTTACTAAAGATATAAGCAAAATAGCAACTAGTTCAATTAAGGATGATGACACTCCTATGAAAATAAACATAATTTATTGAAACTCTTATTTTTTATATTCACATTTACAGGATTCATAAATGCAGATGTAGTAAAACCTGCCCTAGTGGAGATAAGTTTTAATCAAAACAAATCCCTAGAGATTTATTTGCAGTTCAATTTAGAAGCTGTAATGAGTGAAATTAGCAGTAAATACAAAGACACTAAAGATTCCCCAAACTCGGATAAATATGAAGTTTTAAGAGCCTTAAAAGCAGATGATCTTTTTAATAAATTTAAAGACTATGAAAAAGAATTTCTTAAAAATTTTAATCTAATAATTGATGACAAAAAAATTAATCTATCTTTAAAGTCCCATAAAATAGACTTTATAGGCTATAAAAAAAGAGCAAGAAAATCCATCTTAACATACGAAGCCAAATTGGAAAACTACCCAAAAAATTTCTCATGGGAATATTATAAAGCTTATGGAGATAGCTCTTTAAGACATAGATTATATGTTAAAGACGAATACACTTGGAGTGATTGGTTATGGGTCGTGGGAGGCAAAAATACTGGAAATATATCCTTAACCCATTTAAAATTTGAAACTAAATTTGAGAAATTCATAAAATTCATAAAAATAGGTTTTCACCATGTAGTCCCTCTAGGACTAGACCACATATTATTTATAATAGCTATGGCTTTATCCTTACTCCCATGGAAACAATTACTAATCCTAGTAACATCTTTCACCTTAGCCCACTCAATAACTCTAGGTCTATCAATGCTAGAAATAGCAAATATTCCCGCCAACATAGTAGAACCATTAATAGCCCTATCAATAGCCTATGTAGCAATAGAAAATTTACTATCATCAAAATCCCTAAAAAGAAAAACAATAATAGTATTTTTCTTTGGCTTACTCCACGGATTAGGCTTTGCATATATGCTAAAATCATTCGAGAGTAATAGAGATAGTTTTATTAGCACATTATTAGGTTTTAATGTGGGTGTGGAGCTAGCTCAAATATTGATTATATTTATTAGTTTAGCTATTATTTATATTATTCGGAGTATAAATTTTAATTTAGCTAAATATGTTGTTAATGTTTCTTTGATTGCTATTTCTTTGATTGGGTCTTATTGGTTTTATGATAGGCTGGTTATTTAGAAATAAATAAGTAGTTTGATAATCTTTTTTTAAATTAATTGTCTATTTAATTGAAGTTTTTCCACAGTAGTTTAAAGCTAAGCCTAAAACACTAAAATACCTTCTTAAAATAAAACAAAAAAGCATATAAAATAACCTATAGCACCTAAGAGTAATTTTTTTATATTTAAGGTATGCATTTCCATCGAGGACGATGGGAGCGAGTGATTAAATCATAAGCAGAACTTCTATTCATCCCATATGCAAAACTTTAAAGCTTAAGGGAACCTCTATTAATTCAAAATAAATAGCTAATATTATATTTTAGCCTTATAGCAATTTTTATAA
>JAJVLF010000259.1 GCA_029255845.1 Campylobacterota bacterium | reverse complement strand
AAGTGTAGCCTTTTTGAAATATCCCTTATTATATCGTTTTTGTATGAAATACTACAATAAGATTATATAGTTGTATTTTTAAGTGTATTTTGCTAATATACTCATATGACAAAAGCAACTAATATAGAAGAAGTGTATAATGCATTTATGCCTGAATATGCTCTACAAACAAGCGATAATGATTTCTTTGTGCCTTTATTTAATGATAGTTTAAAAAAATTTACTACTGATATGATACTAACTCCTGATAAAAACAAAACATATTTTATGGTAGGTCAAAGTGGTAATGGTAAAAGCACATCTTTAAATATGCTAGGCACTATAAATCCTAAATTAAATGATAAATATGATTTTTTTTATATCAAAGGTAGAGAAGCTTTTAAATATATAGAGGGTATAGATGTAGCAGATATTGTATTTAATATATCTTATGAGATTATTAATGGTGATGATGAATTAATAAAGTTATTTGCAGAAAAATTAGAAAAATTAGAAAAAAAACATAATAAAAAACTAGAAGAAAAGTTAGAAAAAATCAATAGTTCACAAGAAAAAGTATCTATAAAAGCAAATATAGGAATAGGTGCTAATATCTTATCTTTTATAAAAGCAAAGATTGATTTTTCTTCTGGATATAGCTTAAAAGATGAAGTTAGAAAGAGTGCTATAGAGTTTTTTAAATTTAATAAAAGTGATTTATTTGCATTAATTAATGAAATTATTCTTGAATATAAATTAAAACATAATAAAGATATTATAATTATAATTGATGATTTGGAAAAAAGAGATGATGTAAATACACTATTTTTAAAAACTGCCCAATTAGATTTATTTAATTTTATCAATGCTATTAAAATAATCTCTACTCCTGTGCATCTATCAAGAAATACAAATATCAAATTTGGAGAAAAAAAAGAATTAGCCTTAAAGCTAAAAGATAAAGAAGGAAATGAGTGTGAAGATGATAGAGAAATATTAAAAAAAGTAATAAATAAAAGAATTAACAATGACAATTATGACTTAATAAGAGAAGATGCAATAGAAGAAATCATCAATAAGAGTGGGGCAAATATGAACCAACTTATATCTCTAGTGCATAAATCCGCCCTAAATGCCATAAATAATGACTCAGATTTTATAAATATAGAAGATGTCGATAATGCCGTTTATGAGATAAGACAAGCTAGGTCATCTTTTGTGCTAAATCAAATATCATTTTTAAATGACATTGCTAAAAAAAGAAGTATAGATTTTTCTGATTATGAAAATATAAAAAAACTACAAACAGCCACACAAAATGAAATACTATTCTCTTATTTTAACGGAGACACTTGGTATGATTTAAATCCTATATGCCAAAAATCACTAGATAGCTATAACAAGACTTATACTTGAGAGACATACTCACAAGTAATGAACATATACAATTAAAAAAAATCCTTAAAAGTATTAAGCTTTTAAAAGATAAAACAGCCTTAATCGTGCTAAGTGCAGATACCCACAAGCTATCTTTAGCTCTTAGTGATTATATTTTAGAAGATAAAAATATCTCTTCATACAA
>JAJVLF010000258.1 GCA_029255845.1 Campylobacterota bacterium | reverse complement strand
TAATTCCAATATTTCTTAATTTATCAATAGTGTTTTTAAAAAATGAACTACCGTTAATATCTACTAATGGCTTTGGGGTGCTATCTGTAAAAGAGCCTAGTCTTTGACCTCTTCCTGCTGCTATTATTATTGCTTTTATTTTGTTTTCCTATTTTTGGTAGTTTATGTTTTGTTATATTTTAGCATTAAATTCTTTTCTATTAGTGCAGTAAAATTAAAAATGGATATACATTTTTAAAGCTTCGGTAATATATCACTTTCTACATATTTATAAAAGCTATCATTTTTATAATCATATTTTAATAAATTGTCAGCTACTTGGTTATATATTACACCCATTTTTTCATCATTAGTTAAATTTTCGTCTGGTGTTAAATTTCCATCATCTACTAGAATATTGCTATGCAAGTCTTGTCCTAGGTGATACATATACATCACTTTTTTTGCTAATAGTATTTCTTTATCTGATAATGGTTTTATATTATCGATATTAGATAAATTTTCAAAATATTCTTTTTTATTCTTGCAATCTATTGTAAATCCAAAACTTGAATATGCTGCATTACCAACTAGTATAGCTCTTATACCCATACAGGAAGCCTCTATTCCTATAGTTCCTGTTGCAGTCACTACTACATTGCAAATATCAAACACTGACAAGTTACTTATGTTTTTGGGAGCTAAATATATATTAGTTGCTTTGGTTTGTTTTAAAATATTTTCAACAATACCTTCTTCTCCATATACCTTGACTGACGGGTGAGGCTTGATTATCCAATTAATATTTTCTAAATTTTTAATAAAATCAATTGTGCAAGTAAACCAGTCGTAATAGCTAGTAAATGACATTTGCCCTGATGCATGATTGGCATCAGAAAAGCCATGCAAAAAAATAAATATAATGTCATTTTCTTTTTTAAAGTTAGAGCCATAATATTGCACTAAATCATTCTTGTCAAATTTTTGTTTATTTTGATATGTGTTTAAAATATCAAAATCTATATTTTTTGCTTGACCTATGAATCTATTGCTTAAGTATTCTTCTATGATATTTAATTTTTGGTCATCAAAATTTAATTTTTCTACTTTATTTGGATCTATTTTCCCGATAGGAATAATAATATCATTAGGGTCTGAATAAATTTTTGGATACTCCCCTCCTCTAGCAAGAATGACATTAATATTATTATGTAAAGAAATTTTTTCTAAAAAAGTTCCATTATTAATATAAAAATTTGTTGATATTATCGTGAATTTAACATTGTTGTCCTTAAATATTTGTTTTACAACATAATATTTCAAAATTAGGGTCAGGCGTTGAAAATGCACCATTTAATAATCAGAATAATGCTATTTTAATTACTTTAAAAGATGGACATACTAAAGCAAATATTCTAAGCTTCTTGCGGGTTTTTCCGTTCTTTAATTTTTAAATTAAATTAAATTAGTTAAGGGTAGTAGTGTATTTTCAACGCTTGACCCTTAAATTTATTTGCAAAAGATTTCTTTTTCAAATGCAAGATAATTTGAATTAAACATGCAATATGATTGTCTTGTAAAGACCTCCATGTGTTTTTTATTGCCTTTATAAAAATCTCCTCGTTCACATTCCTAGTCCTCATCTTTAGTATCTAGATAGACCGACAGTAAGAATACAAAACAACCCAAACTA
>JAJVLF010000257.1 GCA_029255845.1 Campylobacterota bacterium | reverse complement strand
GTAAATCTATAAATAAGGTCTGATCATTATCATTTTCTAATAAGTCTAAATTTATAGTATCTGAAGAAGTAATAGCAAAGTATTGCTTATCATCTTTAATTCCTAAATTTGTAAATATTACTCCTGTAGTAACATTTTTGTCATTAATAGTTCTTCCAAATGCAACTATATCAGTATCATCTGGTGATGTTACATCTGAAGTAGCTTTACCTACTATTCTGAATGTTCCTCCGTGAAGGAACTCAAATACTTTTGTGTAGGTTGTGTCTTTTATTGAGAATCTTTGTCCTGCTGCTAGTAGGATGTTTGGGTAAGTGCTAGCTGCACCATAAGTTGTGGCATTATCATAATTAAAATCAACTGAATAGACTTCATAACTAGTTCTTAATTCTCCAGCAGAATTTATAGATGCAAGTCCCATAGCATTCTTTATGCTTGTTGCTCTATCAAAGTTACTTCCATTTAATTCAATTGTCCTAAACCTATTAGTATTAACACTCGGAATTTGAACATCTATTGTTGCATTAATGTCAGTACCATTAAGGTCATTTGATTCAAAGCCTAATATATATTCCCCATAAACTGTTCTTTGGTATCCTTTATTTGTAGGAACTAAATTTTGTCCACTTAAGCTTCTTATGTTGGCAATATTTGCTGAATCTATTTCAAATACGGTATCTGATAAAATAATCATACCAGGAATTCCACTAGCAGCAGCAGGAAAAGCTCTTAAATTTATATCTTCTCCAAATAATAAATTTCTTGTTTTTACAGCTGTATTTATTTGTTGCACTAGAATGTTTGTAGCGGCAGCTGTATTTATTGTTATGCTTTGATTAAATTCAGTTGTTGATGCATTATTACCATGAGAGCCAAAAAATACAGTATATAAGCCTGTTCCTCCTCTAACAAACATCCCCGTAGGAGAATGCCTAAAAGCACCTTCAGGAAAACCAAGCATATGCCACCCAGCTCTTTTATTTTCATAAGCAGTTTTATCAAATTTAGTAGATTGATTTACTATCATTCCTATAGTATCAGCTGTAGAAGGAGATACAGCTTTTATCCAATATCCTTTACCTATTGTTAAAGAAGTAAAGGTATTAGAGTCAGCATTAGCATTTTCTGAATTAAATAATTCCCATGTATTATTCTCAAAAGTATATACTTCTACATTATATCCATTAGCTGAATCATAAGGTTTTAACTGTGTTTCATCTGTCACATCAAAAGAAGATCTTATCATTTTAGTAAAGTTATTATCACTTAAATTAAAATCTATAATTTCATTAATAGGTGCAGATAATATAGGAGCTGGTGCTAGAGTAGATTCAAGTTCTAGTTTAGCTGGTTTGGCATAAGTGCTATAAGAACTAAAATTAGTTACATAAACTTCACTTTCTTCACCAAATTTTATTTTTATTCTTTCGCCTTCATAATCAGCTTGGTAATCTATTCTGACACAAGGGATATTTTCATCACATTCTAAATACATTCTGTACATAGGAAGATTTGATGCCGTTTTTCCAAGAGATACTTTAACCTTTACTCTTTTAGTTACACTACCATCTATTTCAGTTTTATCTGGACTTTTAGATTTAGTTCCTTTAATAGCAAAAACACCAATAGTTGCTCCTAGGATTGTTGTATTTGGGTCATTAAAGTCTGCTACAGTAGAAGAAGGGGTACCAATCTCAAGGTTATAAAGATGATTATCATTAGCAGTATTAGAAACAGCATAAGTAATTATATTGTCACCTATATCACCTATCTCATTTAAACTATCATCATCCCACTGAACATAATCATCAGAGCTTCTTGAATATACTCCTTTATATGTTACTAGTTTCCATTTATCATTTTGTAATAAGACAGCTTGAGCTCCTGCATTTAGGAAGTTGTTTAGTAGGAATAGTAGTATTATTAGTTTTGAGAAAATTGGCACGGTATGCTCCTATAAAATATTAATTTTATATTAAAAAGCATATAGTATTCCAATTTATGGAATATGTGATTATTTTGAGATTAGTTTAACCTTATCTGCACTTTTACAATATTCATAAATAAAACACTCATTACATAAAGGTTTAATAGCTTTACAAGTATATCTTCCAAATAAAATAAAAGATTGATGCAAACTATTAAGCTCACTTTTAAAAACTCTCACTAAATCTTTTTCTACATTTAATACATTTTTAGCTCTTGAAAATCCTAATCTTTTTGATATTCTAAAAACATGAGTATCAACTGCCATAAAATTTTC
>JAJVLF010000256.1 GCA_029255845.1 Campylobacterota bacterium | reverse complement strand
ATTGATATAGTAAGATTACGGGATACTATGAATCCTTATTTAAAAGCTAGAATAGATAAAGAAGCTATATATGTATGATAAAGAATTAGTAGTAGAAATATTAAATCAAATAGAAAAAGCAATAACCATTACATTGCAAAGATTTGAGATAGTAAATGATGTAAAATATTTTACAGATACACCTTATGGAATGGAAAAATTAGATAGTATTTGTATGCAATTAATAGCTATAGGTGAAAGCCTAAAAAATATTGATAAAATAACGAATAATCAATTATTAATTAAATATCCTGAGATTGACTGGAAAGGTGCAAAAGGAATGAGGGATATTATATCTCATCATTATTTTGATATTGATGCAGATGAAATTTATTATGTTTGCGATAAAAAGCTAGCAGATATACTTCAGATTATTAAAACTATCAAGCAAGATATTGTTGATATATAATAGAATAAAAAAACTCAAATTTATTGAGTCAGAGGGGAAGATATGTATCCCTAGCTAGAAGACAATGCCAATGAAATAAGAAAAAAAAGCTAAAATACCCAAAATAAAAAACAAAAAGGCAACCCAATGTTAAAAAAAAGATTCTAAAAAAACTATCTTCAATAAGAAAAATAATAAACTCAAAACAATTAAAAGATAAATACAAAATAGGAATAAAAGCCTTTACTAGAAAAACAAAAATAAGCTTCATAGATATAATATTATTTATGATAAATATGCCGAATAAAACACTACAAAGAGAAATTAATGACTATATTAAAAACATTAAAAATAAAAGAAAATCAAATAAACAATCAACTATTAAATATACTGCTAGTGCAATGAGCAAAGCAAGACTAAAAGTAAGTCCAGAAATATTTATAGAGTTAAACAAAGAACTTATCTTAGATATATACAGAGATAAAAAAGAAATAAAACTATATAAGGATTTTAGAATACTAGGTATTGATGGAACAAGGTTAGAACTTCCTAATATGAATATACCCAAAGATAAACTTCAAAGCGAGAATATAAAAGAAATATACGGACAAGCCAGTAATTATAGTGACAAGTATGCTGTAATGCCAAGAGCTTCTATTATGTATGATTTAGAGAATAACTTTATTATTGATGGAATACTAGGAAGTCTATATACTAGTGAAACATTTATGGCAATAGAACATATTAAAGAACTAATAAAATATAAACAAAGTGTAAAAGTAAAATATAATGATTTATTAATCTATGATAGAGGTTATCCATCAATGGGTCTTATATACTATCACTATAAGTATAAATTAGATTTTTTAATGAGAGTAAACTCTAAATCATTTAAAGCTCTTAATCTTTTCAAACAAAGCAATAAATCTGATGAAATAATAGAAATAGAAGTAAGTGGAAGCATATTAAGAAATTTATCACAAACTAAACAACACCCTGAACTAAAACAAATAAGACAAGAGATTAAAATAGGAGATAAAGTAAAGATAAGAGCTATTAAAGTATTACTTGATGATGGAGAAATAGAGATACTTTTAACTTCTTTGCTTTCACAAAACAAATACCCTAGTGATATATTTAAAGAGTTATATTTTAAAAGATGGAAAGTAGAGATTTCTTATGATATACTAAAGAATATCTTTAAAGTAGAAAACTTTAGTGGCTTAACACAAATAGCAATTAATCAAGACTTTTTTGCTTGTATTTTAACTAGTAATATTTGTTCTTTAGTTATGAGTGCGGTTATGGAGGAAAAGGTATTTTTATATAATCAAAATAAAGAAAAGAAGAAAAGAAAATATCTTTATCAGTTAAATAAGAAATTCTCTATAGGATGTATGAAGAATAATTTAGTTTTAATGTTTATAAGTAATACTAGTATAAGTAAAATATATGAAACAATAGAAGATGAAATTATGGATAATTTACTACCTATAAAACCTGATAGGAAGTTTGATAGGAATAGGAAATTTAATGTTAAGTTTCCTGTTTCTAAGAAGGATGGGTTTTGATTGGTTCTTATTTCATTGGCATTGAGCTCCAGCTTGGTAGCATATATAAAAGAAATAATCAAGCAAACAAAATAAAGCAATCCACTAAATTAACACGACAAAAACTAACTATACCCATCAAAAACCAAACTTGCGAATAAAATAATGCTTTAAGCAAAAAACCCTCTTACTTTTCCAACCCCTTCTTAGTAACAATATAAAAAGACAAATCATTAATCTCCAAATGCTTTTTAATAAAAATATTCAATTCCCTCAAACTTAAAGCTTTTATTTTCTTCAAATCATCCTCATAAGAATTTTCTTTTTTGCCATTATTAAAATCATTAAATATC
>JAJVLF010000255.1 GCA_029255845.1 Campylobacterota bacterium | reverse complement strand
TAATTTGCAGTGGTCTCATTATATATTATTAAAATAAAACAAAGCAAAAATTATGCCACAGAAAGAATAAAAATTTAAGATAAAAGGATATATTGTGTTTTTTATAAAAAAAATTACTTGGGGAATATTAGTATTGCTATTTTTTTCTTCTCTAGGATACATAATCTACATATATGTCTCTCTATCAGATAAATTTAACCTTTTGGTAAAATATAATTCTCCATTAACAACAGAAATATTTGATAAACATAATAGATTAATAGCTAATATTTTTGGAAAAGAACATAGAATATATGCTCATTTTGATGAAATACCTATAAGAATGATAGAGGGGATTTTAGCTATTGAAGATACAAGTTTTTTTGAGCATAATGGTATTAATGTAGATGCGATATTTAGAGCTATTATTAAAGATGTAAGAGAAATGGCTTTTGTAGAAGGGGCAAGCACAATTACTCAGCAATTAGTAAAACTAACTCTACTATCAAGAGATAAAAAAATAATAAGAAAAATAAAAGAAATCCTATTATCGCTTAAATTAGAATACACGATAAGCAAGAAACAAATTTTAGAATTTTATTTGAATGAAATATTTTTCTCTCATGGATATTATGGGGTTAAAACTGCTAGTTTGGGATATTTTAGGAAAAACCTAAATGAATTAAGCTTAAAAGAAATTGCTATGATTATAGGAATACCAAAATCGCCTAATAAATTAAACCCTGTAAAACATTATGAAAGAAACTTAGCTAGAGCAAATAAAGTTTTAAAAAGAATGAGGGCATTAAACTGGATAAATCAAAATATGTTTGATGAAGCTATATCTGAGCGACCTATAGTTTATGATGATAGCTTAAGTAAAAATAAAGCTCCTTATGTTGTAGATTATGTAAAAAGTATTCTCAAAAAAGAAGTATCTTCTTATGACACAAAGGGATATAAGGTTTATCTTAATATAGATTTAGATATTCAAAATTTAGCTAGAAAGTCTTTATTGTATGGCTATAATAACATAATTGATAAAAATAAAAAAGATTATAATGATAACAAGCAAGACTATAATGATAGCAATGCAAGTAATATTTTACTTAAAAATGCCTCACTCAATGGTTCTATTACAGTTATGGAGAACAAAACAGGAAATATATTAGCCTTCATTGGTGGGGTTGATTATAAAACAAGCTCATTCAATAGAGCTTATCAAGCAAATAGGCAAGTAGGTAGTAGTGCTAAGCCTTTTATATATCAGGTAGCTTTAAATAGGGGTTATCATATAAAAAGTAAGCTTAAAATATATAAAAGTAACTTATGGATAGTAAAAAAAATAAATAACACAAAACAAACTATTTTATATATACCTTTTCTTGAAATGTCTGTAAAATAAAAAAAAAAACATACAGCTATTGCTATGTACAAGAATTTACCTGTGTGCTACCATGTTTTGTACTTGTCATGCAGTACACATTCATCTCATCATTTAATTCATGAAAACCGGTAAATACACAAGGATTGATGGATTATTGTGTATTGAATACGCTAAAGTTATGACCATCCAGAATGGTACAAATAAATAAACAATAATATAATACTATTACAGATTGTTCTTATATTTATCAGGGAATTATATAAACATGTTTTTTAAAATAATTTCCTGTATTTATTGATCAATCTAATTAACTGACAAAATATTGTTTACATGTAAACTGCATATTTCTGTTGGATCGGACAAGGGCGCGTTACGGCGTTTACATAGGGATACATGATTATTTGTTTTATATCATAAACAAAAATATTTATTGTTCATTAAGGTGTCTCATTACAATAATCAGAACTTTTAAAGCACAATAACTTTGGCGCTGTGCATACGCAATCATGTGCTATAAAACAAGGCATAAAAGCTTAATAGAGACCGATAATTTAATATACTTAATTCATTTTTTTAGTATTCTGTACCACTACGTGTATCACACTTTGCTAATATTTTAATATATTTAAAGTCATATTTCTTAAACATCGCATTAAGTTAAAATACGACCTGAAAATCAAATATAAACCGACATAACCTTGTCGTCAAATACCCAACAATTGATGGATTATTGTGTATTGAATACACTGAATTTATTAAGGGCCAGACTAGTGTAACAGAAATAATAATAATAAATACATTAATAAATAAATACATATAATACACGATAATATAATACTATAGATCATCATATTCAATGAGTCACTGACTACAGTATTACGTAATCTCTCTACTCAGCGGGTGGTTCAGATGACCGTCCGATTTAACTGGTAAAACGACAATTTAAAAAGACAGCGAGAATTGACAGTGACAATTTAAAAAAAATAGTGACAATTTAAAAAGACAGCGAGAATTTAAAAAGATTTACCAAATATAAGATGACGAAGGCTAATATAAAAAAATGTGCTAATTTTATAAGAGAAGTGCAAATATAACAAGATCATGACAAATATAAACAGGATTTGTCTAATTTAACTGGTAA
>JAJVLF010000254.1 GCA_029255845.1 Campylobacterota bacterium | reverse complement strand
TGATATTCTAGCATCTTTTTTAAAAATAGATATTAACTTTATGAATATCAATATATGCTTTAGATGATTATTAATAAAATAACTGAAAATATTAATTTGCGTGTTTGCTATATGTCACATCCCACCCTATAATCAAAATAAAACTCTTTATTCTTAATATGTATTCTATCTAATTTATCCTTAAAACAAACTGAATTACTTTTTCTATCCTCATACACCTTATCAAGGGCTTCCATTGGAGTAATTCTTCCAATACTAGAATGCTTTATATGATAATTATAACTATAAAAGTAATGGAAAATTGATTGTTTCATTTCTTCTATAGTTTTAAATGTAAATCTATCTAATACATTATCTACAACCTTTTTATTAACCCTTTCTACCATACCATTAGTCTTAGGAGTATAAGGTTTTACTCAAAGAGCTATTAGCTCTTTTCCTCTATGTTCTATCTTATTATTAGAGCATGTTTTATCAAATATAGGAGCTCATTTGAGCGAGTAGCTGTAGGTTTTTTAGTTTTATTATTAAATTTATCTGTAAACTCTTTACACTCAAAAGAGATATTATCTCTTTTTCCTCAGTTAATACTTTATATATTTCAAAAGGAAAATGTTTAATTATACTCAAAGAGCTACTAGCTCTTTTTCCTCTAAAAAGTTCTCTGCACTTTTAGCTGTTTTATATCAAAAGCTGTTCGCTTTTTCTTATATATCAACAAATACTATTCTTGTGCTTCTATCAATTGCTACATACAAATATGTTCTTTTTCCATCTATTTTAGGTAGGTATTTTATATCTATAGGAGAGAAACTTTATATATGACCAATGTCATATATAAATGAATGAGTATAACCAGACTCAATAACTGTTCGTTATTTCCCATTCTTTAAACTTAGAATGACTTGGTTTATCTTCTTCATTAAGACTTTTTATATATTTAGATAGATTAGATAAATCATTTCTTTGTAATGCTCTAGCTAATGAACTTCTTGTTATTTTTATACCTAAACCTTTTACTACATCTAGTAAGTCATCAAGTGGCAACAATGTTGTTTTTCTTATTTCACATATAATATGCTCCTCTAAATCACTTATAGACTTAGCTGGTTTAATTGCTCCATGTTTTTTATCCTTA
This sequence comes from Campylobacterota bacterium, assembly GCA_029255845.1. Classification (GTDB taxonomy): domain Bacteria; phylum Campylobacterota; class Campylobacteria; order Campylobacterales; family JAJVLF01; genus JAJVLF01. The sequence continues at coordinate 2,587 of JAJVLF010000254.1, read as the reverse complement.
AAGTCTTCTCTATGTCTCCATTTAAATACTGTGCTAAGATTTATATTATATTTTTTAGTTTGTTGCCTTAATGTTAAATTTTCTTTGTTTTCTTTTATTTCCTTTCTAATATTGAAAGTTGTTTTTGCTGTTGGATGATATGCTATCATTTTATGCTCCTTTTTCTTGTAATAAATTTTGGTAGTATTTTACCTTATTTTTACTTAAAGTTTTGGTTTGGTTATATATTGGGACTATACAAATAGAGATTCCCTTTAGTATTGTATCAAACTTATCTTCAAGAAGATTAAAAGGACTTTTGTATTTTAAGGGAACCTCTAAAAAGCTTTAGTTGTTTATGGTGAAAAATTTAGTAAAAAATGATGGTTTAAGCTTAATGTTTGTATAATTTCCTTCTTTAGATGAGGGTTTAAGGTTGGATTTTTACTATATTTATTGTGATTGTATATATAATAAATTAAATATGTTAAAATATTCTAAATTTAAAATAAGGATAAAAGATGGATTTTATTAGTGGTGGTTTTATTATTTCTTTTGCAATTATTATTGCTGTTATTATTATATTAATTCAAGGGGTTCAAGTTGTTCAGCAATCAGAAGCTAGGGTTATAGAAAGATTAGGTAAATACCATAAAACTTTAGAAGGTGGTTTTCATATTATTATTCCTATAGTTGATAATATTAGAAGTGCATTAAGTAAGCAAGAGCAGATTATTGATATCCCTTCTCAAAATGTTATTACAAAAGATAATGTAAATATATCTGTAGATGGTATTATCTTTATTCAAGTTGAAAATGCTAGAAATGCTACTTATGGTGTAGTTGATTTTAAAAGAGCTATTGCAAATCTTGCTACTACATCGCTAAGATCAGAAATAGGGCAGTTAGCTTTAGATGAGACTTTATCTTCAAGAGATGCCCTAAATAAAAAAATATTAATTGTCTTAGATGAAGCTACTAGGAAATGGGGTGTTAAAACTATGAGAGTGGAGCTTAGAGATATATCTGTTCCGCAAGAAATAGAACAAGCTATGAACCTTCAAATGAAAGCTGAAAGAGAAAAAAGAGCAATAGAGCTTAAGGCAGTTGCTGACAAAGAAGCTGTCATTCGTAAAGCTGAGGGAGATAAGCAGAAAATTATCTTAGAAGCAGAAGCAATTGAAAGAATGGCAGATGCACAAAAATATGAGCAAATAGCTATAGCAAATGGGCAACAACAAGCTGTAAGTATGATTAATGAGGCTATAAAAACAAAATCACTAGGAGCTGAATTTTTATTAGCAAAAGATAGAATATCTGCTTTTAATGAATTAGCAAAAAGTGATTCTAAAGATAAAGTCATTATCCCATTTGAAGCTACAGAATTTATAGGTTCATTATCTATGATTAATGAATTTTTGGGTAAAGGTAAAAAATAATTATGCCAGCTATCGATGCACAATATCTAATTGCTATAGGCATTATACTCATAGCAATAGAGATTTTATCATTTTCTTTTTTTATATTGCCTATTGGTATAGGTTTCATAATCACAGGAATAATACATAATTATTTATTTGTTTTTGATAATTTATTTTATCAATGTGCATTTGCTTTTACTCTTGGATTATTTTTTCTTTTATTGTTTAGAAAAAAACTAATTATATTAATGAATAAAGGCTCAGATGATAGTGAGTGTTCGGTGCATATAAGTGGTATAGGCACTATTGATGATAGTCAAATTAAATTTTCTGGAACTTATTGGAATACAAATAGTGATTTATCTGATTATGAAAATGGGGATAAAGTTAATATTGTTATAGAGGATAATATGGCTGTTATTAAATCAAAGATTTAATTAATCTTTCCATATCTAAAACAATTTCTTCTATACCTCTCTCAGCATCAACTACAGTAAAAATGTTCTTAGCTTTATAAAAACTAGCAATATCATCCATAGGTTCAGTAAAAACTTTCATTCTATTTTTAAAAACTTTTTCATTATCATCTGCCCCTCTAGCCCTACCTAAAACCCTATCCATAGCAGTCTGCTCTGATACTTCAGCTTTAATAACAGATATTAACTTAATTTCATTTTCTGTTTCTAAAAATTCACTTAAAGCATCCATTTGCTCAACACTTCTAGGATAGCCATCTATGATAACAATATCCTTAGGAGATTTATTAATAGCCGACACAATAGTCCCTACAACCACTTCTAGTGGCACTAAATTACCTTTAGAAATAAAAGAATCTATCCTCTTGCCAAGCTCAGATTTACTAGCAACTTCTTCTCTTAGTAAATCCCCAGTAGAATAATGAACCATACTTTCATTATTATTTTTTGCTATTATCTCTGCATCTGTAGTCTTACCACTTCCTGGAGCCCCAATTATTAATATTAATTTTTTCAATATATGTCCTTTTTAGCTTATATCGTATTATATCTAAAATAAATAAAACTATGCAGTTACATAGGCATAATTATTTTTATTTACAAGTCAGCTCTTTTATGAAAATATGCTAAAATAGTAAAAATACTAACAAAGGAATTAAATATGTATAATGAAAAATCACAAGAATTACTTTTATCTGTTTTAGCTTCGGA
>JAJVLF010000253.1 GCA_029255845.1 Campylobacterota bacterium | reverse complement strand
ATCATTGCACAAGAAGAAATAGAGCCATTATGCCCAAAAGAAAACTCAAGATCTTTTGATATTTTCTTTTTATTTATTGATGGATGCATTGGAGTATTTGTTTTTATATTAGAATCAAGACTAGTAATATTACAAAAATAATCTTCTCTTTGATTTTGTAAATTAATATTTCCCCAATTGCTTTTTATCCAAATGCTTTCATTAAAACAAGTATCATTTATATTTGTATTGTCAAATTCACAATTTGTCCATTTGCTATTACTTAGCATAGTTTTCTCAAAAAAGATATTTTTTGCTTTTAGTCCGTTTATCTCTTGATTTAAAAGTTCTGCATTTTTTAGGTTTATTTCCCCAAATATAGGTAAATCTTTATTAAATAAAAACAAGCTATTAATAATACTTAATGCTAATTCATTATTCACATCAAAAGAAGTAGCTAAAGTCTTATTTAGCCATAAAAATAACGGACTTATTTTACTATCATCTAGCACCTCTATGCTATCTTTTAAAAACGATAATGTTAGCATTGATGGTTCCTTCTCAATACTAAAAGTTTTATCTTCTATCATCTTATCTATCAAAATATTTGCTAAAAAATACTCCTGCATAGAGCTATGAGAAAAGCCAAAACTATCTTCATTAAACCTAACAAGCAAAGAAGTATTTCTTAAATCTAGTTCTAACTTAGCATTATTGTTTTCTTTTATTATCTCTTCATATTTTGCTGTTTTATTTTTATTTGCCTTTAACCAATTATATAGCCAGGTATTTAAAATATCTACTTCCCAAGTTTGAGCATTTTGCTCCCACATATCATAAGCTAAGTCTTTTAATAATCCATATTTTAATCTTCTTGTTAATATATGTTTGCCCTCATCTCTTATTAATGACTGCTTTATCACAGTAGCATAAATGCTTGAGCTATTTATCTTATCAAGCTTTAACAAGCTAGGCAATGAACTAGAAATATAATCTAGCATAAAAGGTCTTTTAGCTAATGTCCCTAAATACTCTTTATTTTGTATTAAATCATAAGCTAATATCGCCTTATCTTTATCTAATACTTTATTTAAAAAGCTAAGTATTTGAGTAGAGCTAAAAGGCAATATATTAGCTAAGCGGTATTTCTCTGCTTTTGTGCCTGTTCTATTTAATCCTGTTAAAAATCCATTTTGAGAGCTAATATCTTCAAAATGATGAGTTCTACAAGAAATTACTATTTTACTCCCCTTATACTCTTGTCCTTGTGGTAATATGCTGATTATCTCTGCCATAAATTGATTTGCCATATCTTTACTATAATGCACTATTTTTTCATCTATCCCATCAAAAACAATAATGGCTTTTGCTTCTTTAGCTTGATTTATTATCTCAATTGCATCTTTTTTATTTTTTAGTAAATGCTCTAATATTTCTTCTAAATTAGGTGTTTGGCTTTTACCATTAATAGTAATAAAAGTTGGTATTTCTCTTAAATCAATATAAACTACTCTTGGAATACTTGCATTTTCTTTTGCTTTTTTCATCATTTCATCTGCGAACATCCTACAATTAAATGTCTTGCCCATTCCATAATCTCCTAATAAGGCATAAATAGGAGGGGATTTTGTATCTTCTGCCCAAGTGAGCATATCATCTATTAAAACTATTTTCTTTTCTTTTCTTTCTTGTGTATTTTGTAAATCTTCTATTTTGCCGTCATTTTTTATAAAATTCTTGTTTCTATATCTGTCATCATTTTTCACTTCCTCACTTTTTTGCAATTCATTCTTTTTTTCTTTTTGATTAATAGCTTTTTCCCCAATATTTTCAATTAATTGTCTGATAAATTTCTTCTTACTATCATCCCCTAAATGACTATAAAAATCTTTATGATTATCTTTAAAAAAATACATTTGAGTTTGTAAAGCTTCTTTAATATTTGAATCATTTTCGTATTTATTATTTATATGCTCCAAAAACTCATCTACACTTACAACTTCCCCATCAACTTCGCTCTTAAACCCTACTAATATTAAATTATCATTATTTAAAAAGTGAGTAAGCTCATTTTTTGTAATATATTCACTTTTAAAGAAAAATTGAGAAATTAAGCAAAGACCAAAATTACACTTTCCTAATGCTTCATTTATTTCTGCATTAAAATTATTCCCTATTTCTATATTGTCATCTATCCAGTAAGAAAATTCTTCTCCGCTTGAATATTCCTTTAAGTCTTTTCTAAAATCTCTTACAAGTTGTTTGTCATTATTCGCATAAGAAATAAAAAGTTTTATTTTTTTCTTATTCTCATTTTGCTTCTCATTAGCACCTATTTGTGTATCTATCGCATTAGCATCCTTATAGTTATCATTTATTTTCACAAGACTATCTATCACTCTCATTTTATTAGCTTTAAATTCCACAAAAGCATGGGAAGTTTTATTTTTTTTATGGACAATAATTTCCAAAGATTGCAAAACTTCTTTTTTTAATATATCATCACAGCCATTTATCGCTAAAGATATAGCCTCTTTTATCCTCTTTATAAAACCTCTATATGCTACATTTTTGCTATCACTAGACTCAAAACAATACTTAATTATTTCTTCTTTTGTTATTTTAGCATCTTGTAAAAATTCCATAACCTTATAAAGATTAGCAATATCACTTTTGCCTAATTCATTACTAGATATTAAAATATCCAAAGCTTGTATTACATTGTCTTGCATAATGTTTCCTTTTTATTTTGAATGTAATTATATATCATATTTCTTAAATATACCTGAATATTATTAACTATAAATTACTTTTTTTAACTTTAAATAGTATTATATAACTTTATTATACTTTAAAATAATTTTATGTAACTCATTACATATATCTGATATTTAACTAAAAACTTTATTTATTAACTTTAATTAATGTTTTAAAACTTTAAAGTATTTTATCACATATTCATGTAAGCCATTACATAAATATGCTAAAATACAATAGAAGTCCAATATTTAAACAAAAAGGTAAATCATAATGATAGATAAAATATTAGAAAAAAGTAAGTCTTTCTATGAGAAAAATAATCTACCCTATCAAAGATACTTCATTAAAAAAGAAAAATTAGAACATAGGCTATCTATCATATTAGGGGCTAGAGGCATCGGAAAAACAACAACTATAGCTCAATATATGGAAAATTATAAAGAAAATGAAGCACTCTATATAAGCCTAGATGATACCCAAATAGATAAAGATTTTACAATGCTTGATTTAGCAGGTGAGTTTAACAAAAGAGGAGGAAAATTATTATGTTTTGATGAAATACATAAATATACAAACTACTCTGGGGAATTAAAAAATATTTATGATACTTATGAGAACTTAAAAGTAATTGCTTCAGGAAGCGATGCTTTACAGATAGAAAAAGGCACTCACGATTTAAGTAGGAGAGCTGTTAAATATAAAATGTTTGGTATGAGCTTTAGGGAATTTTTAGAAGTAAAGTATGAATATGAATTGCCAATATATTCCTTAGAAAAAGTAATAGAAGGTCATATTAACATCGCTATTGACATAGTGAATGAAATAGAAAATATTATGGAGCTATTTCAAAAATATTTAAAGATTGGATATTATCCATATTGTCTTAGTTTTAATAATGTAGATGATTTTTTCACTACATTAACACAAAGTATAGATATGACTATCGATACTGATTTAGTTCGTGTGTATCCATCTTTAAATGGGCATACTTGTAGCAAATTAAAAGAGATTTTATTTTTCATTATGAAAAGTGTGCCATTTATCCCAAATCTAACAAAAATAAAACAAATAGCAGATATATCTGATGATAGAACTCTAAAAGATTATTTATCAAAACTAGAAGATGCTAGTTTAATAAAATTTCTACAAGCAAATCCTAATAAATTAAATAATCTCAACAAGCAAAAGAAAATTTATATGGAAAATACAAATTTAATGTATATAAAAAAGCCAAAAATAGGCAACATAAGAGAAACATTTTTTGCAAATCAATTAAGCAATTATTATGAAATAAACAAATCAGATAAAGGGATTTTTACGAGTAAACAAGGAGATTTTTATTTAGAAAATAAATATACATTTGAAATAGG
>JAJVLF010000252.1 GCA_029255845.1 Campylobacterota bacterium | reverse complement strand
TAGCAAGTTAAGAGAAGCAGAATTAGAGATGGCTTATAATGATGTAATGAATGATTATAAAAATGGTGATTATAAGGTGTTAAGTGCTAAAGAGCATATAGAGTCATTAAAACAAGAATTAAATGTATAAAATACTTGAAACTAAAAGCTATGTAAAAAAATTAAAGAAATTTTTTAAAAAACACCCTGATATATTTAAAAAATATGAAAAAACAATATATATTCTTGAAGCAAACCCAAATCATTCATCATTAAGACTGCATAAATTAGAAGGTAAGCTAAAAGATTTTTATTCAATCTCCATTGATATGGAATATAGAATAATATTAGATTTTATTATTATAGATAATCAAATATTTTTAATTGATATTGGTAGTCATGATGATGTGTATTGACCTAAGAATAATAAATAAACTTAATCCTAATTCATAGAATTAGGATTTAAAACATTTATGACATTAGTAGCATAAGAGCCTTTAGGAAGAAAAAAGCTAAATTCGTAATGGGCTTTTTCTGGGATGTATTCTTTTTTTATCTCTTCTGGGAAAACCCAAGCATATCTTCTTTGTTCTATTAGGGGTATTTTGTATCTGAATTTATCTTCTATTATTTGTGATGGGCTTTGGTTGAGGTTTGTTGTCTTGCCATATAAGGCTCCTGTTAGGGATATGTCTTTTGTGGTAAATCTTGTTGCTTCTTTTAGTTTGTCTTCTATGTTGAATATTTTTCCATAAGGGTAGTGCATCATTGTGTCTCCCTCTAGGAGTTTTAGGAAATGGGGTTGCTCTTTTGTATTTAGTAGGCTTCCTTCTGCTAGGTTTAGTGATTTTTCTGTTTCTTCTTCGCTGAACTTTTCTAATAATAGGGAAATTTCTATTCTAAAGGATAGCCATTGATTGAATAGATAGCTTTGATATGATCTGATTAGAAAATCTTTTATTTTTTTGTTTCTCATTTTCTTTTTGCCATCTATTATGTCTTTTCCCTCTAAGTAATTATCTTTTGTGGTTCCAAATCTTTGAGTTCCGAAATAATTTGGGACTCCATTTTTACTAATCCATTCTAATGCTGAATCTAGTTTGTCTTTGTTTATTCCTAAGACTTTTTTTAATTTTATTTTGAAATGATTGCCTTTTAGATGACCTAGTTTTATTTTATTATTATGCCTTGTTGTGCTTAAGACTTTTATTTTATTATCCTCAAATGTGCTTAGTTTCGTTTCGTGTTTTGCAAAAATAGAGATATATTGCATACTCATAGAGTCCTTGTCTTTTAGTCCCGCATAACCTATTTCTTTTTTAGGGATGCCTAAATGCTTCGCTATTATCTCTATCATCTGCCAAGTATCCATATCTTTTTTTCTCACTTTCACTACTAAATGCTCGCCCTCTCCGCTAAATTCATATAGAGGTATTTCATTTACTACGAAGTTTTGTGAGTTTTTTTTGAATAAAAAATTATTCTTAATCGCTAAAGGATATGCTAATTTCATTTGCATTCACCGCCTATGACATAAAATAAGCTTCCTGCTATATGGAGACTTTTTATTTCCATATCTTTTTCTAATTGGATTATATTCTCTCTTGATTGCTTGGAAAATATAGAATCTACATCTATCTTGCTTTGTGGTCTTCTTTTTAACATATTTAATATGTCTCCTTTTGAATAATTAAAACTATAATTGCTATTTTTAGCTCTCGCTATCGTAGTCGCGATAGGGTGAAAATACTGCTCTGCTTTATTTAAAAAGCTATCTTCTACTTTTTCTACTTTGTAGGCAGGGGGTCTATCTATCGTAGATAAATCCACTCTTGATGGGTTTATTTTCTTAATGACATTAGCTATTTTTTCTACCTCTTCTAGCTTGTCATTAACTCCTTTAACAAAAAGAATTTCCATTATTAGCTCACCATTATAGATGGAGCTAAATTTTATCATCTCATCTGCCATTTTTTCTATGGCGATATTTTTTTCTGCTCTATTTATTTTTTTAAATATCTTAGGGCTTACGGCATCTAAAGATAGCTTTACTATATCTATATCTTGTAAAACTTCTTGAGTTTTTTTATCAAGGACGGCCACCCCATTTGAAAGAATTAATGTTTTAATATCTTTTTTAATATAATTTATCTCTTGCACCAATTCTTTCAAATAAGGATACATACTAGGCTCTCCATTAGCTGTAAGAGTGATTACATCTAAATTATCATATTTTTCTAAGGCTATTTTTAATTCATTAATAATATCCATATAATTAGTGCTAATGCCTTGCTCTTTTATTGCCTTAGCAGGTTCAAGCTCACAATACAAGCAATCAAAATTACATTGCTTTATTTCTTTGCTTAAATCAATGCCCAAAGAAATGCCAAATCTTCTTGAGTTTATAGGACCAAATATATAATTCAATTAATATTATCCTTAAAAAAATTACCTCTTGAAGCATAAGAATCAAATTGGTCTAAACTAGCACAAGCAGGAGAAAGCAGAGCAACTTCCCCATTTTGTAAAGAAGCTTTTATTTTATTCATAGCATTTTCTAAATCACCACAAGCCAAATGCTGTATATCGTGCTTAGTGGCTAACTCTATTATCATATTTTCTGCTTTTCCTATTGTGTATATGATGAGATTATATTTTTTTATCTCTTTAATTAGTGGCTCTAAATCAACCCCTTTATTCTCTCCCCCTAGCACAAGATGGATTTTTTTATCTTCATATCTTTTTATAGCTTGTAAGCTAGAGTCCATATTAGTGGCTTTACTATCATTTACCCATAGTCTATTTTGATTATCTCTTAATTCTTCTATTTTATGGGAATCTATTTTAAAATTATTTATTTTATCATAACTTAATGTAAAAAAAAGTATTTTTTCTACTGCCATAGCGAGTAAAGCGTCCAATAAAAACGGCTCTTTAAAGCTAAGTTTTTCTATATCTATATCAAAATATTTAGCTAAATCATCACTATTTTTATATGTTATGATATAAGCATTAGTTTTGATGTCTTTGTATTTTTCAGGAATGATGGCTATCTCTCCCTCTTCCATTGTATTTAAGGGCTTTAATTTGCTTTTTTCATACTCCATAAAGCTACCGTGCCAGCTTAAATGGTCGCTTGTGATGGGGAGTAAGACATATATATTTGCCCTTGCTTTATTCGTGTAATGCAATGTGAATGAGCTTGTTTCTAAAATCCATATTTTTTTATCTTTATCCATAGAAGCTATAGGAGTTCCTATATTGCCTCCTGATATTGCCTCTTTATCTTCTAGTAAGCATTGTGTCATTTGAGTTAGAGTGGTTTTACCATTTGTCCCGCTAATCCATATTTTCAAAGGAGCTTGATTATCAAAAAAATCATAATCACTCATTACATTATTTGATTGCTTAATTAAGCTACTACTAGGGGCGATACCAGGGCTTGGTATTTGGACATCGCTTTTTATGTTTTTAAATTCTTTTGCGGGATATATATTATTCTTGTTTTCATCTTGAAATGGCTCTTTTATATTATCATCAAATATATCGCATTTGTATTTTTTAGCTATCGCCTTAGTCGTCTTGCCATAACCTAAAAGAGCTATTTTCATCTAAACTTTAAGCTAAGCAAAGCTAAAATATTCATAAGCAATGCCACTATCCAAAATCTTATAATTATTTTATTCTCACTTATTCCTTTTAGCTCAAAATGATGGTGTAATGGAGCCATAAGAAAAATTCTTTTTTTTCTTAGCTTAAAACTACCCACTTGCAAAATGACAGACAAAGCATTGATAATAAAAATAAATCCTATCAAAAATAATAAAAATTCACTCTTAGCCAAAACAGCCAAATAACCCACAAATGCCCCAATAGGCAAAGAGCCACTATCTCCCATAAATATAGAAGCAGGATGTGCATTAAACCACAAAAACCCCAAAACCCCTCCCGCTACTGCGGATGAAAGAATAATAACCTCATTAGAGTTTTCTATAAAAGGAAGCAATAAATAAGAGCTAAAATCTAAATTCCCCCCAATAAACACAATAACAGACAATGAAAGAATGCTCAAAAATACAGGAAAAGCAACTAACCCATCAAGTCCATCAGTAAGATTGATAGCATTACTAGTAGAAACAATAACCAACACCCAAAATAATATTACATACATCCCCATATCCATCAAAGGGTGCTTATAAAAAGGGATATAAAGAGAGCTATTAAAATCTATAGAAAATAATAAAATCCCTATAATCAGAGAAAATACAATTTGTAATAATAGCTTATTTTTAGCACTTAGCCCTAATTGATTATCCTTATTAAGAACCTTACTAAGGTCATCTTTAATCCCAATACCCATAAATAAAACAATAACTAAAAGAGCAATAAGAAAATAATCATTAGAAATATCCACACATAATAAAGCACTAATAATACTAGCCAAAAGAAAAATAACTCCCCCCATAGTAGGAGTAGCATTTTTTTCTTGATGTCTTTTTGGAGCATCATCATAAATAGGCTGAAGGACTTTATTTTTGGCATATTTAATATATCTTTTTAATAAAACTAAAGATAAAAGAAAAGAAATAATAAAACTAATAAAAGCTCGAACACTCACATAAGAAAAAAGATTAATATCAAAATATAAGTAAAGCTCATATAGCATAAATGCCCTTGTGTAAATCAAAATATGGGCATATGATACCATATCTTACCTTACACGATAATTTCATATTATTTCATAATCTAATTAATCAAACTTTTAAACACATTCTCAAGAG
>JAJVLF010000251.1 GCA_029255845.1 Campylobacterota bacterium | reverse complement strand
TGGCTTAAAATCGTTAGATTTTAGAAAAAAATTTAAAAGGTTATTTTTATGAAATTTTTATATGCTCTATATATTGCATTAATTAGTGTGAGCTTTCTTGCAGGCTCCACAATTAATGGTTCTAACTTAAATTACAAGAAAGATATTTTTGATATTATTTCAAAAAATGCTTCCAAAAATGTAGGTCAGCAACCAACAAGAATACTTATCATTAACTTTAAAGACATACTCTCCACCAATCAAAAACAAACATATTTTAATCAAGGTATGAAAAGTATAAAATTTGTAAGTGGGAACAAGCAAGATGGCTATGATTATCGTATGTATGGTGAAGATGACTCTTTTGTTAGGAATTTTAATACTATTAGTAGAAGTCAAACTGCTCCAGCTTCATTTGCTACGCAAGAAAAAGTACATCGTGTTAATCAATATATTTTATCAAATCAAGTTCCTGATTATTCTAAAGATGGAAATGATAGTATATTTGTCAATATAAGCTTTATTGATGATATTTCTATTGATGAAATTAAAAAAGAATTACAAGATAGAAATATTGCTTTATCTCATCTAGCAGATGAAAAGCATAAAGTTATTATAGCTTCCATTAACCCAAACCAAATAGATGATATATTATCAATTCCTTTTGTTATATTTATAGATATGATTTCTCCTCCTAATGTGCCTTATAATAAAGATGCTTCTATTTATAATAATGCAACTCCTTTATTTTCTTTTTCAGGGGGAAATTATAATTTAAGTGGAAAAAATATAAATGTCCAAGTTATTGATGGTGGGAAAATAAGAAGCACTCATAATGAATTTATGAAAAATGGTATTTCTAAAGTTACACTTGAAACATCTGCTAGTATGAATGCTCATGCCACTCATGTAGCAGGTACTATTGGAGCTTATGGAGTTAATCCACAAGCTAGAGGTATGGCTATTGATACAAAAATATTTTCTTATTGGTTTAATGATAGCTCACAAAATTATGATCAAGTAATAGATTCTTACGGAAAATTTAATACTAAATTATCTAATCATTCTTATGGGTATAATATTGATTTTTTACCTGATGATTACCTAAGTAAATATATATCAGTTTCTAATAAATGGGATAAAATAGTAAAAAGAAATCCATCATTACTTATATTTAAAGCAGCGGGTAATGACAGAGATCAAGGAAATGGTACATATAAAATACTAACAGATTCTGCTGTATCTAAAAATGTTTTTGTAATTGGTGCTTCTTCAGATTCTGCTAGAGCTAATCCAAAAACTGATGGAATAACTTGGTTTAGTAGCTTTGGTCCCACTAAAGATGGTAGAATTAAGCCAGACTTTGTAGCTAATGGAGATTCCTTATATTCTTCAGTAGAAACTTCTAATAGTGCTTATGCCTCAAAATCAGGGACATCTATGGCTACTCCTGCCACTACTGGTATGGTTGCATTGATATTAGAAGAATACAAAAACCTAACAGGTGTAGGGGATTTAAGAGCTGATATATTAAAATCTTTATTAATGAATACTTCTACAGACTTAGGTAATGAGGGTCCTGATTATGGATACGGATATGGTATGATAAATGCCAAAAAAGCCGTAGATACTCTAAGAACTATTAATACTAATAATTCATTATTTGTTTTTGATGATATTTCTCATGATGGAATTATAGAGTATGATTTTACTTTATCTCAAGAAACTAATGTATCTTTCTCAGTAAGCTGGATAGATAAAGAGGGAGATTATACGGCTAATCAAAATGATATGCTTGTAAATGATATAGATATGATATTAATTGAAAAAGATGATAATATCACTTATTATCCTTGGACACTAGATGTATCTAATCCATCTAGCCCTGCTATTAAAACTAAAAACAATCATATAGATAACTCAGAGCAAATACAAGCTATTTTACCAGCTGGTAATTATAAAATAAAATTAAGAGGATATGAGATTATAAGTGATGACAAACAAGACTTTGCCTTGGTGTCAAATATCCCTTTAGATATTACTAAAAAAAGTATTTCTATAGCCATTGCTGATTCAGTAAGTATCACGAATGATGAACAAAGTATTTCTTTTAGTACAGATGCTACAGATGTTTATCACTTGGATTATAATAGTACAGATGATGGTGTAAAAATTATATTTAATAATAATGAGATATCTATAAATACTAAAAATGCTAATTTGTATAATTCAGTAGTTACTATAGTGTTATTTTCTAAGAAAAGTTTTTATACTAAATCATTTAATTTATCAATAACTCCACCAGCTTTAGAAATAACAAATAAATCTACCAATATTACAATGGATGATAAAAAGATATTTCTTACATTTAATAGAAATATATTAGCAGGTGAAGGAAATATTTCCTTATATAATTCTAGTAATAATTTAGTAGAAACTATTAGAGCAAATGATAATAGTAAAGTGAGTATTATAGATAAAGTGGTTAATGCTACTTTTACAAATAACTTATCCTTAGAAACTTACTCTATAAGAGTAGATAACAAAGCCTTTAAGGACTCTGATGGAACATACTTTAATGGTGCCTCTTTTAGTGTTGTTGTTTCAGAATTTATAGATGGAACAAAAAAATGGGAATTTGAGACGGGTGCTGGTATTTCTAGCTCCCCAGCAATTTCACACGATGGAACTATATATATTGGCTCAAGAGATAATAAGCTTTATGCTTTAAGCTCTGACGGGTCTAAAAAGTGGGACTTTGAGACGGGCGGTTATGTGCTTAGCTCCCCAGCAATTTCAAACGATGGGACTATATATATTGGGTCAAAAGATAAAAAACTTTATGCTTTAAGCTCTGATGGAACAAAAAAATGGGAATTTGATACGGGCAATAGTCTTGGTGGATCCCCAGCAATTTCAAATGATGGAACTATATATATTGGCTCAGCTGATAGCAAACTTTATGCTTTAGACTCTAATGGAACAAAAAAATGGGAATTTGAGACGGGCAAATATATTTCTAGCTCCCCAGCAATTTCAAATGATGGAACTATATATATTGTGTCGGGTGATCATAAGATTTATGCTTTAGACTCTAATGGAACAAAAAAATGGGAATTTGAGACTGAGATAGGAATAAGTAAAGGTATTTCTAGCTCCCCAGCAATCTCAAACGATGGAACTATATATTTTGGGTCAGAAGATAAAAAACTTTATGCTTTAAATCCTGATGGAACAAAAAAATGGGAATTTGAGACGGGCAATGTTATTGTTAGCTCTCCAGCAATTTCAAATGATGGAACTATATATTTTGGGTCATGGGATGGTAAACTTTATGCTTTAAACCCTAATGGAACAAAAAAATGGGAATTTGAAATGGGTGAGTATATTGCTAGCTCCCCAGCAATCTCAAAAGATGGAACTATATATATTGGCTCACAAAATAATAAGCTTTATGCTTTAAATCCTGATGGAACAAAAAAATGGGAATTTGAGACGGGAAAATGGCTTTCTAGCTCCCCAGCAATCTCAAAAGATGGAACTATATATATTGGCTCAGATGATAAAAAACTTTATGCTATACACTCTAACTCTGGAGGTCTAGCAAACTCTGCATGGCCTACATTTGGACAAAACAATCAGCGAACAGGAACACTCAATACTTATAGATTTCAATTTACATCAGGGAATACTTTTAGTATTGAAGAAGGAAATAAAACTGTAACTAAATTAACAGTTAATAGTGATAACAATATTGCTTATGATATAAATGGAACTAATGCAAATTTATTTGATATAAATAAAACTAGTGGTGAAATTACATTTAAAGTAGCTCCTATTTATCAGAGTAGCAAGAGTATGTTTGAATTTAATGCTACAGCTAAAGATGGGGATGGCAATATAGCTATTATGCAAATGATTATTAATATAACCACTTTACCTAAATTTGATAATCCTACTACGAATGAATTTGATGTCTCTCAAGGTGAAACTTTTGTTACTACATTAAATGCTAGAGATGATAGTAATATCATTTATGGACTAAATAGTGATGATGCTTCTAGCTTTAATATTGATTCTTCAGGAAGAATAACTTTTAAACAAGCTCCTGTATATGCTATTAAATCTATATACAGATTTAATGCTACAGCTAGGGATGTGGATGGAAATATAGCTACTATGAATATAATAGTTAATATTATTACTGCACCTGTATTTTCTTCTCCTACTGCCACATTTAGAACAAATGAAGGAAATTTATCTCTTACCACATTATTAGCTACTGATGATTCTAGTATTATTTATGAGATAAATGGTACTGATGCTTCTAGTTTTAATCTTAATCCTAATTCAGGAAAAGTAACTTTTAAACAAGCTTCTGTGTATGCCAATAAATCAATATATAATTTTAATGCTATAGCTATAGATACTGATGGAAATAAAGCTGTTATGAGCATAACTGTTTATATAACAATTCTACCTACATTTGATAATCCTACTACGAATGAATTTAATGTTTCTGGGGGAAATACTTTTGTTGGTACATTCAAAGCTACAGATGATAGCAGTATCACTTATGGACTAAATAGTTATGATGCTTCTAGCTTTAATATTGATTCTTCAGGAAAAGTAACTTTTAAACAAGCTCCTGTATATGCTAATAAATCTAGATATCAATTTGAGGTTACAGCTAGAGATGTGGATGGATATGTCGCTCGTATGATTGTAACAGTTAATATAATTACTATTCCTGTATTTACTTCTCCTAGTATAGTTTCTGTTAAAGAATATAGATTAAATGCTTTAACATTACTAGCTACTGATGATAGTAGTATCACTTATAGTATAAGTGGTGGTGATTTTGCTTATTTTAATCTTAATGCTAGCACAGGTAAAATTACTTTCAAAACTGCCCCTATATATGCTACTAAGACATCATATTCATTTACAGCTACAGCTACCGATAATGATGGTGATAAAATTACTATGGATATAACTATTAATATAACAGAAGATCTACATATGAAAGATTTACTAAGTATTAAAAACAATATGACTACTAATGATGTTAAGGCGGATGTATTGCTTTCTATGAATGCTCTTATAGCTGAGTTAGAAACTCTTCTTGAGGCAGACTCTATTGATGTAGCTAGCATACAGGCTAAGCTTACTAGATTGCATTATTATGAGCAAACATTTAATGATAATAATGGTCTAGGGGCTTTAAAAATATCAGGAACAATTAATTTAAATGGCAGAGTATTAACTCCTGTAAGTGATTGTCTTGATGATTATGGTAAGCCATTATCATCTTGTAAGGCTATATTTATTGATATTATTTCAACTGATGATGTATTTTTAGGCTCAACTATGGTAGGAGTGGATGGTAAGTATTCTGTATATATGAGTGATAAAAATACTAATATTTTCTTTAAACTTTCTACTCATTTTAATGCTCATAAAGAGCATTATTATCGTGATTTTGGTAATGATAATACAGTTAATGGAATTGATAATAATGCAGATAGTTTTAAATATTATCGTGATATTGGTTGGTCTAGGGTAAGCAATATATGGGTTTTGGATATTAATCACTTAAAGATACTAGAAACTAGTATAGAAGATGTTGATTTTGATTTAAGTGATATAAATAGTAATGTACATATATTAAAAGCTAATATAAAAACCAAAGCCAAAACTACTAGATCTCAATTAGATGTTATGATTACGGATGTAGATACAGGAAAAACACATCATACTGTTATTTTTATAGATGCTAATGAAGATAATGCTTCAATTAATGTCAGACTACCTAAGCAAGAAGCTAAATATAGTTTTAAAATCGTTCACGATGAGCATTCAATGTATTTAGATGATGAAAAAGATGTAGATACTGATACTAGTGACCATTCATTTGATGGAGATGAGGCATTAATTAATAACAAAGACATACAATGGACACTAAGAAATAATATATGGATTCAGGACATAGCTAAAACAGGGTATTTTACAATAAATAGCTCACAAGATATAGGAGATATTGATATAAGTAAATTTGGTGATAGCTTTCACAAAATAGAAGGTATTGTTAGTATTTCTGATTTTGATATAAATAAAAGTGGAAATTATATGCATATAAATATAATTAGTGCTAAAACTGGAAGATATTTAGCATATTCTAGTGTTGATAGTAATTACAAATATTCTATTTTACTTGGCGAGAGTATAGAAAATGACGGATATACTATAAACATACATCAAACACATTATGATAACATCGATACAAGGAATTCATATTATAGAGATCTTTATATGGATTTTGATATAAATGATAATTCTAAATATACTATGAAAGATAGATCAGATGTGATATGGAATGAGAATAATTCTACTGATAATAATATTACCCATATTACTCCTGCTAATATTAATCCATTTAAAATAGCTTCTA
Source organism: Campylobacterota bacterium (assembly GCA_029255845.1). Classification (GTDB taxonomy): domain Bacteria; phylum Campylobacterota; class Campylobacteria; order Campylobacterales; family JAJVLF01; genus JAJVLF01. Next base: position 5,058 of record JAJVLF010000251.1, on the reverse strand, counting down.
GTGGTAGCAAAATACATACTATAAATATTGACTTTAGTAATTATACTAAGCCTAAACTTTATAGTGTAAGTGGTACTATATCAGGAGTTCCTAGTGATGCGAAATGGGTAAATATTATTATAAATAATCCTAAAACATACTATAATCAGTATGCGAAACTTACAAATAATAATTTTGAATTTATTAATATAAAAGAAGGAAATTACTTATTTAGAATAAATTATTATTCACCATCTGAATATAAAAGACATAGATATTTGATTTATGGAGATAGTGTAGATTTTAGCTCAAGCGTAAACTCAATTAATGCTAATGATGTAAGAAACTATCCTTTTGATGCAAGCGGAAATAAGATTGAAAATAATGATATTAATTCTACTAATATAGCTTATTGGGCTCCTTATGAAGACGGTAAAGAATTTAGGATGAATGTCAATTCAGATATTGAGGTAAGTCCTATTACTATATCTGAAACTAAACTTTATTCTGCTAATATAAAACTTAGCAATGCAGGAAATAATAAAAATGTAGATTTTAATCTTTTTATTCCTAATGAATCTATTGGACAAGTAAAAAGCAATACTTCGATTGGTGGAAAGGTAGATATAACACTAGATTCATTAAAAGAGGAAGATAATTATCACCTTAAGTTAAGCGTAACAGGTACTGGGGATTATTGGTATGATAGTAGCAATAATGTATTAGTATCAAATGTTTATTGGGTAGGTAAACAAAATGGGGCTGTTTGTAATGATTGGAGAAATAATATTAATAATTGTGATATTAATAATTATGTAACTTGGACTCCAAATATAAATGGGTTTTCCATAAATGAAGATAAAACCTTTAGCTTAGCCTTACCAGATGATAAATCAACACTTAGTGCTACTTTAAAACTAGGAAATTCTTATATAAATAAAACTGTTTGGGTTGATATGCGAGAAATTAATAGTACTAATAGTAAACGAAAAGAATTTACGGCTGATAGTAGCGGGGATGTTGATTTTAATATTTCTGTTAAAAAGTCAAAAGACTATATAGCTTATATTGGGGCTGATGGATTTAATACTTTTGCTATTTCATTAGGTGATGATAATGCAAAGGGTGGTAGTGGTGCTAATAAAGATAGCTTAATATCTTCTCAAAATATATGGCAAACAAGTGGAAGAGGAGCTAAACAATCTGTATTACTTGATATGAGTAATGATGTTGATTTAGGAGATTTAGCGCCTCCAAGCTTATCTGTTATTACTCTAAGTATTAATAATCTTCAAAAAGTTTCAGGTAAAACTACAGAAAATATATATATTTCTATTTTTAAAGATGATAAATGGTATGGTAAAGATAATGCTGATTACTCAAAATGGCCAACTATTACATATAATGATGAAGTAAAAATGCTAGTTCCTAATGGAAGCTATTACATTATGATTCACCCATCTAAAAATAAAAGTGGTTTAGCTAATAATGGAAATAATAATAAAGATGATACTTTAAGTGGAACAATAAATAATTTCAATTGGGATTGGGGCAAGGCTGATTTAATAAATGTTTCAGGTGATAGCTCTTATACGATAGAACTACCTGATATTGGAAACTTAAAATCTATAGAAGGGGTTGTTAATATAAATACTTCTGATAAAGAAGGTTGGATTAGTGCTAGTAGTAATAATGAAGGAAAAGGAGCTGTTGTTAATAAAGATGGTAGCTTTAGAATAGAAGGACTAAGTGCAGGAACTTATACATTGAGATATTTTTCTTGGAATCAAAATCAATTTAATATTGTTAAACATAATGTAAATATTAATGCTGATATATCAAATTTTCAACTTACTAAAGATGTTAGCAAAGGTACCATTAATGGTATTGTTAAAAATATAACAGCAGGAGAAAATAATATAAGTGTTTTACTTTTAGATGTATATGATACAAATAGTGATGGTAGCTATGGTTCTGATGAATGGAAAGTTGCTGAGAAAAAAGATATAGGTTCTTTAAGTAATGGTGCAAGCTCTAATTATGCATTTGCGCTACAAGAGTTAGAAGAAAATCATATTTATGTTGTGGCTATTGGTATTAAAACTATTAATACAAGCACTGGAGAGACTACATTTGTTATTTATGAGGCTATAAATAAAGATGGCAATGAAGTTAATATAGGCGGAATAGATAATAGCGTTAATACTATATCAAATAGTGTGCAATAGTGAATAAGAAATATCTATCTATTTTAGTATTTCTAAGCTCTACTTTTTTGTTTGGAGGATTTGGCTCTTTAGCCCTTTCTTCTAATACGCACGACACCTCATCTCTCTCAAAGATTAAAGATATAACTATATCTTGGAGTGCTCCTAGCGTAGATGGTGGTTATGTATTAAGTGGATATTATTATTTATTAGATAAAAATACTAATACTCTTATTAATAGTGCAAATGGAAACTCTCTTGATAGTACTGCTTCATCACATAGTGCACGAGTTTCTGATGATGGGAGTTATTATTTTCATATAGCACCTTTTGCTACTAATGGAAATACTGGGGCTACTAGTCATTTTGGTCCTATACAAATTGATACTACTGCTCCATCAAGCCCTATCATATCCCCAAATGGTGGTTCTTATTCTTCTACTCAAACAATAAGTATTTCTTCTAGTGATGCAAGTGCTAGTATTTATTATACATTAGATAATGCCACTCCAGATGAATCAAACAATAAATATACAGGAACAATAAATATAACTTCTACTAAAATATTAAAAGCTATAGCAATTGATACAGCAAAAAATAAAAGTGCTATAACAATAGCTACTTTTACTATTGATTTAATAGATAAAACGGCCGAATTTGGAAGTGAAGTATCAAATGATAGTACTATTGCTACAAATAATAATGGAGGCTCTGGGAGTCCAATTAATGAATTATCTATTAATGGTGAAAGTATTACTAAGTATAAATACAAAATAAATCAAGGGTCTTTTTCTGCTGAAAAAAACATAGCAGATAAAATAAATTTAACTTCATTAAATGAGGGAATAAATACTATTTCTATTATAGGATATGATGGCTCGGTTTGGCAAACAGAAAATACAGCTAAATCTATTAGCTTCACTGTAGATAATACTCCTCCAGAAGATATAGTTTTTTCTGTATCAAGTGGAGATATAACATCTGCTTCTACAATATCTTTAAGTTCTAGTGGCTCTGAATTTATATATTACACTATAGATAATAGTAATCCAGATACTACAAAAACAAAATCTAATTCTTTATCATTAACAAGCAGTAATAACGGAGTTTTAAACTTAAAAGCTATAGCTTATGATAAGGTAGGCAACAAGACAAATGTTAAAACAGCTATTTATAATGTAAATATAGAAGCTTCTTCAGGCGGTGGAAGCAGTTCAGGAGGTGGTGGTTCCTCAGGTGGCGGAGGTTCTTCTGGTGGTGGCGGTGGTGGAGGCGGTTCCTCAGGTGGTGGAGGAGGTGGTGGAAGCAGTTCAAACTCGCCTCTTAAGAATCCCATAATCATAAATTTACCGTTAAATCCTAAAATAACCTACGGTGCTAATGGAGAAAAGATTTCAACCATAAGTATTGAAAATACTACAATACAAGCTCATATAGATAGCAAAGGCAATACAATAACTGCCATAAGCAATAAAAACAGCAATGGAAAAATCATATCCACCAATATAGAATCTTCAATAAAACAAACAAGAGTAATAATATCAGAAGATGGAACATTTAATATAACAACACCACAAATTATATCTGAATCTAAAAATACTTTTCAAGTATCTATTACAATTAGTAAAGATGGCATACTCTCAGGAGATATATCTAAAAGTGATATAAATGGAAACAAATCATCTATCAAAATGCCAGCCTATGATACAGGAAGTAGCTTTAAAATTGAAAATAAAAATAATAAAATTATTTTAGATATTACAGCTCCTATTAAACAATATGATACAATCAAATTCTAGGATAAAATATGAAAACATTAACAAGTAAATTAATTATAATATCAATATATTGTTTTATACTTATATCTTGTGGAGGGGATGGTGGTGACTTAAATACAAACAATAATACAAACAATAATACAACTAATCAAAACAAAAAAACTTTGTTTATAAAAAATGATATCTTAGATGTCCAAAAAGGAGATCGCATAAAAGCACTAAGTTTAGATACTAAAATTCATGCAATTACAGATATAGAAAGTGGCAACTCAAAGATTACTATATTATCAGGATCTATTTTATTAATTAATGCTAATTAAAATAATAATAAGCATATTTTTTGTATTATGCATTTCGTTTTATTTCATATACTTTAATGATAAAAACAAACAAATAATCCCTCTTAAGGAAGAACTACCAACGATAAACACAAGTAAAATAAATAATACCCTCCCTACTAAAACTAGAAAAATAGTTAAAATACAATATATGGATAAAAATATGACAGATATTATAAATAGCACTAATATAGACAAAAAAACATTATACATACAATACAGAAAACAAGAATACAAAAAATATAAACAAGAAATAGAGTATATGCTACAAAAAGAAGAAAAACTAAAGCATACCAATAATTTAAAGCTAGAAAAAATAAATACAAGAAATAAAAATAATTTAAAATATGAAAAAGAATATAAAATACATAATATGCAACAAAAGCAAATAAAAGAAATGTCAGACTATAAAGAAATGCAACAAAAGCAAAATATTCATTATGAAATGAAAAAACTTATAAAAGATAATAGTTTATAATTTGAGTCTCATTATTTGTTTAATTCTACCAACTTATGACTAGAGTCATCCCTAAATAACAATAGCCTTTTATTAAACTTTTATAAAAAAATACTTAACCGCTATAAAGTAAAAATCATTATTTCTGTATTTTTGTTGGATTGACTTCTATGGTGTTTTAAGTATTTGCAAGTTGTATTTTCTGTTAGGTTTATGTTTTATCATTTGATATTTTTTTTGGTAGAATTTTAGGGTCAAATAAAGAGGGTCAGAGATTTACTATTTACTAAAAAAATTTG
>JAJVLF010000250.1 GCA_029255845.1 Campylobacterota bacterium | reverse complement strand
AAAACCATTAGGATTTACATTATTTAAAGTGCTTCCTTCTAAGTTTAACAATACACTTTTTTCAACACTACCATCATTATTAGCTGATTCTATAAAGTTACCATCAGCTGTAAATATATTTGCAGTAATGAAATCTACAGGTATTGAAATACCTGTAGGAGGGACTCTTTTTTTAAATAATCCTCCTAAAAGATTTAATTCAATAGAAGTGCTATCTTCTTGTGTATGTTTGTATGCTTCTCCACTTAAAGTTAGTATTAGTTTAGTGCTGTCTTGAGTATCTACTTCAAAATTTAAAGAAAGTCCAGTAGGTAAAGATTTTATATTTATAAAAGAATTTGCATCAACATTAGGATTAAACTCATCCCCATCCACAGAAATAATAACTTGATTTCCTATCTCTCCAGTATCACTTAAAAGTTCTGTAAAACCATTAGGAGCAAAAGAAATATTTGGTGTATCAGAAAATACTATTTTTAAATTTTCTATAGTTTTAGGAGCAACTTCATTTTCTAAAAAATCTCCTTTAAATTTAAGTTTTAAATTATCAACATTATCAGTAAATTTATGGCTAGTAGCATTCCCATCTAAAAATAATGCAAATCTATTTCTAGATAAAGCTTGTGTTCTTAGGGATAATCCATCAGGCAATCCATCAGTTTCTACACCATTTTCCACTACACTAGCTGAAATATAATCAGAAACTTTAAAGCCATTTTTTATAATATCATCTAAAATTGTAAAAAATATAGGACTAGCTATGCTTCCATCATCAGATTTTGATTCAGTAAATATTTTATCATGCTCAATTAAAGGAGCATCATAAAAATCTAGTTTTATATCTTTAAGACTTAAGGCTATTTCATTTTTTATTATAGTCTCATCAAAAGAAAATTCTATATCAGTTTTTGAATTTATATAATCATGACTAAGAGCAGAACCAGTAATTTCAACTTTTATTGAATTAGCATCTATAAAACTAAAACCAGGGGTAAGACCTAAAGGAAGATTTTTTACAGTAATAGCATTAGCAAGGTCTGCAACATCAGAAAATTCACTATCAGCAATACTTATAATACTAGTATCATCTAAAGTCCCATTATTAATTTTATTTTCTTTAAGATTACTAGAAATACTAAGTATTCCTGCTTTAATAAATTTAAGTTTCAAGTCAATAGGAGCAGGAGAAATCTTAGTAATCATTAAATCACTGTCAAAAGTTAATGTAAAATCAATATCTCCTACTTTTGGAACATGATTTTTTGCTAAGCCTGTAAAGCTAAGCTCTAATTCTTTATTGCTTAATAACTTATATTTAGGACTTAAGCCATTTAACTCACCATTATCATATTTGATACTAAGAAGTTCAGAAATATTTGCTATACTAGTATCAAAGGTATCAGTACCATCAATAGTGAAAACAAGCGTCCCATTTATTTTTCCAATATCATCAACACTTTCAACAAGCTCCCCTGTCACTAATATCTTAGAAGCATCTACAAAAGTTATAGGTATTCCTGTTATAATATCAGGTTTGTTTCCACTACGAAAATTATTAGCACTAATAAATTCTATTGATAAATCTGTCCTATTATCTTTTATATCTTGACTAATAGCCTCTCCTGCTAAAAATATTCTAATAGCAGAATTAGATACTTTAGATACTCTTGTTTCTAGGTTATCAGGAAGATTATTAATAAAAACACCAGCATTCCCTACAAATTCATCTGCTACAAGATTAATTAAAATGGAACTTTCAAATGTTCCATCATTCTTACTACTTTCAATCCATTCTCCTGATGCACTAATATAGCTTTTATCAATAAAAGTAATTTTAGTTTTAACATCATTAGCAACAATATTATTAGAAAATAAAGCACTATTTTTAAATTGAAATGTAATATTTCCTAAATTATTATTATTATGAGGTGTAGCAGCACCATCTAATTCTACTAATAATGATCTTCCTCCATCAGATAGGACATATATTGGCGATAAGCCATCAGGAAGATTACCAATATTTACCATAGAAGCAATATCTGTAACATTATTAAAAGTATTATTCTCAGATAGAGAAATAGTAACTCTTCCTGCAATCTTTCCACCATTAGCATTAGTCTCAACAAACTTCCCAGTAATACTAGCATAAGCATAATCCACAAACTCTAATCTTATATCATTCACATCTTTTGGAGCAATGCCACTAAGAAATGCACCTTTATCTTTCCACTTAAGGACTATATTAGATATATTATCACTAGGAGCATGAGAGCCTGTTCTTCCTGTTAAGCTTACTACTATTTTATCATCACTTATAAGTTTAGCAGTATGAGTCATTCCAAATGGAGTATTTTCTAAATCTAGTATATTTGTAGGATCATATCCATTAGGGGTAAATACATTATCTATTACACTTCCTTGAAACTTATCATTATTTAAAGTAAGTGTAATTTTAAAATTTATATCTATTTCACCTTTATTTAAACCATCTTCTTTAAATAATCCTTCTAAACTAACACTATCTCCTGAAACATATTCTATTTTAGCAGTATCAAGATTATCAGGCTTTATCCCTTTTTTAAATAATCCTCCATCAAAACTAAATTCTAAATCATCAACAGAATTACTTTTTTCATGTAAAATAGCTTTACCACTTAATTCTACTATTATCATAGAATTATTATTTCTAATTCTTTGAAATGAAGCTCTTAAATCAGGAGATAAATTTACAGCATTAGCTAAAGCATTAATATCAACATTATCATTAATTTCTCCATTACTTACTCTTAATGTAATCTTATTAGATATACTCCCATCATTGACTAAATTTTCTTTAAATGCTTCATCATTTATGATTTCTATAACAGGAGCATCCTCAAAATCAATAAATATTTTAACATTATTAGGTTTATTACCAGCATTTAATATTGATGCATCTTTAAACTCAACAACAATATGTCTCTCATCACTAGGACTATGTCCATTTTCATTAGTAGTTTGTCCTGAAAGTTCTAATTCTATTTCTTTTGGATTAATATAATTAAAACTAGCTTTTAACCAAGTTGGAATATTAAAAATACTCATCTTATTAATATCAATAATTCCTGATTTAAATGTAGCAGGGTCTGCATTATCTATTATTATAGAAACTCTATTAGCCATAGCTCCCATATTATCTACATTTTCTTTAAAAAATCCTATAGGACTTAGATTAGTATTATCAGTAAATCTAACTTTAAGATCAGGACTAAATACTTCTATACTATCATCAAAAGCTTGAGGGTCAAATTTAAGCTTTAAGTTATTAAGATTATAAGTAGAATTACTATTAACAGCTTCACCAGTTAATGTCACTTTTATAGTTTTTCTATCATTACCTACTAATTCATAAACAGGAACTAAGCCAAGAGGAAGATTAATAGCAGAAATACTATTATTTAATAAAGTAATATCATTTACAAATAAAACTTTATTACTAGTAGTATTTGTAATATGTAAATCAATACTATTAAGAATAGCTCCAGAGTTTGCAACAGGATCTTCAGTAAAGGTATCTAATCCCCCTACTAATTCAATATCAGCCTTATTTATAAAATCAACATCAGCATAAGAAGCATTAACAGTAATAGCCCTATCATCTACAAACAAAGAACTAGCAAAAGAAAATTCCAAGCCATTAACATTAGCAGCAATATACTCTTTCCCAATATCAAAATCAGGAGAAAGATGAGAAGGACTTAAACCACTTAGAGAAATTTCTACATGGTTATTATCTATATACCTATAAGAAACTGCTAGTCCACCAAGTCCTGCTAAATTAGAAACATTAACTCTATTATTAACTTTATCATTAAGCCTTGCATTCATAGCCCCAACACTTCCTAAGTATGATAATTCCCCATCAGTAATACTCATAGTTATTCTATCTAAACCACCCTCTCCATCAAAATGTCCCTCATTACTAATAGCTTCTCTAAAAAGAGCCATAGAAACTCCATCTTGAACTATATTATCTTCTAAGGTTAGTGTAGCTCTATTTATGAAATCTAATCTAACATCTTTCAAAGGCTCTGCTACTATCTCATTTAAAAATAATTTATTATTAAAGGTAAAATCTAAGGTAGTTGAATCACTATTTAAACTTTTAGAAGCATTTCCAATTAATTTTACTTCTATTGCACTTGCTCCTACTATTCTATAGATAGGACTTAGTCCTGTAGGGAGTGTATCAATAGTAAAATAAGGATTACCATCAGTATCATTAGTAATATAACTACCTAGTTGTAGATTAGGGTTAATTCTTCCACCTGATAATAATAATTGCACTGTATTAGAAATACTTCCATCATTTATTAAAGCTTCAGAAAAACCTAAATCCATCCTAGAAGAAACATTAATAGCATCAATAAATTTTAAATTAATAGTATCTATATCTGCATCATTACTACTTATAATATCTCTAGCTAGGACATTTCCTTCAAGTAGTCTATCATCAGTAAAGTAAAATTCTATATCTTGATTATCTATTCCTGCTCTATGCTTATCAGCTAAGCCTCCTATCTCTACTATTAAATTAGAAGCATTTACTATATGCCATGAAGCTCTTAAAAAATCTATATCTTCTAAGTCTATAAGAGTATTTACTCTAGCATCATTCCATGTCCCATCATTTCTTTTATTTCTAGGGTCTAAAACTCCATCACTAATATGCATATTAATTCTAGTAATAGGAATGATACCTTCATTACTTCCTGTTTCTAATATATCAGTTTCATCAAATTCAAATTTAGCTCTATTTATAAATTTAATTTCTGCATTTGCTTTAGTTGTGACGGTCTTAGTTTGGTCAAATAAAGTTCTATCAAAAGTAAAATAAGCATCATCCACACTATTAGTATCTCTATGACTAATTGCACTTCCTAATAAGGTTATTTCTAATTTATCAGCATCAACATTAAAAGCATAAGTAGCACTTAAACCAGCAGGGATATTAAAAGCAGAAACATAATCTGTAATATCATTAGCTAAAATAGCATTATTTCTTAAAGATGCATCTCCTCCACCAAAACTTATAATCAAAGTATTAGCTATACTACCATCATCTAAAATATTATCTTCTTCAAATGATAAAGTATTATAAATTAAATTATCCACAAAGTGCACATTAATATTAGAAGCTGGTTTAACATATAAAGCATCATCAAAAGCATCAGGAGAAAAATTAAACTCTAATTGTCTTAAAGGAGTTGTTCTACTATCAATCTTAGCATGAGGATCTGCATTTCCTATTAATTCTACTTCTATTAATTTAGTGCTTAATGCTTTAAAGTGAGGAGTTAAACCTAGTGGTGAATTAATATAAGCAGCTAAGCTATTTAATCTTTCATCACTTAAAGGAATTTTTATAGATTTAGATGTTGGGCTTATATTATTATCATTTGCAAAAGAATCTTCTATGTTTTTAGTTTGTATTAATATAGAATCAGAAGTATCTTTTAGTAATATAACTTCATAAATTCCTCCTCTAAGTTCTACATTAGCAAATAGCTTATCAGAGTTTCTTAAAGTGCTTCCTTTATATCCATTATTTATTACACTAGCTACATGATAAGCTATGTTTTCATTAGCAGTTCCAGGTAAATCTCTAATATCATAATTAATATTATAATCTCCTCCTAATGCTTTAGAGTTTAGAGTAGTATCACTTAAATCTACTCCATCTATTTTAAAAATTCCATTTAAAGCTATATCAGCATAAACTCCTGAATCAAGTTTAGAAGCATATTTAAATGCTCTAGTAGTATGAGCTAATTCCCCATCTTTAACTTTTAGAGTAATAACATTTTCTATAAAACCATTATTAGAGTAAAACTCTTCTGAAAAATCATTAGTAATAGCTGATATATTTATACTTCCTCCAAAGTCTATAGATATATCTTCTATGTCTTTTATTGTAACATTTTCTACTAATAGTCTTGGCTCGAAGGTGAATTTTAGATTATCTAAATCATCAGCACTACTATGTTTATCTGCTCCACTTACTCCACCGTTTCTTGTTCCTGATAATCTAACTTCTATGTGCTTGTTGTCAATGAATGAGTATTCTGCTTTTAGTCCTGGTGGGACATTTTCTAGGCTTATTAAGTTGTATAAATTTACGGGGGGAGCAGTGATCATAGGTATATTTACATTTGTTATTGACGGTGTACCTGTTGCGGCTAAAAATCTGATAGCAGTTGCTCTAAGAAGACCTCCTGAATCTACTGTAAAGTTATCACCATCGGTAGATACTGTTACATTTATAGGGACTCCATTTACTGTAATATCAAAATTTGCAGGTGTCCCAGGAGTTACTGGAGGAGCTAATAGACCAGAACCTATCCCAAGACCTGTTCCAGGGATTTCAAAAAGTACAAAATTACTATTACCTGTTGCTCCAACTGCTTTTGGATAGGTGCCATCTACAAGCCCAAGAGTTCTAACGGCAACAGGCGATACAGAAATAACATCATTCTCCACAGTCAAAGTAATATAATTATCAATCAGTCCAACATCACTCTCAGCTTCTTGAAAAGTCTTAGGAGTAGCAGTAATTATAGCTTCTTCTATAAAATCAACATCAATACCTAAAAGTTTATCATAATTAGTCTTAGAGTAAAACATATCTTTATTAAAATCAATAGTTAAATTTTTAACAGAATCAGATCTTGTATGAGAAATAGCATTTCCAACTAGCTTAATATCTATTTCATCCCTAGCAGGGTTAATAAAATAAATAGGACTTAATCCTTGAGGAATATTTCCCATAGATATCAGACTAGCTATATTAATATCAGTTAAATTATTAGCTACTTTATCATTAGCTAATTTTATATTTACCTTAGTAACACTATCTATCTTACCAACATTAGAAATATGTTCTCTAAAATTACTAGTAAAGCTCATACTAGGATTATCTAAAAATACAGTATTAACACCTTGTCTGTCTCCTGTAATAGAAAAAGGAGCTGTATCAAATAATCCAGGAAGAAATTGCACACTTATATTTAAGTCATTGTCTATTATGGAATGAGAGTCTGCTCTTCCATCTAATCTCATTTCTATTTGAGTTGAATTTAGTGCTGTAAAGTGAGGGGATAATCCAGAAAAGTCTCCTAAATTAAAAGATATAAAGCTATTTATATCAATAGAAGTATCATTTACTTTTATAGTTTTATCTTCATTTGCTATAGTGCTATCATTAGAAATTGTAAAGTTTTTACCTTTTATATTTACTGTAATATCTTTATTATTATCACTTAATAAGATTAAACTTGTTCCTAAAGGTTTCGCATATATAATGCCTGTATTTATTAAAGTTCCTGAAGACCCTGCATTAATTTTATCACTTAGCTTTGAAGCTATTTCTCCTAAAGAATCACTAGCATCAAAACTATCAAACCTTTCTCCTCCTATATTTATAAATCCTTGTTCTTTTATTCTTGTTAAAGGTATTCTATAAGCAAAAGAAAAACTTTTATCACTTTGTGATAGTAATGCACCACCTGAAACATTAAAAGTAATAGCATTTTTTATACTACCATCATTTGCACTTGATTCAAAAAAGCTTAATCCATCAGCAGAAATAATAGCTTCATCTAAGTAGTCTATGCTTATATTATTAATAGTATTAGTAATCTTATTATTTGTATTCATGGAAGATAAACCAGAAGAAAAAGCATTTGGACTTATACTTAATGATAAATTAGATAAACTATCTTCATCAGTATGTTTAAGTGCTTGTCCACTCAAAGAAATAGTAATAATTCCATCAGTAGTATCAGCTCCTGCATTAAAACTAACACTTAAGTTATTAGGAACACCATTTAAGCTTATATAATTATTAGCAATAGCAGCAGCTTCATCAATACCATCTCCACTTATAATTAAATCTATAGTATTTCTTATAAATCCTTGATTAGCTTTAGGAGTTCCTGCAGTATCAAGTTCAAGTTCTGAAAATGTATTACTTGATAAAGAAATAGTAGCTCTATCTATAAAGTCAATATCATTACTAGCTTCATTAGCTGGTATTCTGTGTCTAAGTAAATCAGGAGAAAAAGAAAAATAACTATCTATATCTATTTGATTTACTTCTAAAACACTTCCTTCAAGTTTTATTCTTATTTTAGTGCTGTCTATATAAGTATAGCTAGGGGTTAATCCAAAAGGTAAGGCTCTACTTGTAATTTTAGTATATATATCTTCTGGATTTATACTTCCAGAATTGTTTAATATATGATCTATATTAGGATTATCTTTTAAATGATCAATATTATTAAAGTCATAGCCTTCAAGCTTAAACCTAACATTAATAGAATCTCCAACTTCAATTTCATTAGAATAAAATATAAGTTCTCCATTTACATTATCAGCATATATTGTAGCTATTTTTCCATTATTAGTATGAACTCCTACTCCATTTGCATTATATCCCATTTGCTGAACTATTTCATCTATAGTGAGAAATTCTTTTCCATTTAGTATATCTATTCCATCAACTAGTATTTTTTCTACTTTCAAGTCATCTGCTATAAATCCTCTAGCAGTATAAGTAAATCTTTCTCGGACATTCCAAGTATCATTTTTTATAGTAGCTATTGCTTCGTTTGCTATGCTTCCATCATTGTTAAGATTTTCTTTAAAGGTTGGAGATATTGTTATTATTGGGGCATCGAAGAAGTCTATTTTTGAGTTTAGGGTGACAGGAGCAATTCCTCCTTTAAACAACTCTGCATTAAAAGTAAACTCTAAATTATTTACATCATCAGCATTAGTATGGTTATTTGTATTATTAGCTAAAGATATTAATAGCTTTAGAGAAGCTCTAGTTCCAGGAGTTATAGTTTCAACAAAGTCAGTTGTTGCATTAGCTCTTACATTATCACTTAGTCTCTCAGGTGTAGGAGGTGTAGCTGTTGGATCTGCTCTTTGTCCAAATTTAAGTTCTGTTAATCCAACTAAAGTATTTACAGTTAAATTTTTTATAGTAAAGCTAGATGTACTCCAATTAAATTCATAACTAACTCCACCAATAGTTCTATTAAAATTTGTTGTCCCTGCTGGTATTGCATATTCTGTGCCATTTATAACTAAGAAATCTGTAAGAGAAGATACTTGTGGTGTATTAAAGTTAGGTGCTTTTATTTCTCTTACATCAGGGATGATAACTTTTCCATCTGGAACAAGAGTATAATTTGCATCAAGATTATTAGGAAGATTAAGAGCTGTTATTAAAAGATCTAATCTTACATTATCAACTAGTATTGTTGAAAATGGATCTCCTTTAGTTACTTCTATTGTAATGGGGTTTCTTATACTTCCATCATTTTTTGTGCTTTCTATAAATATATCACTAGCTTTTAATACTGGTAAATCAAAAAAGTTAATAGCCCCTGAAACTGAATTAGTTTGCACTTCATTAGTTAAGAAATTTTTATTAAAATCAAATTCTAAATTATTAATACTATCATCTGTAGTATGAGAAATAGCATTATTATCTAGTCTAACTTCTACTTTTGTATTTGATATTCTTCTAAAAATAGGACTAAGATTATCTGGTATATTTTTAATACTTATATATTTAGATAAGTCACTATCAGCGATATTAGATATAATTCCTCCACTTACATTTAATGTTACTGCATTTCTTATACTACCATCATCTGTTATACTTTCATTAAAAGCTACATTAGGAAGTAAAGACATAGAAGCTGCTTCTATAAAATCGATATTAATATTAGATATATCATCTACTTTAGTATTAGTTTCAAATAAACTAGAACTAAAAGAGAAGTATATATTGTTTACATTATCAGCAATTTTATGATTATCTGCTTCATTAATTAAAGATACTTCAATATTAGATGGATTAAGTATATTAAATCTTGCAGATAAATCATTAGGAACATTTGTAAGAGAGATTAAATTTTCTAAATTTATATTAAATATACTTTTATCTATAGTATTTCCACTTATATTTAGTGTTAGTTTAGTTCCTATACTTCCTACATTAAAACTATCTTCTTTGAATGTATTGTTGTTTATGGTTATGGAGGTATCGAAGAACTTTATTGCTATGTTGGAGATGTCTAGGACGGAAATGCCATTATTTAAAACATCATCTTCAAATGTGAAATACATATCATCTAAATTATCTGCAACAGAATGCATATTAGCACTTCCACTTAATGATACTGTTATTTTATTAGTTGCAACATTAAGAAGATAAGATGCTTTTAAAGAAGTTGGTAAGCCTACTAATGTTATATCAGTATTATTTAATCCTGGATTAAATGGGTCTGGTGATTCTAGGGTTATAGTGCTTCTTATTCTTCCGTCATTTGTTAGTTCATTTTCTAAGAATATTTTTGGTTTTGCTGTTATTTCTGCTTCTATGAAGTCTATTTGGATTTTGTTGCGGACATTTCTGCCGTTAAAATCAATTCCTTTATTATTTAAGTTAACTTTATTATCTACAACTATCTTATTATCAAAATTAAAAGATAAGAAACTTCCTTTAACCCCGTCTCTATCATCCTTATCATCATGAGATATTGCATTTTTTATTAAATCAACCCTAATATTACTATCATTTAATCTTGTAAAATATGCTGTTAAATTATCAGGAGTATTATTTAGTGTAAGCAATTCATTAGCATTAATATCTAATTTAGCTTTTGAAAAATTAAGATTTAAAGAATTTTCTATTAAGCCAATATTGCTTCTAGCTTCTGAAAAAATATCTGAATCTATAGAGATATAAGCTGTATCTATATATTCAATAGCTGCATTAATAGATACTGGAGTCATACCTCCAGAATATATTCCATTAAATGAAAATTCTAAGTTTGTAATACTCTCACTTGCTAAGTGATTATCAGCATTTCCAATTATTTCTATTTCTGCTTGAGAGTCATTAAGATATACTACTTTAATGGCATCAAAACCAGCAGGAAGATTAGACACAGTAATACTACCAAGAGCAGGATTAATAATATCATCATTTAAACTTATCGTAACTTTATTGCCCATATGACCAATATCAGTATATTCTTCACTAAAATTTCCGCTTATTGTAGGAATTGGTTTATCATTTAGAAAGAGTATTTTAATGTTACTTCGAACATTATCTCCATTAAAAGATAAATCCAAATTATTCAAATTGATAGCATTATAAGCAACAATATTTTTATCAAAATTAAATTCTAAATTATATTTATTATTTTCTACTCTGTGCAATATTGCAGCATTAAGAAATTCAACTTTTATATTACTTGTATTTGTTAATGTATAAATATCATCTAAATTGTTAGGCAATCCATTTAAATCAATATAATTACGAGCAAGTCTATTTCCAACAATTCCAGAAAAAGTCCCATCATCGATATGAATATTAAATGTAGTTTTAGTTGTCCCATCATTTGCAATATCTTCACTAATAGTATCTCCACTAATAGATAAAGTAGGATCTATAAAATCAATTATTCCATTACTTACATCTTTAGGACTAACTCCTCCACTAAAAATACCAGAAAAAGAAAATTCTAAATTAGTAATATGATTTATATCAGCATGTCTAGAGGCATTACCTTTTAATTGAACTCTAATATTGCTGTCATCTATAAAAGAATAAGAGGGAATAAGACCAGTAGGAAGATTAGTCGTAACTATATTTAAGCCACCTGCCTCATTAAATTTTTTATCTCCCACAAAGTTATCACCAAAAGTAATAATAGAAGTATTAGAAATAGATCCATCATTATTATTAGATTCCATAAAAGGATCACCTATGCTAGATTCAGGTGGATCATTTGCTATAAATTTCATTTCAATTTTTTCTCTAACATTATCGCCATTCAGCATCAAACCTACACTTAAATTCAAATCTACTTTATTAGATGTAATAATCTCATCATTAAAATCAAATTCTAAATTATCTAAATCATCCGTTGGTTGATGAGATACTGCTCTATTCTCGATATTCACTAAAATATTACTAGCATTAGTTAAAGAAAAAGAAGCTTTTAGAGTATCAGGCACACCTGCATGTAGTCCTTTTAAACTAAGCATATTATCTAATAATATAGCTCTTACAGTCCCTGTGAATGTTCCATTTGAAAGATGAATATTTACAGTATTTCTTTTTATAAATCCATTATTAGCATCAACTTCAGAAAATGTCTTATTTGTTATTTCCAAAACAGGATCTATAAAGTCAGTCTCCCCATTACTCACAGAAATTGGATTTATCCCCCCACTAAAATTCCCTGTAAATGAAAATTCTAAATTAGCTACATTATCTGCAATTCTATGGCTTATCGCATTTCCCTTAAGCTCTACTTCTACCTGACTAGGATTTAATACATGATAGCTAGCAGTTAATCCAGCTGGGAGATTTGAGGCAGATACGGCTACTTCAGTTGCTCCAATAACATCATCCTTTAAATCAA
>JAJVLF010000025.1 GCA_029255845.1 Campylobacterota bacterium | reverse complement strand
CGTATTTTATAAAAATCACTCTAAAACTAAAATCTAACATTATCTAAATTATTTGAATTAATAGAGGTTCCCTTAATTTTTTTGGCTTGTGTCATTTATGTAGTATCCTCTTGTATTGTAAAAATTATTTAAATTTAGCTCAGATAATGAAAATATACTTTATGAGACCACTGCAAATTAGAACCACCTAATCTAGGGAGCTACAAGACATCATAAAGCAATCTTTTTGTTAAAAACATAGCTTTGGCTATGATTTGAACAAAAAAATCACTTTTTAATATCTTCTATCACCCTATCTTAGGCACTTCTAATTTGCAGTGGTCTCACCTACATTTTTATTTGAAAATCTCAATTTTGATTTATAAGATCTCCAATTTCTAAATTCTTGCCCATTTAAAACTAAACCAGGAGTATAGACACTAGAACTTTTCCAAGTATGTGAATATTTGTATTGCCTTTTAGTATATTCATTTTGAGCAAACCTATCAACTCACCCTAATCTATCCCAATAATCCACATGAAAAACAACAGGTACTAATTCCTTAAATAACTTATCATTTTTCTCAAAAGAATTAATCCACTCATCAGCAGGAGGGCAACTACTACACCCCTCAGAGGTAAAAAGCTCTAATAATATAGCCTTTTTACTGCCACTTTCCATACTAAGAGAAAAGCCAAAAGTTACTACCACAAGTAGTAAAAACAAAGCTTTCATATTATTTCCTTTTTTTAATCGCCTTTAATATTTCACTATCTAATTACAGTAGCTATCCAGCTGTTTTGGTTACCAGTATCTATGTATGCCTTAGAATTATCTTTATCGCATAATCCAAACTCTTTATTCGATAATACATTACTGCACTCGCTATTGAAAAAATCTACAGACATTTATATTCTATCTTCAATCTCTAACAATTTACTAAAATCATTATTAGTTTCACCTAATAACTTATTAAGGTAGTTTTCATCATCAGGTAAATTGTCATATGTAGATAATTTTTCTATAGAACCCTTATCATTCAACTCATAAACTATAGCTTCTTCACCGCTGATATATGATTTATGCGGGACTATCTTTTCTAATGGATTTTCTTCTCGTGAATCTTTGCTTATTTTTCTATAAATCATCTCACTTTTAATGCTTAAAGTAAGATAGTTAATTATATATGGACTATGTGTTGTTAAAATAAGTTGATTATTATTGTTAGTATTGACAAACTCGAATAAAGAATATAATAAACTTCTTTGAGATGAAGGATATAGGTTTTGCTCTAATTCTTCTACTATGTTTATAAAATAATCTGTCTTATATTGACTGTAAATTGACTCTATAAGCAGCTCTTTTAGTTCTTCAGGAAATGCTTGATTTTTATTTGCTTGTTTTTCTATTAGATTATTAAGTAATTTTATGGATTTATTGTTTCCCTCTAAGCTCAATTCTCTTATAGAAGATTTATCTGACTTATATTTTTCGCTAGATAAAAATTTTGACACTAAATACAAAGGAGTAGCTGACTGTATCCCACTAGATGCATTTAGTAAAGGTATTTCATAATTTGAGCCTACGATGTAAGATGTATTTTTTGCTTTATTATAGCGAAACCTAATATCATTAATAGGTATATTGCTTTCTTCAATTTTTTTTTTGCTTTATCAAACTCTGATAAGAAAGTATATAAAGTTTTTGGTAATCCTCTTATTATTTCTGGACTCTCTATCGCACTAATAAAATTTCTTTCAGCAGGAACATACATAATTTTAGGAATTAAATAATCTTTACCAGTATTTTTTATGCCTAATTTTTTATTTTTATATATGAATGTATATGATGTTCCTATATACTCAAGATAGGTATTTTCTTTAAAGTATCCATTTAATCCTTGATAATTAAAATATTCATTAATAAAAGTATCATTATCTTTAATATGATTTACTTTCATTACTCTCCTATTTAATGCCTTTTCTAACCAAGAAAAAGTAGAATAAGTTTTAACAATAGTGCTTTTACCAGTAGCTTGATTGCCAATAAAAATAGTAACTTTTTTCATCTCTATATATTCATTATCAGCTAGTCCATCTTTGATGGGACCAAAATTTCTTATTTTAATTTTTGCCATTACTTTACCACCAAAGTCTCTTTAGTATCATTAAATATAGAAGAATTGATAAATATTCTATATTTTTCATCCACAATTTCATCTAGCACTATTATAGGAGATGAGCTAAAATTATTTTTTGTTATTCTTCCTCTAAGAAAGACCTCATCTTCAAAGGCTAAGGGATTATTATTTAATTCACGGACATTTTTATATTGGCTATTTGTTAATTCATTAAAAGTTATTATGTCTATAATTTTAATACTCTCTCTATTAAAAAATGATATTTTATTATGTGTATGTTCTACTCGCCCCTCGGTTCTGCCTCTTTTTAGCAAAGAGTAAGCTAAAATATAAGAGGGTAGGACTTCTGATTTGACAATCACTTTTGCATTTAGAAGTCTATAATTTAAAATGCCCTCTTTAGTTATGAAATAATCAATGCTCTCTTTTTCTAATTCTATTCTTTTATCATATAATTCTATTTTTTCTTCTATGCTAGATGGCTGGATTTGTTTATTTATAGGGGACATAAGCTCATAAGCTAGCTTCTTTTGTCCCTCTCTTTGCTTGACTAATGCAAAAACACATCCGCAATAGTCTTGCTTGAAAAGTTTATCTTTTTTAGCCAATAAAGACTGCTCATTTGTCCCACCATCTTTGCGGTAATCAATGGATACAAAATCCACATAGTATTTATTAGCAGAGCTTTCTCCAGCTTGTGCTAATTGCTTTAAGGATTTTTTAGGACTCATTAAAAGAGTGGAAGTAAAAGAGCTATGATTTAATTCTTTTGCTTTTTTAGCACTTTCTTCAAAGCGATAATCAAAGCATACCGAACATCTCTCGCCTTTTTCAGGCTCATTTTCTAAACCCTTAATAGCCAAAAGCCAGCTATCTACATTATATCCACCTTGACATAAATCAATCCCAAGCAAATCACAAGATCTTTTCACATCATTATATCTAAGAGAATACTCACTAAATGGGTGTATATTAGGATTATAAAAAAACCCTACTAGTTTTTCATCAGGGTAATCATTTCTTAATTTCTGTAAAAAATAATGAGAATCTACACTACAACATATATGGACTAACAATCAAACTCCTTCAAAATAAAACACCATCATCATAACTATCTTTAATATCATGCAATATATCATCATCAATACCATCAATAAAAATATAACCTATTGTTTGTTTTTTAATATTATCAATTAATTCTTGCTTAGTCGCATAAAAGATGATGTCTTGATATCTCTTATCTATCAAGGCTTTATTTTTCTCATCAATAAAAATACTAACCTTAGACCACCTGACACTTTCTAGTAAATATTTAATTTCTTGATTTAAAAATAAAACATCTTGCTCAGATATTAAAACCCTATCACTTTTACCAAACTCTAGCACTTCCCCTTTATTTCCTAAGAAATAAGGTATAAAATTATCTTTAATATGAATGCTTTTTAATTCTATATGTATCCCAAAATCATTTAAAAAATGAAATAATTTCAAAAAATCCTCAAAAAACAATGAAGCTATTCTCACATGACTAAGAGTGCCATTATACACGAATTTCGTATCAAAAATAGAAGCATTTATAATGCTATGCTCAGGCAATATAAAATTTGTGAATTTAAAAAAACTAAGCTTTAATCTAATTAAAAACTCTTCATCTGTGGTAAAAAATATCTTCTTCTTTTTATTCATAAGCATATTAAAATTTTCTTTAATATCTTCTGTGAGAATTGCTATATTTTTTTTGTTGCTAAGATGAGTAGAAGCTATATGAAATTGCAAAGGATTTAAAAGGATAAAATTATATTCTTTATCTATGAAAAAATACTTAACTAACCTAGATAAAGCCCTCTCTAAATTATCCACTCTAATCCAAGCAATCTCATCATCTATGACATCATAAGCCTCATCCATAAGGATACCGTAAGCTCCATTTTTTATAGCCTCTTTTATGCCATCATCATTAATCGCTATAAATAAATCCCCTCTTTTTACAAGAGAGCTATTTATATGTATCTCTTCTATAGAGGATATAAAAGGGGTGTTTAGAAGTCTTCCCTCTGTGATGTTTAGTATATCATCTACTAGCATTTAGCTAATTTTACTTCCATTTTTAATCTCTTTTTCTACTCTAAGCAAAGATAAATTCTTTTTATCTTTTACAGCTAAAAGCATTCCCTCACTTACTAGCCCCATCAATTTAGCAGGTTTTAGATTACTCACAACACATACTTGAGTATTAATTAATTCTTCTTTTGTGTAATACTTTCTTATTCCAGCTACAATTTGTCGCAATTTACTCTCACCTACATCTACAAACACCTTATAAAGTTTAGAGCTTTTCTCTATTTGTTCTACTTCTTTTATAGTTCCTAGTTTGATTTCTGATTTAAAAAAATCCTCTATTCCTATTAGATTATCCGTATTTGCTTCTTCTTTAATCTCTTCATCTATGAGTATCTTTTCTTCTATACGAGGGAAAAATACCTCTGCCTTTTTTATTTTAAAAGGCGAAAGAAGCTCTTTATTTTTAATAATAGAATTATAGCTATCATTATCTATTTTCATACCCAATACATCCGCCATCCCCGCAGTTATTTTCGGCATAATAGGAGAAAGCAATATAATAACTCTAGCGATGATATTCGCCACAAGAGCAGATAATGCTACAACTTCTTCAATCTTGCCTTGTTTCATAAGCTCCCAAGGCTTATAAGAATCTATCACTTTATTCCCTAAAGATAATGGCTTCCAAAGTCTCTCTAAATACACATGTAATTGCATATTGAAAATATAATCTTCTATATTTTCAATCATAGCAAAACTCTCTTCAATCTCTTTGCCATAGTATTTAACAACATCACAAGAATCAATATTATAATCAAAATACTTCCCACTAATCCCAATAATCCGATTAAGTAAATTCCCTAAATCATTCCCTAAATCACTATTAATCCTATCAATCAAAGCTTGTTGTGAAAAATCCCCATCTTGCCCAAATGGAACTTCTCTAAGCATAAAATATCTAAAATTATCAAGTCCATAAGCATTAGCCACATCTATAGGATCAACGACATTGCCTTTAGATTTACTCATTTTAGCACCATCTTTAGTCCACCACCCATGAGCAGCGATATGTTTTGGTAATGGAAGCCCTAAGCTCATCAAAAAAGCAGGCCAATAAATAGCATGAAATCTCAAAATATCCTTACCCACAAAATGAACATTACAAGGCCAAAAAGACATATCTTTCTCATCGCCCCCATATCCAAGTGCTGTGATATAATTACATAAAGCATCAAGCCACACATAAATCACATGCTTAGAGTCCCCCATACTATCAGGAAGATTAACTCCCCAATTAAAGCTAGTCCTAGTAATAGATAAATCTTTTAAACCCTCTTTAACAAAATTATAAACTTCATTTTTCTTAGCACGAGGCAATATACAATCCTCATTTTCGTCATACCAAGCAAGTAGCTTATCTTCATATTTAGACAATTTAAAAAAATAACTCTCTTCCTTTATAGTCTTAGTATCCTTCCCACAATCAGGACAAGCACTACCATCAAGAAGCTGGAGAGATGTAAAAAAACTCTCACAAGAAATACAATAATTCCCCTCATAAAAATCTTTATAAATATCACCATTTTCATACATAGTAAGAAAAGCCTTTTGAACCCCAAGCTTATGCTTATCATCCGTAGTTCTTATAAAATAATCATAACTAACATCAAAATCATCCCATAAATCTTTAAATTTTTTAGAAATTTCATCAGCATACTGAAAAGTATCAACCCCCTTATCTTTAGCACTCTGCTCAATTTTCTGCCCATGCTCATCAGTGCCAGTAAGAAAAAAAACATTATGCCCTATAAGCCGAGAATACCTAGCAATAGTATCCGCTATAATGGTAGTATAAGCATGACCGATATGTGCCTTGTCATTGACATAATATATAGGAGTAGTGATAAATACTTTTTCACATGATTGACTATGTTTATGCATTGTGATTTGAACCTTTACTTTAAGTAGCACTATTGTATAAAAATAGACTTATGAATAGTGTAAAATAATAAACAAATTCATCGCAACTAAGATTATTTTTTAATTTGAAAAGATTGCTAGAGGTTTCCATACGGATAAAATATAATTTTGTATTAATAGAAACTCTCTTAATCTTTAATGAGAATATTATTGATAAAATTGGACAATATAAAATACAAAAAGGGTTAATATGAAATGGAATATATACTTATCTGGAGAAATTCATACATCTTGGAGAGATGAGATTATAGAGGGATGTAAAAAATATAATTTAGATGTGGATTTTTCTTCTGCTGTTACTAATCACGAGGCTAGTGATAGTGCTGGGGATGTTTTAGGAGTGCCGACAGAGAGCTTTTTTAGAGATAATCAATCCTCAAAAATAAATGCTATAAGAACAAAAACATTAATAAAAAAATGTGATTTGGCAATTATTAGATTTGGGGATAAATATAAACAATGGAATGCTGCTTTTGATGCTGGGTGCTGTATGGCACTAGATAAGCCATATATAACTCTTCATCATGAAGATATAATTCATCCATTAAAAGAAGTAGATGCTGGTGGATATGGCTGGGCTAAAGATACTGAGCAGGTGGTGGAATTATTAAATTATATAATAAATAAATAATAAGGTAGGTTTTTATACCATTATCCGTTAAAACCTACTCTAAAATGGATACTCAATAAATAAAATTCATCCAAGATATTGTTACTATTGGCCCTATTATTGCGGCTATCAAGCCTATACTTATAAAGTCATTAGCTCCTAATTTTCCACTAGAATACATAATCGCATTTGGTGGAGTAGATACAGGGAGTGTCATAGCAAAAGATGCGGCTAAGGCTACTACTATGACGGTAAATGTGCTTAAATGCTCACCAAAAGATACTGAAATTGCTATTATTAAAGGGAGTAAGATATTTGTCGCTGCTGTGTTGCTCATAAAATTTGAAACTAGAACCATTATGTATGAAAATAATAATGCTATTACGATGACACTAAAACTTGAAAAATCTATTAATGATGCTAGCCAGTCATCTAAATTGGTTTTGACAACTCCTAATCCTAAGGATAATCCACCAATTATCAAAATAATTACATCCCATCTAATTTCTCTCATATCATCAGCATTTATAATCCTAAAAACTGTAAGAGCAATGATGGGTAAAAAAGATACTACAGTTGTGGGTATGTGATGTAAAGGTCCTGTTAGCCATAGAAGGATGGTTGATGCAAAGACGAGCATAACTATTGCTTTTTTCCAACTTGGGTAATTTTTATCTTGTGGGACGACTCCTATCGAGCCATCTTTGTCTGATATTCTTGCTACATTTTTTATTTCTATAAATTTCTCATTTGATGGATACATTTTAATAATAAAATATCTTAAAATTATCACTAGCAAAATAGCAGGAGGTAAAGCATGATACATCCATGAAACAAAAGAAGGTGCTAAATCTCCTAATGCACCAACTGCTATGGCATTTGGGGGTGTTCCTATAATGGTTCCCATTCCACCGATATTTGCACCTATTACGACAGATAATAAAATAGCTTTTTGGAATTTATTATCTTCTTTCATATTTTTTAATATAGGTATTACTATAGTTATCATCATAGCCGTTGTAGCAGTATTTGAAATAAACATCGATAAGGCAAAAGTAATTATTAGAAGACCAGTTAATATATTTTCTGGTTTTTTACCTACAAATGACATCATTTTTTTAGCAAGCCATAAATCAAGCTTAGTCTTAGAAGCTGCTATCGCCATAACGAAACCAGCTAAGAATAAAAACACCAAAGGAGAAGACCATGCTTTTAAGAAATATTTCCATTCGCCATGTGTGCTAGAAAAATTAAAATTATCAAAACCAATAAGGATTATCTCTAGACCAATTATAAGCAATGACACAGAAAAAGCTGGTATAGCCTCACTAGTCCACAATGAAGCAGCAAATATCAATATAAATAGCATAAATACCGCCTTACTCTCTAAGGCATATTCAGGAACAAAAGCAATTGTAAAAGCAATAATAAAAGATATGATAAATTTGCTTACGGCATTTTTCAAATACATCATAAACCTCTGATGTGTGAAGTGTCGCATAATCTGCTTATGTGTTTTTAAGTCTTTGTTGTCTGCCAATATAATAATCCTTTTGTTAATTTTGCGATATTATACCAAACTCTCTTAATATTCAATAAGTATAATAGCCCCATTAAATAAAAAGAGTAATAATTAATGGGATTAATTGATTTAATAAAAGTATCCAAAAAATACGGCGATAAAGACATCTTAAAAGAAGTATCTGTTTCTATAAATGACAAAGATAGAATATCTATTATTGGGCAAAATGGTTGTGGGAAATCTACACTTATGAAGATAGTAAATAATCTTGTAGAGCTAGATGATGGAAAGCTTGTAAAACAAGGCGATGTCTCGGTGGAATATGTCCATCAAGCTCCTGTATTTCCTAATCAAAAAGTTGTTGATTATATGCATGATAGTATGACGGAGCTTAAAGAATTAGCAGATGAGTATAATGAGGTTGTCAAGCTCTTAGAAAATGATGTGGAAAATGAAGACTTGCTTCATAAAAGCTCTAATCTTGCTAATAAGCTAGATTTCTATGATGCTTGGAATATGGATAATAAGGTTAATATCCTTATAGAGCATTTTGAGCTTGAAAAACTACAAAATAGATTGATAAACACCCTAAGTGGTGGAGAGCAGAAAAGAGTAGCTCTTGCTAGTGTGATGCTGAAAAAGAGTGATATATTGTTTTTAGATGAGCCTACTAATCATTTGGATGTTTATATGGTTAAATTTTTAGAGGAATATTTGAGGAAGAAAAATAAAACTATTGTGTTTGTTTCTCATGATAGGTATTTTATAGATGAATTAGCAAATCGTATTTTTGAAGTAGAAAATGGACTTATTAGAATATATAACGGAAATTATGCGGAGTATCTGCATAAAAAAGCAATGCTAATAGAGCAAAAAACAAAAGAAAATAATAATATGCTAACTCTCCTAAGAACCGAAGAAGAGTGGCTTCAAAGAGGAGTAAAAGCAAGAAGAAAAAGAGATGAGGGACGAAAGAACAGAGTATTAGCTCTAAGAGGCTCTACTAAAGCAAATACTAGTGAGATTAGAGCGATGAGTTCTGCATTAAAAAAAGAGCAAATAAAAGCTCCTCCTGTCCATAAGCAAAGTAAAAGAAAAGTGCTTTTTGATATTAAAAATCTAGTCTTAAAACAAGGAGGTAAGCTACTAATAGATGGTTTTGAGGGAAGAATTTTACAAAAAGACAAATTAGCGATAGTAGGTAAAAATGGTTGCGGGAAATCCACATTTTTAAAAGCCCTATTATCGCAAGTGCCTTTTGAGGGAAGAATAAAAGTAGGAGAATTTAAGATAGGCTATTTTGACCAAGGCAGAAATATGCTAGATGATGAAAAAAACCTACTAGAAACCTTTTGTCCTATGGGTGGAGATACTATACAAGTCAATGGTAAAAATATGCATGTTTATGGGTATTTGAAAAAGTTTTTATTTCCTAAGGAATTTTTAGATAAAAAGATAAAGTCTTTAAGTGGGGGCGAGAAAAATAGAGTAGCCTTAGCCTTACTTTTTTCAAAAGATACAGATTGTTTAATCCTAGATGAACCCACAAATGATTTAGACATAGCCACAATAAATATCTTAGAAGAATACCTCATAGGATATAAAGGCTCTGTGCTTTTAGTAAGCCATGATAGGTATTTTGTAGATAAAATAGCCTCTAAGCTTTTAGTGATAGAGCATTGTAAAATAGAGACTAGCTATCTTAAATATTCAGATTATTTGGATTTAGAAATATCAATAAAGGAATTAAAAGAGATTGAGATAGAACAAGAAAAGCTAGAACCAAAAGTTCTAGTAGAAGAAATAAAAAAATCAAAATCAAGAAAATTTTCTTATAAAGAAAAAATAGAATATGAATCATTAAATAAAGAAATAGAAGAATTAGAAAAAGAAATAAAAGAAATGAATGAAACCCTTAGCGACCCTTTGAAATATGAAGAAATAGGTATTGGGAAATTATCTAGTATGTTGGCTGAGGCTAATGAAAACTATAATAAAAAAGTGGATAGGTTTTTGGAGCTTGAGGAAAAAGTTTTATTGATATAAAATTAATATTATATTAAGCATATAGATATATACTATTATTTTAATAGGCAACAAGGGACTTAATTCATGGATGAAATAATAATATATACGGACGATATACAGATATTAAAAGAAAAAAATATTTATTGCTTATCAACAAAATTTACTTTTATTGATGTAAGTAAAATGGAAGAAAAAGTAAATTGCATAAAAGAGTGTGTAGATAATACATACAAGAATGATAATGTTATTTTACCGATACATAAAATATTATCAAAAGTAAGAGAGAATATATTAAATAGAGAGTTATCATGTTTGATATTATACACTAAAGAAAAGATACCTTTATTTGAGGAAGTAAAGGACGACGAACTTAAAAATATAATAACTAATCACTATAAGGAGAGGTGTATTATTAAATATAAAAACGAAGCAGATAAAATTGATGAAGAAAAAGTAGAAAAAATTAACAATGAAGAATACGGAATAATGTATGCTAAGAGATTATTCTTCAAAAAGAAATAGGACATATGACACAAAAAAAACTTAAACAACTAGAAAATAATGTATTCAAAGTGTGCAATAGTTTGAATTATGATTTTATCAAGCTATTAAACAATAAAGTGCTAACACACTCTAATATAAGTTCAGAAATATTTATAGATATAATACAAGAATTATCAGATGAGAAAATATCTAATATAACAGAGTTAGCCCACTTGATAGGCTTTAATGTTAAAATAGAAAAAATAGAAAATAATCAATTTTTATTTGAAATTAAATATATAGATAATAAATTACTACTTAGAATATCAAATAATTCTTCTGAAAGTGAGCATACACTAATATTTGCTACTGCTTTAGCAGATATATTATGCAATTATACAAGTGGAATGAATGAAAATCTATATTCTGCTTATGTAAAATTTTCTAAAAATACTAACAAAGTAAATGTATTTCATCATCCATCTTTAACTACAGCAGACAATCAAATAAAAGATGCTTTATCAAAAATAATTACTCCTACATTTAGCTATACCAAAATTGCTTAAACAAAAATAGTTTCTCCTATTCTATTAATATCCAATGCTATCTTAATCTTATAAAAGGACAAAAATGAAAAAAATATTATTAATAATATATCTACTATCTGCACTAGTTTTTACTGGTTGTGATGATGGCAATCTTGGGTTTGATGATGGAGATAAGTCTAATAGTAGTTATCGCATAAAATCATCAACTCTTGATGGGCAAACAATATTTACTGCAGACTATAATGCTAAAGGACAAGCAATAAAGCAAATGAATGGGGGAGATGTAGCGACTTATTTATATAATGACAAAGGGCAAATAATAAGTATGAGAAATCGTGGGCGAGAAGCTATTTATTCTTATAATAATAAAGAGGATTTAGTAAAAATATCATATGCAAATAAAGTAAGTAAATACCATTATAATGCGAGTGGACAACTGATAAAATATGCTTCTTACAACAAAGAAGAAACAAATTTTTACTATAACACTAAAGGACAATTAATAAAAGTAGATAATGATAAATCAATTATTACATACTCATATAATAATAAAGGACAAGTAAGCCAATCTACAACAAGAGAACTCATATCTATTTATTCTTATAACTCCATAGGGCAGTTAGTGGAAATAGAAATGAAAAACAAAGAGGGGAGAGTAGAGCGTTCTCAAAAAAACTACTATGAGTCTAAATCTTGCTCTTCAAATTTCCAAATATTATTTATGGGAATGCCTTCTGCAATGGCTGATGCTTTGTGTAAAAAATAGTTTTCTTTTATCACCCTAAATATTTTGGTTTTATGTCATAAAATTTAGGGACTAAGTATCTATCTAACCCCATATAATACCAAGTATTTTAAATATTCTATTATCGTTGGGTGAGACCACAATTTTGAAGGTAAATCTACTTTTTTTACTTTATAGGCTTTATTTTTTACATCTATAATAGCTTTTTTCATCAATGGAATAGCTACAGCTATTTGTAGGTAAGGATAAGTATTAAATGTATCTTTTTTAGTAATATTAATAATATCTTGATACAAGATGCCACCAGTATCTATGCCTGTGTCAATTAAATGGATAGTAACTCCACAATGCTCAATGTCTTGCTCTGTTAATGCCCAGTAGCCACCATGGACTCCTCTATATTTGGGTGTAATGCCTACATGAGTATTAATAAAGGGGACATCAATAGTTTCAATAATTTCTTTTTTTATAATTCTCGTTCCATTGACTATAACAACATCAGGTTTGTGTTTTTTAAGGATTTTTTTTGTTTCTTCGCTATTGACTGAGCTTACATTTAAAACTATATTTTCATCAATATCTGTATCATTAAGATTTTCATTTTCTTTAATTTCATTAATTCTTTTTTGGGATTTTTTTTGTAGCCACATTTTATTATAAATCATAAATAATATTTGACCAATTACTTTTATAATACCAAGAACCTTAATTCTACGAGATAGCAATGCTTTTTTAGAAACTGCTTTCTCAATAACCATTTTCTCAATATGGCAAAAATCCTTAATTCCATTTACCATTAGCTTAGTTGATTCACCATCTCCAGCAAGAATGATAACTTTAATTTTACTCATTTGCATTTTTGTCTAAAACTAAATCGCTAATTTCTCCCATATTTAATGATTGCATTTCATATTGTGATTGCATATCTTTAAAAGACGATAAGATACTTTCAAGAAATTCTATATTTTCATCAGTGTTAGCACCAAAATTATGTGGGTGCCACCATAAATGAAATATTTCTTTATTTTTTGCTGATTGTTTTAGAGAATTAATAATTCTTCGTTTTCTTAAGCCCTCAAATCTAAAAAGTTTTTTTGAAACTGGTCTTAAAAAGCGACTAGATGGGATATTGAATGGTTTTTTAGTATTAATGGAACTTAAATTATAGCTATTTGAGCCTGTTATATTAATGTATGAATCAATTAATCTTAATGCTCTTTTAGTTAGTTTTTCATCTGATTCATTTACTGCTTTATATATCCATCCTTTTTCATTTCCTCGATAAGAAGTTATTTTGTGTTTATCTAAAACTGATAAATATTCATTATTCCATTGATTTCTAGGGAATACTAGGCTTTTTATACCTATATTTTTTTGCTTAGATATTTTTATTGCTAATTCAATGTCATTGCTAAATTGTCCTATGTTTTGACCTCTTTCTAGGCAATAGTAATGTGAAAAAGTATGTGTTCCTATTTCTTGATTTTTATAAGAATTAATTCTATCAATGCTCGCAGTAGCAAAGTGGCAATAAGGCTCTAATTCATTATTGTTTTGTATGTATGTATATGGATTTAAGTTATCATTATCATAATTTGGTTGTTGTTTAGGTTTTAATTCTTTTAATTCTTCAATATTTTTTGCAAACAAAAAACCTACAGTTGCCCAAGTCGCATGAATATTGTATTTATCAAATAGTTCAAGAATTCTTTTAATAGCTTGTTCTGTGCCTTTTAGGTTTGTTTCATATCCACTAATTGTCCGTTTATCACGAACTCCCCAGTAAAGTTCAAAGTCAAGTGATATTGTTAAAATGCCATTTTTCATTTATTTCCTTATTTTTTGATTAATTAAGTCCATTTCTTATCTACATGAATTTTAGATATATGATAAAAATCAAATAAAGATAATAGAGTGATACTTATAATAGGTCCAATCAAAACTCCCCAAAAGCCAAACTCTGATAGCCCTGCTATGATAGAGAATAATATTATTACTTCATTTATTTCTAGTTTTGAGTTTTTTGTGTTTTCTTTTACTATTTTTATTATATATGCTTTTATAAAAGTGTCTGTGATTATGGATATTATTATTATTGTGTATAGTGAGATTATTAAGGCATTTTGTAGGCTTCCATTAAAGTATTCGTATAGAGATAATGGTAGCCACATTAATGCTCCTCCTACTATAGGGATTAAAGAAGCAAATGCGAATAAGACACCAAAAAGCCATGCATCATAATTAAAGTATGATACTAATATAGAAAATAAAAATCCCTCTAATGCGGCGGTTATTATTACGGCATGAAAAGTTATGCTCATATTGCTTGATACATTATTGGCAAAATAGCTTACTTGCTCATCTCTAAATGGCACTATGCCTGATACATACATAGATAGGGGTTTTAGGTAGAGTAATATTAGCATATAAAATATTAGAACCATAATTATGTCTTTTATAAAATTAACACTTACAGATGTTATTATTTTACCTAGAGAGAGGAGATTGTTCGCTATATATTTTGGGTCTATAATTCCTGCTATGTCGTTTTCATATACTTTTAGATAATTGTTGTTAGAGATTATATCTAGTATGAATATTTTAGCTTTTGTTATGAATAATGCCACTTCTTTTATGTCTATATTTGATAGATATTCACTTGCACTTAAGATGAAAAAGGTTATGGGCATTATGAATATTATGGCTAATATGAAAGTGGATATTATCGTGAAAAATAGTCTGTTTTTTACAAATCCAAGTAATAATTTATTTATATTCAAGGTGGATATTATTAAAATGATGGCGATTACCATATTAAATAAAAAATTTTGGTATAAAAGAAAAGCTAGGTATATAAATAAGAATATCGCAGATAATAAAAAATATCTGGATTCAACACTAATTCTTTGCATAAAATACCTTTATTTTTAAGATATAATCATGGAGAGGTTTTTTATCTTTTCTATAAAACATCATCAAAATACCTATAATAAAAGTGCAAGAAAATAAAAATAAAATAAATCTCAATATAGCTTTAAACAATGAAATAGAATTATCATCTTCGCCACTAGCCTTTAATCCATAAGCTTTATAACCAGGTGTCTGTCCTTTAGCACTGATAAAAATACTAGCAATCAAACAATAAGCAGAAATAGATATAAGAGGTGCTAGAGTGGAGGCATTAAAATCATCTTTGCCATTATAGATAAAATACCCTACTATGTAAAGAATAGGGATGTATATCATAAACATATCCACAACAAATGCCTTAAATCTATGTATGTTTGATACCACTATTGCTCCCTGGTTTATAGGCGGTGCTTCCATCTTTGCATAATGGGCATTTATCTGGCTCGTAAGTTTCAAAATAAAAATCTTCTAAAGCAAAAAGAGGTAAATCATCTTCTAGTTTGCATATAGAACTTACCTCGTTATTTCCTCCTACTCTTTTACAATATCCTCTATTTGCTAATGCACTATAAGCTACTATTTTCGCTCCTAAATCTTTGACGGCTTTTGCACTTTCTTTTGCTGAGCCACCTGTTGTTATTATGTCTTCACAGATTATTATTTTTTCATCTTGTGATATTTCAAAGCCTCTTCTTAAGCTCATAACACCATCTACTCTTTCAGTAAAAATAAATCTAGCATTTAAGGCTCTTGCTAATTCATATCCTGATAATATTCCTCCTAAGGCAGGGGAGCATACGGTGTCTATTTTGATATTTGCTTTTTTGATTTCTTTTGCTAATTCTTTTGCTAATTTTTCGCTTAATTTAGGGTCTTCTAAGACTTTAGCTGATTGTAAATAGTATTCACTATGTTTGCCACTGCTTAATAAGAAATGCCCTTTTAGATAAGCATTTGCATTCTCATATATATTTTTGATTTGCATTTTGGATGACCTTTAAAAATGGTATAATACTCCAATTGTATCATTTTAAATTAAAGGTTGGTTAATTGAGTTATTTAAGTATAAAAGGCGGAAATAGGCTTTCTGGTGAAATCGATATTTCTGGAGCAAAAAACTCTGCCTTACCTTTGATTACTGCCTCCATATTAGCTAAAGATGATTTTTTGGTTGATAATCTTCCTAATGTGGTTGATATTAATGTCCTCTTAAATTTAATAGAAAATTTAGGTGGAGAATATGAGTTTAAAAAAAATAAATTAAAAATAAATACAAATAACCTACATCATATAAAAGCGGTGTATGACATTGTAAAAACAATGAGAGCTTCTATTTTAGTGCTAGGTCCTTTACTTGCTAGATTTGGTGAAGCTATGGTTTCTTTACCAGGGGGATGTGCTATAGGTGAGAGACCTGTTGATTTGCATTTAAAGGCATTGGAAAAAATGGGTGCTATTATTAATATAGAATCTGGATATATTCATGCTATAGCTCCTAGTGGGACTTTAAAAGGTGCGGAGATTATATTTGATAAAATCACTGTAACGGGAAGTGAAAATATAATAATGGCGGCCGCTTTAGCTGATGGAGTAAGTAAGCTAATAAATGTAGCGAAAGAGCCTGAGGTAGTTCAATTATGTGAGCTTTTGAAAAATTCTGGAGTGGATATAAAAGGCATAGGAAGTAGTGAGCTAGAAATATATGGGACGAATAAAGAATTAATAAAACTAGAAAAAACAACCGTAATCCCTGATAGAATAGAAGCAGCTACTTATTTATGTGCAGCAGCTATTACAAGATCTAATATTACTATCAATAAAGTCAATCCTAGTCATCTTAGCTCATTTTTAGAAAAAATAACTCAAATGGGATTTGAATTAGAAAAATTTGATACTAGTATCAAAATAAACCCTGTATCTAAAATAAAACCAATAGAAATCACAACCACAGAATACCCAGGCTTTCCGACAGATATACAAGCTCAAATAACCACTCTTGCTACACAAGCAGATGGGACAAGCACCATAGAAGAAAAGCTATTTGAAAATAGATTTATGCATATAGCAGAGCTTAGAAGAATGGGGGCTGATATAAATCTAAAAGGTCATACTGCTACTATTATGGGAAATAGTGAATTATTTGGCACAGATGTAATGGCTACTGATTTACGGGCTAGCTCGGCATTGGTTTTGGCTGGATTGGTTGCTAAAGGAGATACTAATATTCATAGGATTTATCATTTACATAGAGGGTATGAAAACTTAGAAAAAAAGCTTCGTAATATTGGGGCTAATATTAATTTTGTTGAGTAAAATAAATTAAGAGAACCTCTTAATGATTTTTAGAGTTTAAGAAAAGGAATAACAAATGATAGATTTTTTAAAAAAAGTAAAAAAAAGTAAAAATGATTTACTTCTATTAAATAATGCTGAGAAAAATAATATCTTAGAAGAGATAGCAAAAAGCCTAATTAAAAACTCTGAAGATATTATAAAAGCTAATGCAAAAGATATGGCTAATGCGGATACAAATGATTTAAGTTTGGCATTAAAAGATAGATTATTGCTAAATGAAGAAAGAATTAAAGGTATGTCTGAAGCTATTAATCAAATATCTGCACTTCCTGACCCTACAAATAGAGTGCTAGATGGTTTTACTAATAATATTGGGCTAGAAATTCATAAAGTTTCTGTGCCTATTGGGGTTATTGGGGTGATATATGAATCAAGACCAAATGTTACTAGTGATGTGGCTTGTCTTTGCCTTAAAAGTGGGAATGCTTGTATTTTAAAGGGTGGTAAAGAGGCT
The DNA here is from genome assembly GCA_029255845.1 of Campylobacterota bacterium. Taxonomy (GTDB): domain Bacteria; phylum Campylobacterota; class Campylobacteria; order Campylobacterales; family JAJVLF01; genus JAJVLF01. Next base: position 7,033 of record JAJVLF010000025.1, on the reverse strand, counting down.
CGTTTTTCTAATGAAGCTATTATCGAGGTAATTAAAAAAACATTAAAGCAAAATAATATTAATGAAAATATAATTTCTTTAGTGCCTGATTATTCAAGAGAGTCTGTAGCAAAGCTTATCAAGATGGATAAATTTGTGGATTTGATTATTCCTAGAGGTGGAGAAAAACTTATTAAATACATTAATGATAATTCTTCTGTGCCTGTTATAAAGCATGATAAGGGGCTTTGCCATGTTTATATTGATAAATATGCTGATTTTGAAAAAGCTATTAATATCTCAATTAATGCAAAAACTCAAAGAGTGGGAGTTTGTAATGCACTAGAGAGTTTATTGGTTCATCAAGATATAGCAAAAGAAATTCTCCCTAAATTAGAAAAAGCTTTTAATGAAAAGAAAACTCTTTTAAAGGGCTGTGAAAAAACAAGAGCTATAATTGATATAGACTTAGCTAATGATGAGGATTTTCATACAGAATATCTTGATAATATTTTATCTATTAAAGTGGTTAAAAATACAGATGAGGCTATATCTCATATAGGAGCTTACGGCTCTGGGCATTCTGATAGCATAATCTCTGAAAATATAAATAATATAAATAAATTTCTTTCTTTAGTAGATTCAGCTTGTGTGTATGCGAATGCTAGCACTAGATTTACAGATGGGAGTGTTTTTGAGCTTGGAGCTGAAGTGGGGATTTCTACTAGTAAATTGCATGCAAGAGGACCTATGGGGATAAATGATTTAACAACATATAAATTTAAAATATACGGAAATGGGCAAATAAGAGAGTAAAATGAAATTCATACAAACAAGAGGTCATGATGAAAATGACAACACAAAAAAAGAAAAATCAAGTTTCTTAGAAGCTATACTAGACCCTAGTGCTAGTTTTGGGGGGCTTTTTGCACCAGAGGATATTCCTAAAATACCTGATGATTTTATACAGAAGCATATTAATTCTTCTTATCAAGAATTAGCATTAGATATAATATCTTTATTTGATTTAGGAGTTGAGGAAGATATTTTAAAAAATGCCATCAAGACTTATGATAGATTTGATGATAAAGATGAAGCAACTCCATTAAAGCATATTGATGATAATTTATTTTGTTTAGAGCTTTATCATGGACCTACAAGAGCTTTTAAAGATATGGCATTACAGCCTTTTGGAGAGCTTTTATCTGCTATTGCATTAAAACAAAATCAAAAATACTTAATAGTAGTAGCTACAAGCGGAGACACAGGGCCTGCTACCATTGAGGCATTTGCCAATAAAGAAAATATAAAAATAATTTGCCTATACCCCAAGGGAGGAACAAGCGATGTGCAAAGGCTACAAATGGTAAGCACTAATGCTAAAAATGTAAAAGTTTTAGGGATTAATGGTAGTTTTGATGATGCTCAAGATTTAGTCAAAAAAAATCTAAAAGATAAAGATTTCAAGGATTTATTAGCTAAAGAAAATATAAAATTAACAGCTGCTAATTCAGTAAATTTTGCTCGTATTTTATTTCAGATTATTTATAATTTTTATGCTTACATAAAACTAATAAGAAATAATGATATAAGAAATGGATATGCGATAGATATAACCATCCCTAGTGGTAATTTTGGAAATGCTTTAGGAACTTATTATGCGAAAAATATGGGCTTACATATAGATAGAATAAATATTACATCTAATAGCAATAATGTGCTTACTTCCTTAATTAATGAGGGGAAATATGATTTAAGAAGTAGAAATATAATATCTACAAATTCTCCTGCTATGGATATTTTAAAATCATCTAATATAGAAAGAGTGCTTTATCATCTTTATGGAGGCAGTAGAACTAAGGAGTTGTTGGAAAATTTAGAGAAAAATAATTATTTTGAATTAAATGCAGATGAATTAAAAACTTTACAAAAAACATTCAAAGGATATTATAGCGATGATGATTATTGTAAAAAACAAATAAAGCATTATTTTGATAAAGGCTATTTGCTAGACCCTCATACAGCTACTTGCTTAAAAGCCTATGATACAAATCACAATAAAGCAAATATAATTTACTCAACAGCAGAATGGAGTAAATTCTCAACTACAATCATAAATGCCATTGAAGACAATAAAGATATTGATAATGATTTAGAAGCCATAGACAAGCTAGAAAAAGAGCATTCTTTGAAGCTTAATGAAAAAATATATGATGTGATAAATAAAGAAATTTCTCAAAATGACATAGTAGATATAGATGAGGTTTCTAAATATATCTTTGATTTCATAAAAAAATAATGTCAGAAATTATATTTCAGCCATGTGGAGATTATCAAACAAATTGCTATGTCTTCAAAGAAGATAATTATGAGATAATAATAGACCCTGGATATAATGCATTAGAGTTTATAAAAAAACATGTGAAAAATCCAATAGCCATCTTAAATACTCACGGTCATTTTGACCATATATGGGACAACACCAAAGTAAAAGAGTATTATAATATCCCTATCTATGTGCATGAAAAAGATAATTTTTTATTAGAAAAAGATATATTTGAAACATCAATGCCAGTTTCTACTGGAGATTTTTTAATAAACAACGAAGAACCTCTTAAAGATTTCAATGAAACAATAAGATTTTTCCATTTCGCAGGACATACTCCAGGGTGCTGTATGGTGCAAGTAAAAGATGTAATGTTTAGTGGTGATTTTATGTTTAAAGGCTCAATAGGAAGATGGGATTTCCCATTTTCAAATAAAGATGATATGGAAAATAGCCTAAAAAAATTTGAAAAAATGGATACAGATTATATATTATACCCAGGTCATGGAGATAAAACAAGCATTTTTAAAGAGCAAAAAAATACTCAATATTGGCTAAATGTAGTAGCAAATAGATAATATGAGCCTAGACTTATATTCCCTTTTATTAGCAAATGGAATAATAATACTAGGAAGCATTTTCCAAATGATAAGCGGTATTTCTGTAGGAATTATCATAGCTCCTTTTTTAGCCCTTATCAGCTACACTCTTATTCCCGCCCCTGTAATGATGGCTAGCTTAGTTTTAACTATAATGATGTCAATAAAATATAGAAAATTTGTTGATATTAAAAGTGTCTATATGCTTTCTTTAGGTGTTAGCATAGGAGTTATAGCCACAATATTTATTTTAAAATTTATTGATACTTCAAATCTAAATCTATTATTTGGAGTTTTAACCCTATTAGCCGTTTTCATATCCATAAAAATAAAAAACATCCACCTTAGAGGAAAATTTGCATTCTCCACCGCCATTATATCTGGCATAATGGGAAGCCTAGCCTCTGTAGGTGGGCAATTATTATCATTACTCTATCAAAACCACCCCTTAAACACAGTTAAAGCCTCTCTATCATTTATTTACACAATATTCTCTTTATTTATGCTAATAACATTTTACTATAGCGGAAACCTCCATCAAGAACAAATAATATTCGGTTTTTATATGATGCCAGGCTTCATTATAGGATTTTTAATATCTCCCTTTTTTGTATCAAAATTTAATCCTAATTATATAAAAATAACTATTCTTTTTTTGGCTTCATTTGGGGGAGTTATGTTGATTATTAAGCATTTTTGGCAATTAGCTTAAGGCTTTATAGGTTTAGTAAAACAAAATATGGTGCTTTTTTAGGAGATGAGGGAAATTTAGATTTTATTGCAAAAACAATAAAAAAAATTCTTCCAATTTACCAAAATATTAGAAGATTAGTTTCAGCCTCTGTCAATGTGATAGGGAAGTATCTGAAGTTTATTGTGAAATAAGTTTCAAAGATTGGGATATATCAGATGGGAAAATTATCGATACTAGTGTAAATGAGCTTAATATCTTTAGTTATAAATACATGATTGCTAATAATAAAAATATCCACAATGAATTGATTGGTTTCATTAAATAATTACACTTTAAACTTAAATTAAACTAAATATATTTATCTAGCAACATACTTTTTATAATCATCGCATTGATACCATCTTTAATATTTATTTTAGCATTAAAATTAAATTCTTGTTTTGCATAATCACAGTTTAAGTCAAACCTTTCAAAACCTTTTTCTTTATTATCCTCACATACAATCATACCAGAATTTAAAGTATTAGTTACAATTTTAGATAAGTCAAATATAGAAGTAAGGTTCTCGCTAGCTATATTAAATATACCATAAGTATTGTTGCAAAAAACCTGATAACTAGCATATGCTACATCCATAGAGTGAATAAAGTTTATTTTATTTTTTTTTTGAGATAAATAAATAGTCTCATTATTTGAAGCTTTATTTATCATAGAAGATATTAAATTGTCACTTCCTAAGCCAAGCCCATAGACGGAAGTAGGTCTTAAAATACATAACTTTAATCCTTGTTTTACAAAATGAGAAAAAATATTTTCAGCAAGCAATTTAGTATATCCATAAAAGCCTCCTAAACCATAAGTTACTTTCTTACTATTTTCTAATATATTTTTTGCATTAGGATTATCATAAACTGTAGAACTAGATAAGTATATTATGAATACCTCTCTCTGTATTGCCCATTTTGATAAATTTAAACATGCTCTAACATTGGTATCAAATAATTCTTTGTATTTATCATCATTTTGAGGCAACATAGCTCCAAAATGAAAAATATATTTAGTGTTTTTGAAAATACTATCAAGTTCTAAATCAGTTTTCCATATTGATAAATCCCATACTTGACGGCTAATATCTAGAGCATTAATTTTTTTATAATTAAGTAAAGCCTTTAAGTGAGACCCTATCATACCACTAGCACCAATAATAGCTACATTATTCATTTTTATACTCAAATAAGCTAATTTTTTTTATAAATGTAGGTATAGTCTTTTTGCTTAAAGAAAGTTTTTCTATATCTTCTTTTTTAATAAGAACTTCTGACCAATGTCTTAATACTATACTATCATAATCAATAGTAGAATGATATGATATGCCCATTGATGTTTTTATGTAAAACTCTACAGGATTAAATCCTAATTGTGAACAAAAAGGAGTTGTTCCAGAAAATCTACAGTTTATTTCAAAAATTTTAGGCATATCATTTTTATCCATTCTAAGCTGAAAATTACAAGATCCATGAATATCTAAAGCTATAGCTACATTTTTTACATAGTCAGATATTTTTTTATTTTTTATTGGCTCTGCTCTAAAAGTATCTCCTGATCGAAGATATCTTTTAAGTATTAATACATCAGAAGTCTCACCATTTAGAGCAACGATAGTGCATGTATATTCAGAATTATCATTTCCGATTAGTTCTTGAACTAATAACCCATCTTCATTAGATAACCTACTTTTTAATTCTTCTTCCTCATTTGCTATACTAACTCCAATTGAACGACATCCAACTATAGGTTTAATAATTAGTGGGTATTGTAACGAGTTTAAATTTATATTATTTTGTAATGATGTTTTTGGATAATTAAAATTATTATTTTTTAAAAATAAGTATGTTTTATATTTGTCATCAGATATATCAATTGCCTCTATATTAGATACGACCACATTAGTATCAAAATTATCCTTAATAAAATCTCTATTTAATGCACAAAATTGTAATTCAAGATCTGTTCCAGGAAAATAATACTCAATATTTTCATATTTACAAATATTAGATATTGCAGTAAGATACTCAGGTGAATTACAAGCAGGAACTAAATATGATATATTTCCTGCATATAGCCCTGTAGCAAGAGCATCCATATCTGCAGATACTATATAAATATCCAAATCTTTTATTAAATGCAATGATTTAATAATTCCTTGACCTACTCCTCCACCAGCACCTGTAACTAAAACTTTAATCATTTGTATTCCAGTAAGATTTTAAATTTTCTTTAGCATTTGGAGTTAAATCTGTATTTTCTATTTGCATAATCATATCTCCGTAGTCGACCTTGATTGCAAAGTCTTTATATTCTAATTTTTCATTATTATACTCAATCATCATAAAGTTTAGTGATGAATTTCTAGGCTGACCGATTGAACCAGAATTTAATATTAGTTGCTTATTATTATTAAAATTAAAAGTATTTTCTGAGTATATTGTGCATATATTGAAATTATCACTAATTATATGTCTTTTATTTCTATGAGTATGCCCAAATATCCCTACATTTATCTTTTTTGTATGCAAAGATTTCGCACATTTTTTTATATCCTCGCAAGAGTTCATATATGTCCAATCTGGGTATATAAATGCATTTGCATGAGCAAAATAAATATTATCAATAATAAAAAAATCATACCAATTAAAAGTTTCATATAAATTATATTTTAGTCTGTTTTGATTCCAGAGTATGGACTCTTTAACAAAATCAGGCATTTTATATTTTATGAAATTGCTTCCATTTGCAATATCAAAATAAAATTGATCATGGTTTCCTTTGATAAAAATACATTTAATTTTTTTTTTAAATTCCAATAAAGATTTAATGACTTCATTAGGATAGCTCCCATATGTAAGTAAATCCCCTAATATAATACATATATTAACATTAGATTGTAGTATAATATCCAAAGATATTTTTAAAGCAGTATGATTAGAATGGATATCGGATATAACTGCTATCTTATTTTTCATATTCACTATAAGCACTCACAGCCCATCCCCAATAAGTATATAAACGATAATCTACTAAAGTGTTTCTCATATCCTTTAATTTTACTACAATAATATTATAGGCTCCCTTAATTTTTTAGCTTCTTAGATATTTGTTTTGTATAATTTTTTATTGCGATTATTTATTTTTAGTAATACCAAGTCTATCCCATATTTTTGAACTATTATTTTTAATATACGAAACAACATCAATTTCTTTTTTATACAAAGGATATATAGAAAATATTTCTAAAGAGCCTTTTAGTATGCTTATTATGATTGATTCTTTTCTATTTTCAGGCTTATAGTAGATTTGTCAAAATTTAAAAATTAGTTAACTATCAAATATATAAATTTATGTTTGAGGCTATCTCTAAATTTAATTTCTTTATTC
>JAJVLF010000249.1 GCA_029255845.1 Campylobacterota bacterium | reverse complement strand
TTTTCAAGCAATGTTGTTTTAGCACAATTTGGGATATTATTAGAACCAAAGTTTTTTTATTATGGTCTTAATCAATTTGGTTTTGGAAATTACTCAGGTATTGATTTAGGTTTTGAGAGTAAAGGGATTATGCCATCTATTCGTGAATTTAAAATAAAAGCAAGAAGAGCAACAGTTGCCTATGGTTATGGGATACAAGCTACTTTTATGCAAATACTAAGAGCTTATAATGTATTTAATAATGATGGAATTTTATTAGAGCCTAAAATAGTATCTCATTTAAAAGATAAAAATAATAATATTTTTAATATAAAAAGTAAAAATATAAAAAAAATTATATCTTCTAAAACAGCTAAAACAATAAAAAATATTTTAATTAAAACAGTGCAAGAAGGAACAGGAAGAGGGACAAAGATAGATGGTTTTGAAATAGGTGGAAAAACAGGAACAGCAAGAGTTTTTCAAGATGATGAATATGTTAAAGAATATATATCTTCATTTTTTGGCTTTGTCAATGGAAAAAACAAAAGTTATACCATAGGAGTTTCCGTATTTAGACCTAGCACCTCTTTTTATGCTTCTCAAACAGCAGTCCCTATATTTAAACATATAATTAAGATTTTAAATAAAAATAATTTTATTCAAAAAATAAATTAGAATTTTTACTTCCAAATTTTAAATTTTTATAAGCTTCATCTACTTTTTTTGTTTCTAAAATAGCATCACTTGCTTGAGTAAATTTAATTTCAGTAGCAATACTTTTTACAGTTAATCCACTATTATTCATATTGTCAATATTATTAGATCGTTCAGCTATTGTTTTTATAATGGACAAAGATGTTCTTCGTCCAACTGCTAACATTAAAGGAGTCCAACCATCCTCAGTATTTGTAGATGTATCAGCATTTTTATCTAAGAGATAATTTATTACAGTTTTTTGTGTATTTTTTTGTAAGGCTAACATTAAAGGAGTCCAGCCACTTGATGTGGAATAATCTATATCTGCACCCGCTTCAATAAGTGCTTTTATTATTTTTAAAGGACTATTTTTATATATGGCTATAATTAAAGGAGTGACTCCATTTTTTGTTATTGCGTTTACATTAGCTTTCATTTTTATAAGTTTTAAAGCTAATGTAAAATGACTATGAAAAATAGATAGCATTAATGAAGTTATTCCTTTTTTA
>JAJVLF010000248.1 GCA_029255845.1 Campylobacterota bacterium | reverse complement strand
TTAGTGTTAAAGCTTCTGGAATTTGATAAATTGCCCCTTTTTTATCTTGACCTACTAAAGCAGCTTTAATATACTTACTTCTAACACTTTTAGTAATAAAAGGTCTCAAATCCGTAAGTAAGCCCCTCTTAGTAACATATGCTGTTTTAGACCCATTCCATATATGCATAATATCAGGTAATTTATTTCCAAGTGCTAATAGTTTTAATTTATCATGATAAGACTTACCAGAAGTCATTTCAATTTTAATCTTTGTGCCTTTATGTTTTTTTTCAAAAAGAGCTACTTTATCTAAAAGCAAAGCATTACCAGGAGTTCCTTTTTCCCCATATACAAATAACTTATATGTTTTTGCCATTAAAGATGTATTTAATAACAACATCAATCCTAATATCATCAACACCATTTTTTTACTATACAACATTCCATATCCTTTTAATATTTATTAATTAAAGCTTATTGCGGTATAAAAAATATCATCAATAATGAGCTTATTTTTTATATCGCAACAAGCTTAATCTAAAGGAGGGGGTCTCTAGTAAACCAAATAATTTAGATATTTTTGATTTTTAGAAGTTCCCTTAATTTGTATTTTATGCCGAATACTTAGAAACAATATAATATTGAAATCTAAACATTCGGCAACATTCACAAAAAGCCTATTCTAGTTTTTAATTACAATTTATATATTAAAAGCCAAACTCTGTACCAAGCCTAACAATAGTAGCATCATCAGCTCCCTCTGAGCTAACTTGAACTACTCTAGCATAAACAACAGGTCCACCACTCACAAAATAAAGTGCTTGCATAGCAAGTGCACTACTAGAGTTTTTTTGCTCTACACTATCAACTTCAGAATTAGCACCATTTGCATAGCCTAATTTAAGTTGTATTTTAGTAAGTGAATATTTAGCAACTACAGAAAATAAGTTTTGAGATGATGTAATACCCTCAGCATCATCAGAAGAACCAACTTTATATGCTCCTGCAAGTCCAAATTTAGCTATATTAGAATCAAATCCTACTATATAACCTAAAGTATCATTTTCTCCACCTCTAAATTTTTTAGCTGATTCAACTCCTGCCATTAAAGTTAGCATAGAAACTACAGGATAACTAGCACTAGCACCATAAAAAGACGAATCTTTTGTAGCGCCATTTGCTTTATCTCTACCGTAAGCTAGAGAGTAAGACAAAGAACCTATTTTTTTACCATCAAATCTTATTTGATTAGATTGTCTATCATAATGTGCAGGAACTTTATTTCCCCAATCAAATACTCTACCTAAACCAGGATTAGA
>JAJVLF010000247.1 GCA_029255845.1 Campylobacterota bacterium | reverse complement strand
TTGATTTTCCTTTCTCTTAATAGATTAATTAAAGAGTCATTGTTTATACTAGAAACTTTCAAAACTTCAAAAACACAGGATTTTTCTTTTTCACCCGCAAATTTTTTAATTTCTGGATCTTTTTTAAAAATAGTTGATGTTTGATTAAGGGTAGGGGAGTTGCTTCTGTGTGAACCAGTGTATAAGCCTGTTTTTTCAAGGATAGCAAGTGCTTCTTTGACTGTGGTATTTTGAAGTTCACAAACAAGGTCAATTACATTACCCCCTTTGGCTATCCCAAAATCAAACCAAAGGTTCTTAGTTGTATCAACCTTAAAGGATGGATGAAGGTCTCCATGTCTTATAGGGCTAGAATACCATAGCTCTTTACCACCTTTTACTTGTTTAGCTGGATTAATCCCAGCTAATGACAAGTATTCATCTATATGAATTTCACGGGCTTCTTTTGCTCTCATAATGAATTGAATTAAAAGGATGAAAAAACATAGACCAACTTCCATAAAGTCTTTCAGACGTTTATAAAAGATAGTCTATATCTTTTCTACTTAAAAACAATAAAAAAAAATTAAGAAATTAAAAATAATATCTTAATTGTTTTTTAAAATATTTTTCTATAAAGCTATGGTTATAAGCAACGAAGACTAATAATAATCCCTAGTAATTATACATTTTCGGACTAAAAAATAAAGGTAGTATTGTTTCGTACCTCAACAATCTCCACCTTGATTTTATAGCTTTACCGAAAATGTGCCATTACTAGTGCTTATTAATTAGGCATATTTTAATTTTTAATTTTTTACTTATGTGAAAATTAATTGAACAAGTTGAAAATCTTATGAAAGATTACCCATATAGAAGTCAAGAAGAAAAAGAAAGTTCAGATGTTATTATTTCTGTTAAATTATTTGATTGTTTTAGTTCAATAACATGGTGGTTATCAGAGTATGACTCAGAGAATAGAATTGCTTTTGGTTTTGTTACTGGGTTTTATGAAGATGAATGGTGATCAGTCAGTTTAGATGAACTGGAAAGTATCAAAATCTGACCAATCAACCGTATAGAAAAAGATATATTCTTTAAACCTAGCAAGTTTTCAGATCTACCTTTTAATACAGATAACTCCTAAAGGAGTTGTCTGTATTTTACTTAAAAAAACCTAAAATCAAATTAAAAATATTAATTAACTATAGAAAAATGAAAAATTCAGAACTTATAATAAAAATTAACAAGCACAAACTTGACACAGATAGTTGAATAGAAAAAATTGTAATTGAAGAAGCGTTAAGCTATGAAAATATTGAAGGGTTTTTTAAAGAT
>JAJVLF010000246.1 GCA_029255845.1 Campylobacterota bacterium | reverse complement strand
TTCATAAAAAGTCAATTGTATAAAAAAGATACCTTTGAATAAAATTAATTCAATGAGGATAAAATCTATGGTAATTTTTCTACCCTATTTTACTGATGATAATTCATATTATCATCAGTAAAATAGGGTGTTTTTCATTGTAAAAATAAAAAGTTGACTTTGTATGTATTCTGTATAGACTTTTAACTATAAAATAATTTTATTACTTCTACTAAACAGTGAAAACAAAAAAAATTGAGTGGAGTCACGAAAAAAATACATTATTGAAACAAGGTAGAGGGATTTGCTTTGAGGATGTTGAAAATGCGATTAATGATAAGCGACTATTAGATATTTTGCCTCACCCTAATCAAGAAAAATATGCACATCAAAAAATATTTGTTATCAGGATAAAAGACTATATCCACTATGTACCTTTTGTAGAAGATGATGAGAAGATTTTTTTAAAAAGTATTATTCCTAGTCGTAAGCTGAATAATAACTACTAACCAAACTAACCCTTAAAATATTATGGACACTTTAACTTATTCAACAGAAGAGCTTGAAATACTAGATGCGATTGAAGGCAATACACTTAAAAGTGTACCTAACCTTGATGCAGAAATAGAACAAGTTACTTTATCTGTTAAAAATAAACTGAACAAAAGAAAACCTGTTAATTTAAGACTATTAGAAGCAGATATTGAAGGTATTAAAACAGAAGCTATTAAACAAGGTATGCCTTATCAAACCCTTATTAGCTCTATTTTGCACCAATATTTAGGGAATCTTGCAAAATAAACAGGTTTAAAGCCATAAGTGAAAATCACTAACAATATTATATTATGTCTAATTTTTTGATTCCTAAAAATGAAATCAATTTACAAACAGAAATCTTAATCGCTGATGTGATTGAGGATTTTTTGTTGACTAAAAATAGTAGTCAAACAGTTAGAAGTTACCGTAATGATCTACTTAGTTTTTTCAACCGTATGGAGCTTATTTTTCTGAATGAGTTGGCACAAGTTCAATTTTCTCTTATGGTTGATCATGTTATGAGCTTTATTCGTTCCCAAGAGAAAAAAGACCCATTTACAGATAAGGTAAAAAACCCCAGTACTGTAAACCGTAAAGCTTATGCTTTATCCTCTTTTTTTAACTATCTGATTCATGTTTACAACTACCCTAAAAATCCCATTAAACAGTTTCAACCTCATAAAACGGAAAAGAAAAGTAATACGACTAGCTTAACCCGTGCTGAAGCAATTGATTTTTTACAGTACATGCAAGGAAAACATCGCAAATCTGAAGCTGATTTTAGGGATTATTTGATCATTATTTTTTTAAATATATTTGC
>JAJVLF010000245.1 GCA_029255845.1 Campylobacterota bacterium | reverse complement strand
ATAAAAACTTAATGGCTCTTCTAAATATTTTTGTTCGCACCATCCACCAAAATTATGTGGGTATTTGTATCCAACTGATTTATCTTTCATATTTTCTGGGATAGGCAATATTTTGCCATTATTTATGTCTTGTAGTGCTTTACTTATTGCCATATAGCTACTATTTGATTTTGGGGAACTACATAAATATACTACACATTGAGCTAATATTATTCTAGCTTCAGGATAACCAATTTTTTCACTAGCTATTGTAGTGTTCACAGCAAGATTAAGTGCATGTGGGTTTGCATTTCCTATATCCTCACTAGCACTTATCATAAGTCGTCTTGTTATAAATTTTATATCCTCACCACCATCAATAAGTCTTGCTAGATAATAAAGTGAGGCATCTATATCGCTACCTCTAATTGACTTTATCATAGCACTAGCTAAATCATAATGGCTATCAGCAGAGCTTACTCCATCTTTTATATTTTGTTGTCTAAGGTTTTTTAGGTTCTCTAGTGTAATTGTTGTGTCAACCTTGTAAGCAAAATCCAAAAGGTTAAGTAAGGCTCTCCCATCTCCTACACTACTATTTAATAGGTATTCTTTAGTCCCTTTTTCAAAAGTGATATTTTCTAAAAGCTTGATTGCTTTGTCTAAAATAGCACTAATGTCTTCTTTTGTGTGTGGCAAAAATTCATATAAAAATCCACGAGAGCGAATAGCTGAAGTTAGTGTATGATATGGGCTTTCTGTGCTAGCTCCGATTATTATTACTCTATAGTTTTCCATAATAGGCAATAATACTTCTTGTTGAGTTTTGCTTAGCCTATGAATCTCATCAATAAATACTAAAGGCTTTATAAGAGAATTTTCATATCTATTAAACACTTTTCTTAAATCATCAACCTTTAATTTAGTTGCACTAAAGTTGTAAAAGTCTGTATCAAGCTCTTTAGCAATAACTTTTGCTAATGTTGTTTTACCTGTGCCAGGTTTACCATGAAAAAATAGATGAGGAATTTCTTTTTTAAGTATAAGTTTATAGAGGGGCTTATTCTCTCCTATTATGTGTTTTTGTCCAACAAAATCTATTAATTTGTTAGCTTTTAGAAGATTAGTTAGGTTTGTCATTGCTTTACCTTACTCTTTTTAAAAATTTTAATCTGCCTATATTTCTTATGAACCAACAAAACCATTAGTAGATATTCCTAATGTTAGTTTTGTTTTATTATTTGAACTACTTCTTAACTTGTGAAATACATCTAATTTAGATATATTTTTAAAATTATTAAAAAAAGACTTTATTTCTTTGTTGTATTGCTTTTGCGATAGCATTTCCATATTACCACTTTTTATATCTTTTCTTAATTTGGATAACTCTTTTTGTTTTTCAAAAAATGG
>JAJVLF010000244.1 GCA_029255845.1 Campylobacterota bacterium | reverse complement strand
AATCCTCATGATAAATTTTTACAAACATGTAGCAAAAGCTCTATTGGTAGTAAGCAAGATATGGAGTCTGCACTAGAGGATACCTATAATATAAAAAATAAAATACCAAGCTATATTATAGACTTAGCTTATAGCATATCTCTTGGGAAACTAGTGATATCTCGAAATGAGCGTCTAGTCGTATTATATGAAAATACCAAGGGTCAAAAAGTTAGGGCAAATATGGATGCATGGGACTATAAGCCATTTATGAACACTCTTTTAAGAGGAGAAAATATTGGTTATGCTATAGATAGTTTTTCCAATAACACACTCAAACAAGAATAAATTCCTCAAAGTGCCTTCATCGTGTTATTTTTTTATATTGTCTAATTTTCAAGCTAACTAAAATTATAAAAAATAATATAAAAGGTAAATCTTCTAAAGATATTGTTTTTTCACTCATAATGGAATGAGTGAAAGTTAAAAATATCACCACATATATTAATTTATGTATTTTGCTAAACCTTTTAAATAAACTTTTAAAAGAAGTAATAGCTAATATGGTTAACATAATCAAAGATATAGAGCCTAAATATATAAATGGTTTATCTGTAGTTTCTTTTAAAATTTCTTCTATATCAAATTGAAAATCTAAAAATGCGAATACCAAAAAATGCAAAAAAGCATAAAAAAAAGTAAATAAACCTAGCATTTTTCTAAATTTTACTTTTTTAACGACAGAAGCAAGTGTAGTAGCAAACAACATAAAGATTGCTGTATTTCCTGTAATCTCATATAAAAAGTCCGTTATATCCACCACATCGTCATTTAAAAAAGAATAGATTATATATACTAAAGGCAAAGTTAAAATAACAAATAGAGTTTTTTTATTTAGCATTAGAAATTTTTTACTAAATCTAAATTTTTATATAAATGAGCTACTTCATCGCCATATCCATTATAAGCTATTGTTTTTTTCTTAAAAAACTCTCCTAATAATCTTTCTTTTGCTTGAGACCATCTAGGGTGATCTACTTTAGGATTTACGTTTGCATAAAAGCCGTATTCATTAGGAGCTAATGCTTGCCAGGTATTTACTGGCTCTTTATCTGTTAAGGTTATTTTACTAATAGACTTAATGCTTTTAAATCCATATTTCCACGGAACTACCAGCCTAATAGGAGCCCCATTTTGCTTAGGGATTTCTTTCCCATACATTCCTACCGCCATAAAAGTAAGCTCATTATATGCTTCATCTAGTCTTAAAGCCTCAGTATATGGGTGAGGGAGATTTGCAAGAAATCTCATTTTACCTTGATCTGGAAACATTTCTGTATCCATTTTTGTTTCAAATTGGACATATTTTGCTTTTGAGTTTGGTTCTGCTTTTTTAATCAAATCAGCTAAT
>JAJVLF010000243.1 GCA_029255845.1 Campylobacterota bacterium | reverse complement strand
TTTTGATCCGAGGTCAAAATTGGTCACTAATCACGCATTCCAATTATGAAAAATAATACACAAGTAATCGCAAAACACTCAACGAGCTTTTGATAGTAAATTTGCGTTAGTAACTCCTGGCATGTTTTAAAAATATCGCTAATCTGAACTAGCTAAACTGTATCTTTAATTTCATAGTGGTCTCAGCTTGGCTTATCTTTTTAAATCTTGAAAATGATAATATTAGAGATTAAATGTTATGTAAAAAAAAATGTTAAAATAAAAAAATGAAACATTTAACAATAACAGAGCAAACAAAACAAAAACTTGAAATAATAGTAAAACAAGACTCTTCTTATAGAACAAGAGATAGAGCAAAAGCTATCCTTTTAAGTAATGAGGGTGTAAGCATGAAAGAAATAGCTAAAATATTTAATAAATCAAGAAGAACTATCCATAGATGGTTTAAGAGATTTAAAAATGAACAAATAGAAAACTTAAAAGATTTGAAAGGTAAAGGAAGAAAACCTATACTAGATATAAAAAAAGATTCCAGAAAAATACTAGCACATATGAAAAACAATAGCTTAAAAGAGGCATGTGCTATCATTAATACAGAATTTAAAAATGAATTTAACAACAACAACAATAATAATAATAACACAACTAAATGTAAAAGCATATCCACTGAAACATTAAAAAGATTCTTAAAAAAAACAACTTTTCATACAAGAGAGTAAAAAAGAGCTTAATTAAACAAAATAGAAATTTTAACTACTATGACACAATAAACCAACTAACAAGCATTAAGCAATGGAGCAAACAAGGAATATGTGACTTATACTTTTTTTAACATGAACTAATGGCATTTTAAACTCTTTATTATGATTTATTTTTTGAAGAACCTCTATTGTATTTTAGAGGTTCTTTTAATTATGTTACTTCTTTATTAGAGAATCCCTTACTAATATTTGCACTTTCTTTACTAGTATCTTTATCGTAAAAATATTTAGCATAATGATCGCCATCACTTTGTTTATTATAAGTAAAATATAAGATTCTTCTACTGTTCGTTAAACTATAATTTTTTTTACTTCTATGAGGACATTTATCGCTAAATATGACTATATCTCCAGGCTTTAAATTTATAAGATCAAAATTTATTGAGTTTTCTATTTCACTAGTAAGTCCGCCTGATGCATCTTGGTGGGTTCTTTTAAAAATTTCATCATAGCTTAAATCTTTTTCATCTTTATTGGCTATCTCTATAGCCCCATTTTCGCTATTGCATTCATCAATCGCTATTAATACATTATAGAAATCTTCGCAGTATTCATACCATCCTCTTTTTTTATTGCCATTATTATCTTCCCAAGCAAATACACTATCATAGTGGGCAACAAAACCTTCTCCTAAGGGAGGTTTT
>JAJVLF010000242.1 GCA_029255845.1 Campylobacterota bacterium | reverse complement strand
CCTTAGCTATCTCTAATCAATGTTTTGTTTTAGCTTCAAATAGTGCAAACGAAATTAGAGCAGGGAATATATCTTATCCTGATGGTAGAATATATGAAGATATTAGTAAAGATATTTTAATAAAAAAAGTCGATTTAGGTTTAATGAGACAAATTAAAGAGCAAATACAATTAGAGACCACTGCACAATAGAAATATTTTAGATAATATGAGATATTTTCTATTATGCAGTGGTCTCAATTAGGAAGTTAAAGGAATTAAGTAATGAAAAATTATATCAAACATTATATATTCCAATCTTTATATGATATTTTTGATGTTACATTTAATATAAAAATAAATGCTTTAGCTAAGCCACTTAATGATAAAAAGCTTTTTGTTAGTGCTGTTAAGCTTACAGATGATGAAGGTGAGGTTTTAATTCATATTGGCTTATCTAAAAATACTCTAGATGAAATAGCGACCATTTTTTTCGGAACCCAAGATGATTATTCTGATGATGATGAGCTAAAAGATTTATTAAAAGAAGTGTCTAATATGATTGTGGGCAAAGTGAAAGTTCTTATCTCTGATGCCTCTATGAATGCGACAGTAGGTATTCCAGAACTTATTGAAGAGATAGACTATGATAGCTTTAAGGTCAAAAAATATTTTAAGGCTAATGCTAATCATATAATGATAGCTTATTAAAAAAGGATAAATTATGGCAGATGTAGATACTGAAAACTTAAAAGAAACCTTAAAGAAATTAGAAGATAGTGTAAAGCAGACATCTTTAAATTATGATAGCATACTTGATATGAATGTGACAGTTCATGCCTATTTAGGAGAGACTGTTATGCCTTTATTTGAATTTATTAAGATACAAAAAGATTATATTATAGATTTACATAAAGCAGCTGGAGAAAGTGTAGCTTTACATATTAATGATAGAATGTTTGGTAAAGGGGATGTCATGGTATATGAAAAAAACCTTGCTATTCGTGTGAATGAAATATTAGATTCTAAAAGTATTGTTAGTAATTATGATAGTTCGATATAATATCATTCCCTATTAACTAAAGGAATAAATAGTCTAATGATAAGAAATATTTTTATTTTTACTTTATTAATATCTTATATTTATCCTGCTATTACTTCTTATAAAACTATAAAAAGTTTTAATAAAATAACTTTATCTTTAGAACTTGATAAGCCATTTATGGGTAAAATATCTAAAAGTATTATTGATGATGATGTAATTATTAAAATACCTTCTAGTTTAAATATAAAAAATAAAATTTATAATATTGATAGCAGTATAATATCTTCTATTGTTTTTTCTTATTCTGAAGACAGCTCTAAAATAAAAATCATTAAAAATAAAAAAACTAAAAAGCTACTTATAGAAGTAGAAAAAAGCTTTGATGCTAAAAGTATTATAATAT
>JAJVLF010000241.1 GCA_029255845.1 Campylobacterota bacterium | reverse complement strand
CTATTAAATTGCAAAATATTCATCGCTTCATCAGAATTAGGCACAGAGGCATAACCACTAACCTTTACAAAGTCATTATTATGATTTTTTGAATAATACACCATAGAATAAGTTATATTTGCTGATGATTCTTCAAGTATTTTATAGTTTATTAAATTACCTCTTTTAATCCCATTTTGTGGCTGTGGGTTTTGGCATAATGATGGATTATCACTTGTGTTATTATTAGAGCCGATAGGGGTGCTATCACAGCTTAATATGAAAAATAATATGTATAATGTGGATATGATTTTTAGTTTCAACTTAGTCCTTAGGGTAATTTTATATTTATATTATATCACATCTCTAAAAATCTCTCAGGTGCTATATCTGCACCATTACTCCATTCAATAGTATTAGAGTTTAAAACAAAACTTTTAAAAAAATCAACATCTTTAAGTGGGGCAAAAATACTATCATCTCTTTTATTTTTTATATATTTTTCTAAATCAACTTTCTTATCCAAATTAGTGCTTGATGTTTCTTTTAAAATATTAATATGTAAATGGATAATAAAATTATTTATATATTTAGCCTTGGTTATAGTTACTATCATTTTTCTATACTAATGGCTTAATTTTCAATAATGGCTTTTCATCTCTTGCTAGATTCCAGTCCTCCATAAGCTCTTCTCTATGTTCGTCAGCCCACTCCATAATAATATTTTTCACTTTTTTAGGTAAATTTCCTTCACTCATACGAAGCTCTTTTATTAAAAATAAACCTTGATATTCTCCATACCTAGCATGAAAATGTGGCGGATTATGATCATCATAATTAAATGTAATAATAATTCCTAGAAATCTTGAAACTTCTGGCATAATAATGTCCTTAATTTGGTGCTATATCCCACTATATATTAAAAATATAACTCTTATTATCAAAATACATTTTATCTAAATTACCCTTAAAGCAAACTAAACTATTATTCTGCTCTCATAAACTCCCAACTTTTAATACTAAAAAAATGGCAAATAGAGTCAAATAATAAAAATTTAAGTTAGAAATAGGTGCTATAAAACTAATTTAATTATTTTAGAAGTGGGTGTTTGTTTTATAAACTTGAATAGGTTTTTATCTAAATTATTGAATATGAAAGCCTGAATAAAAAAAGATTCTATTAAATCTTTATGTAGTATTATTAAATATTTCTCTTTATATATGATTGTATAAAAACTAGACTTTGTATCTCCTTGGAGTATTGCCATTGTGTTGTTTTTTCTTACAACAAATAATCTATTAAATTTTATTTGTTGATTGCTAGCTTTTACTATTATGGTTTTATTTCTTTGCTTTAATAAAAAGCTTTTTGTTTGTATGTTCTTTTTAATATTATCTACTGATAGTATAGTTTCAGAAAAATATTTTCTTTGATTTTTCTTTGATTTATTTTTATTAATATAAAAATCTTTTATTAAATTAGTTTCTAGTAGCATTCTTTCATGTAAAAAGAAGTAAATATCTTTTGTTTTTTTT
>JAJVLF010000240.1 GCA_029255845.1 Campylobacterota bacterium | reverse complement strand
ATGTATTCCTAGCACATATGCATAACCATTCATTCACGTGGCTTGGTACAGGCACTTCAATAGAAAATGGTGGAGTTAAACTCGTTTTATGGGCCCAAACCTCCCCTTGTAGTGATAGTTGCAATCATGAAAGTGTTTTCAACATGTCAGTCAAATATTTTAAAAATACAGAGGGCATTGCACTATTACCGTATTTGACAATGTATAAGCACAGCTTTTTTTCCTCGAAAAATTATCCTGGGACTTATACAAAGGTGGGACTACATGTGAATTTTTATAGTATTTTAGGAGTTTCAAATAATTTTAAAGGCTAAAAAATATGCCAACAATATTAAGAATTAAAGGTTATCGTTTCTTCTTTTTCTCAAGAGAAGAATTAAGACAGCATATTCATATACAATGTCAAAAAGGTGAAGCTAAGTTTTGGCTTGAGCCACAAATTGAATTAGCTAAAAATTATAAATTATCAAGAAAAGAACTAAAAGAAATTGAGAAAATAATTGAAGAACATTATGACATTTTTATAAAAGCATGGGAGGAGCATTTTGGAAATAGAAGTAACTAATATATCAAATCATGGATTATGGGTATTGACAAATGAAAAAGAGTTATTTTTATCTTATGAAGACTTTCCATGGTTTAAAAATAAAACAATAAATGATATTATAAAAGTTAAAGGTAATGAGCAAGGACATTTATATTGGGAAAATCTTGATGTGGATTTGAGCTTAGAAATGATAGAATACCCTGAAAGATTTCCACTTATGTCGAATATAAAATAAAACTAGGAGAAACTATGTCAACAATAATACTAAAAGATTACGAAGATTTCTTTGAAGATACCGCTCCTGAAATAAATCATACTTTAGAGGCTATTTTTCATGATGCTTCACGAACTATATCTCCTACTGGGTTAAAAACTTATTTAGATGGGGCTAAGACTTTATTTGGTCTTGGTCGTGGTTCGGATTTGGTTATTACATATTTGGAGATTATGCCTCAAGTTGTTAAGGAATGTGGAGAGGATGTTATTTCTGATTGTATTACTGCTGCTATGAAGCTTTCTTCTATGACTTCTGGCGATGTTATTTCTTTGTTGTTATCAAGTCTTCCTGCGGTTTCTAGGAATTTAGGTGATGCTGAATTAGTTAGAGGGTATTTAACTTTAATCCATCAATTAGCTTCTACAGCAGCAAGAGGTTTGCGACCTATGTTTACTCATATTGATGTTTTGTTGTCAAAACTTACATTAAGTGGTCTTCGTAGATGGGCTAATTTTGGAGCTAAGGCATATAGAAGAGATTATAATAATTTAACTTCTTATTTTGCTTTAGAGTCTACTGATTCTCGTGCTATGCTAGAAAAAGAGCGAAGAGGTGTTTTATTTGTTAAAGTGCAAAGAAAATTAAACTTTTATTTAAGAGCATTATGGGGAAGAGATTTTTTTATTCGCCCTACTGGTGCTGATTATGCAGATTTTAAGCCTCATATTGAGGATAAAATTCTTTATGTTCCTGATGCTGTTGATGATATGGGGGATGTTAAAGG
>JAJVLF010000024.1 GCA_029255845.1 Campylobacterota bacterium | reverse complement strand
TCCACTTGATCGCATTACATCTATTTTAAGCTCATTTTGTTTTATATCTATGTCTATATCATCTACTTCTAGAATTATCGCTATTGATACGGCTGATGTATGGACTCTTCCTTGTGATTCTGTTTCTGGGACTCTTTGAACTCTATGCACTCCTGATTCATATTTTAATTTTGCATATGCTTCATCGCCTTTTATTAGGATAATAATTTCTTTATATCCTCCGTTCGTGCCTTCACTAGAACTTATTAATTCTACTTTCCATTTATTTAAATCTATAAATCTTATATACATATTATACAAATCACCAGCAAAAATAGAAGCTTCATCTCCTCCAGCTCCTGCTCTTATTTCTAGAAATATATTTCTTCCGTCATTTTCATCTTTAGGGAGTAATAAAATCTGCATTTCATCTTCTAAAATTGGCTTATTAGTTTCTAAAATTTTGATTTCTTCTTTGGCTATATCTGCCATTTCTTCATCACTTAGATATGATTTATTTTCTTCTATAGATTCACAAGTTTGAATATATTCTTTTGCTTTTAGAACTATTGGTTCTATTTTGTTTTTTTCTTTTGAAAGCTCTGTTATTTGTTTAATATCGCTTAAAATTTCTTCGCTCATTAAGAGCCTATCAATTTCTTGATATCTCTCTATAAAAGAGCGAAGTTTTTCTATAAGCATAAATTATTTAGAGAAAGTTTTATGTAGTTGAGAGTGATAATTAGATACTTTTCTTGATGCTGTATTTTTCTTTAAAATACCCTTAGATACGAATTTATGGAAGTTTTTATTTATGTCTTTTAAAGCTGTATTTGAAACTTCTTCATTTTTTTCTTCAATTGCTTCTGTAAATTTTCTAACTAGATTTTTAATTCTTGTTTTGTAAAATCTATTTCTACTCATCTTCGTTTTTGTTTGACGAATTCTTTTTAATGCTGACTTATGATTTGCCATATGATTTAAACCTTTTTTTAAATAAATATAATCCTTGATTTTACCTTTTTTTCCATAAGAAACTGCTTATATTTTGATAAAATACCAAATGTTTATGATATCTTCTTTTTATTTTTTTTGTTTTGCTTCTGTTGCTGTTTTAATAGTTTTTCTTCCTAAAGAATTATCTGATCTTGATTATTCATTTTTAGAAATAAGTATTATCCTCTCAATGGCTCCTATTAGTAGGTTTATAATGCCTTTTATTAATCAAAAATACTTTAAAATAACTCAAAATATTATTAGATTTTCTTCTATCATATTTTTAATATCATCAATTTTATTTGTTTTATATATAAAAAATTATTATTTATCTTTATTATTCTTTTTTATCGTAGGTCTTAGTTTCTCTCTTTTATTACCTTTTGTGGAAAATATAGCAATCCATCTCTTTGGTAAAGAAAAATATGGTCATTCAAGATTATTTGGTTCTATAGGATTCATAATAACCACATTACTTATTCCTTATATTCAAGATTATATAAATACATTATATTTTATGATTGGATTAAATACATTAATTATGTTTTTCATATTTTTCATAAATGATAATTCAAAAAATGAAAATATATTAGAAAAGCCTTTTAGTCTTAGTGATTTTACTTATATTTGGTTAGCATTATTTTTTATGCAATTAAGCTTTGGGGGGTTTTATAATTTCTATACTATCTATGAATTAGAGCATGGTTTTAGTTTAAATACTATTACTTTATTATTTTCTTTTGGTGTCTTATGTGAGGTGCTTATTTTTATTTTTCAAAAGCAAATACTGTCTAAAAAGAATTTAATATTTTTTATTAAAATATCTATTTTTGCCACTATAATAAGGTGGCTATTAATTCATTTCTTTCCTGATAACCTCAGCATTATGTATTTCTCTCAATCACTACATGCATTTTCTTTTGCATTATTTCATTCATCTATTGCTATACATTTATTTAATATATATAAGAAAAATGCTTTATCTCAGCAGTTTTTAGGAGGTATAGGTTATGGGATAGGTGCTTTTTTAGGCTCTATTATCGCTGGTTATTTATATGGAGAAAATTTATTTCTATATGAGGCTTTTTTTGCCTTTATTGCTTTTATTTTTATTTTAAAACATCAAAGTTTCCTTTACCCTAAAAGCAAATGAAACTACATATATTCCTGTTATTGTAAGTGCTATCTGAATAAAAGATTCTCCTTTTGGGTCTAATATTTGCTCTATTAAATAAATAGAGAATAATGCAAATAAATTAATTAATGTGAAGTAGTTTATAAATCTATTGCTTTTAAAATATTCTTTATCCCCAAAGGTTATTGGTTTTTTTTTATCTTCCATAATAATGACCTTTTTATTTTTTAAATCGACACAATAAAAAGGAGCTTAATATTAAAATTAGAATATATTATGAAGATACTGATATAGGTGGTATAGTTTATCATAGCAATTATCTAAAATACTGTGAAAGAGCTAGAAGTGATATTTTTTTTAAGCAAAATATAAATCCATTTAATGAAACTTCTCATTTTGTAGCAAAGAAATTAGAAGCTAATTATATTTCTTCTTGCACTATAGGAGATATTATAGAAATAAAAACAAAAACTACTTTAATTAAAAATGCTTCTATAAAATTAAATCAATCCATCTACAAGGATGGAAAAAAGATATTTGATATGAATATCGTTTTAGCTTTTATAAAAAATGGAAAATTATCGAAGATAGAAGACGAGTTTTTAGATATCTTTAAAAGAATTGATTAGTTTCTAATTATAATGTTCTGAAGAGAAAAATCATCGTAAAGAGAACCTCTTAAATTAGTTCCTGTCATATCTGTATCTGTGAGGTTTGCACCTACTAAATTACATCCATAAAGGTTTGTCCCGCTTAGGTTTGCTCTCCATAAGTTTGAGCCACTTAAGTTGGCATTTATTAAATTAGTGGATGATAGATTTGCATAGGAGAGATTAGAATTTCTTAAATCTGCTCCTGATAAATTAAAGGAAGATAAATTAATCCCTTTTAAATTACACCCTATACATATTTTAGTAGTTAATACTTTTTTAGCATCTGTTTTTGAAAATGAGAATACTAATGTATTTAAAATAAAAAATAATATAAGACTTCTTTTTACCAATTTGCTTCTTTTATAGTTACCATATGATTTTCTACTGATGGTAAAACATAATCTGGCTTATAAGCTACTCTATCATAAGGAGAGAATTTATCCATTATATATCTTAGAGAGCTTTTAGGTAGAAATGCTTGAGCGGTTGAGACCACTATATTTGTTTTTAAATCTATTATTCTTGCATTTAAAGTAACTCCATCTGAATAATAAGAATAAGTTCCTGTTAGAATATAATTCAATGCTATATCTTTTTTTAAATCATCAATTGATCTTGAAAATATATAATCCCCTCTAGCTCCTACTTCTATACTTGGCATAGTTTTATAATCAACTACTTTAAATCCTCTTATTTGCATATCATGTATTAAATGTTCTGAAATTAGATTTCCTAATTTATTTGTTTCTTTTAAATCCTGAACACTCACAAAAGAAGTAATGGCTACTTTTGAATTAGATATATTCGCAAAATCTTTATTTTTAGATAATTGATCTGCTAAAAACTTAACTACATTATTTAATAACCCCGCATTTGAATACCCATTAGAAATAGGTATCACACTTCTTCCTTGATTAAACTCATTTGATAATAAAAATGAATTTAAAATTAATAATAAAAATAATATTCTCTTAATCATGGTGTACAGCTCCCTCTTTTTGTTTTATTCATAGTATCTCTTACAGATACTTCAAAATACCCACATCCATCGCAGGTGTATTTTTGCACATATACTTTTACATTTTTTGCACATTCATAAAGGATTGTCTGTCTATATTCAGTGCCTGTGTATTCTTTTTTTATGCTTTTATCACAATCTATACAGTTTTCGCTGTTATTTGATTGCAAAAAAACAAAAAACAATAATAAAAAAAGTATTCTCATTTCTTATTTTCCTAAAAAAAGATTTATTTAGTTTAGTAATCGGTTAAAGAACTAAAGATATTAAGGTAAAATTCCATTTACATTTTTTTAAGAGGATAATTTATTGAATATTAGGAATATTGCTGTAATAGCACATGTTGATCACGGGAAAACTACACTTATTGATGGTTTATTGAAACAATCAGGCACATTTAGAGAAAATGAGGCTGTTGAAGTTAGAGTTATGGATTCTAATGATATAGAAAAAGAAAGAGGTATCACTATTACTTCTAAAAATACTTCTATTAATTATAAGGATAATGTAATTAATATTATAGATACTCCAGGTCATGCTGATTTTGGTGGAGAGGTTGAGCGAGTATTAAAAATGATTGATGGTGTAATACTAGTCGTTGATGCTTTTGAGGGGGTTATGCCTCAGACTAAGTTTGTTGTTTCTAAGGCTGTTAAATATGGTGTTAAAGTTATATTAGTTATTAATAAAATAGATAAAAAAAATCATAGGGCTGAAGAAGTGATAGATGAAGTTTTTGACCTTCTTGATGTCTCTGGTGCGAATGATGACCAACTTGATTTTACTACTATTTATGCGATAGCTAGAGAAGGCAAGGCTAAATTTTCATTAAATGAAGAAAATGATGACTTAGAGCCTATTTTCACAACTATTTTAAAA
Source organism: Campylobacterota bacterium (assembly GCA_029255845.1). Taxonomy (GTDB): domain Bacteria; phylum Campylobacterota; class Campylobacteria; order Campylobacterales; family JAJVLF01; genus JAJVLF01. The sequence goes on along the minus strand of JAJVLF010000024.1, from coordinate 19,335 downwards.
GATATTCCTTGTCCTACTGGTAGTAATGATAAAGATTTACAAATGCAAGTTTTTGCTTTAGAATATGATAATTATATAGGCAAAATTGGTATTGCTAGAGTTTTTAATGGTTATATAGAACAAGGTAAAAATGCTTTTATAATTAAAGATAAAACTCAAATAGCTGGTAAAATTACTAAAATATTTGGTTTTAATGGTCTTAAAAAAATAGAGCAAGATCATTGTTCTGCTGGTCAAATTGTAGCTATTGCTGGATTTGAAAATTTAGAACTTGGAGATACTATTTCTGATAATAAAGATAGTAAAATGCTTGAAGCATTAGTTTTAGAAAATCCTACTATTTCTGTAATGTTTTCTGTAAATAATTCTCCTTTTGCTGGAAAAGAGGGTAAAAATGTTACGGGAAGTAAATTAAAAGATAGATTAGAGAATGAAATGCGAACCAATGTTGGTATGGAATTAGAAATCATTGGTGATGGTAGATTTAAAGTATACGGCAAAGGTGAGCTTCAAATAGGTATTTTAGCTGAAAATTTACGAAGAGAAGATTTTGAATTTAGTATTTCAAGACCTGAGGTTGTTTTAAAAGAAGAAGATGGGAAGACATTAGAGCCTTATGAAGAAGTGATAGCTGATTGTCCTGCTGAATTTTCTGGAGCTGTAATTGAAAAGCTAGGTAAAAGAAAGGCTAATATGACTTCTATGATTAATCTTTCAGCTGATATAACAAGATTGACTTTTGAAATACCTACTAAAAATCTAATAGGATATAGAACTACTTTTCTTACAGACACTAAAGGAGAAGGTATATTAAATTCTTCATTTTTAGATTATAGAGATTATGTAAAAGAAGATAAAATGAGAAGTGGTGGAGCATTAATATCTAATGGAAAAGGTTCTGCTACTGGATACTCTTTATTTGGGATACAAGATAGAGGTATTTTATTTGTAGGTCCTGGTGTAGAGCTTTATGAGGGTATGATTATTGGAGAGCATGCTAAAACAAATGATTTAGATGTAAATGTTATTAGAGGTAAACAATTAACAAATGTCAGGTCATCTGGGACTGATGATGCCATTAAATTAACTCCTCCTAAAGTTATGAGCATAGAAAATGCATTAGAATGGATAGAAGAAGATGAGCTTATAGAAATTACTCCTAAAAGTATAAGACTAAGAAAAAAAACACTAAATCCAGGTGAAAGAAAAAGAAAATAAAATACAAAAAAATAAGGACTAATTAAATGATTAAAATAGGAATAATAGGCTTAGGGACTGTAGGTAGCAGTGTGGTTAATATTCTTAATGATAATAAAGAAATCATTGAATCAAGGGCTGGTAAAAAAATAGAAATCATTAGAGGAGTTGTGAGAGATACTTCTAAAAATAGAAACTTAAATATTCCTATTAGTGACAATATTGATGACATTATTAATGATGACAATATTGATATTGTTATAGAGCTTACAGGTGGTGTTGATTTACCTTATAAAATAGTTAAAAACTCCCTATTAAAAGGAAAATCTGTAATTACAGCTAATAAAGCAATGCTGGCATATCACAGAGATGAATTAGAGGATATAGCTAATAATTTATCTTTTGGATATGAAGCTAGTGTAGCTGGTGGCATTCCTATTATATCATCATTAAGAGATGGTCTTAGTGCTAATAATATAATGAAAATTACAGGTATTATGAATGGGACTTGTAATTATATATTAACTAAAATGTATAATGAAAATATATCCTATAAAGATGTTTTAAAAGAAGCTATGGATTTAGGGTATGCAGAAGCTGACCCCACTTTAGATGTAGGTGGTTTTGATGCTGGACATAAAATACTTATTTTAGCTAGTATAGCCTATGATTTACACATAAAACCTGAAGATATTTTAATTGAAGGGATTGAAAATATAACTCAAGAAGATATATCTTTTGCTAAAGATTTTGACTATAAAATAAAACTTCTTACAATCGCTAAATTAGATGGAAAAGAAGTAGAAATAAGAGTTCATCCTGCTTTTATGAAAAATAAAACTATGCTTTCAAATGTAGATGGAGTAATGAATGCTGTTTCAGTTATAGGAGATAAAGTAGGTGAAACTTTATATTATGGAGCTGGAGCTGGTGGAGATGCAACAGCAAGTGCTGTAATAGCTAATTTAGTAGATATTGCAAGAAATAGCAATTCATCTGCAATGCTTGGTTTTCAAAAAGGATTAGAGACAAATTATACTCTTAAAAAAATAGAAGATAATGAGAGTAAATATTACTTAAGATTAAATGTAGAAAATATATCTGGAATATTAGCTAAAATTTCTGCTGTTTTTGGAATTAATAAAATCTCCATAGAAAGTGTATCTCAAAAAAAAGATAAAGATAATAAAGCATTATTACTTCTTTCTACAGAAAAAACTACAGAAAAAAATATAAGAAAAACAATAAAAGAAATAGAAGAATTAGATATAGTAGATAAAAAAATAATTCTTATCAGAATAGAAGATTAAATTATATAAAGAGTAAATAATACTCTTTATATTTCTTTAACTACCCTAAAACCAACAATATCCCCTTTAAAAATAGGACTAGCAAAATATCTATTATTAGATCTAAGATATTGTGCAACTCCATACCAAGACCCACCTCTTAATACCTTTAGTTTATCCTCAGAATCTCCAAAAATACTCTCGTCTATTCCATCATCAGATTGACTATCTTCACTTACATAAGGAGCAAAATCATCTTCACACCATTCATATAAATTTCCAGCCATATCGCATAAACCCCAAGCATTTGGTTTTTTTGTTCCTACTGGATGAGTTTGTTCATCTGAATTTTGCATATACCACCCATAATCATCAAGTTCTTCATATTTCTTTTTAAAAATTCTATCTATAAAACCTGTTTTGATGGTTCCAAAGCCATAAGGAGTATTAGAACCTGCTCTACAAGAATATTCCCATTCTTCTTCAGTAGATAATCTATAAGTAGATCCTGTTTTTTCCGAAAGCCATTTTGTATAAGCTACAGCATCATTCCAGCTTATAGACATTGCAGGTCTAGAATCTCTTCCCCAACCATTATCATCTACTAATTCTCTACTTGTATCCTTGCAAAATTTATCATATTCACTAAAAGTTACTAAATATTTTGCCATATAAAAATCTTTTTTAATTTGAACCATATGAGCTGGTTTTTCTACATCATAACCAACTTTCTCATCATCTTTAGTTCCCATCATGAACTCACCAGACTCTATAAGAATTAAAGATGGTTCAATAAAGCTATCTCCAATAATCGCATTAATTTCTTTCATTATTTATAATTCCTATTTGATATTGCTTCTATTATATTATATTTTATTTAAAGTATATTTACTATTTGTCATTTTTCATATTTTTTAACTCTTCATTAGAAGAAAAGACAATCTTTTTATTTAATTCAAAATCTAATTTTCTATCTCTATCTGGATATTTTATGGAGTTTAATACAATTTTCATAATCTCCATAGTAGCTATAGATTTATTATCAGATTTAATTACAGTCCACGGTTCCGTCTTTGTGCTTGTTTGCTTAAGCATTGTGCTTTTCTTTTCTGAGAATTGATCCCATAGCTTTTGTGCTTGTAAATCTATTTTTGACATTTTCCAATTTTTTAAAGGATTAGATTCTCTTTGATTAAATCTTTCAAGCTGAACTTCTTTTGATACAGAAAGGTATATTTTTATTAAAACTATACCTTCTTTCATTAAACTTCGCTCAAAAATATTTACATCTTCTAAAAAACTTTTATATTGTTTTGGATTACAAAAACCAAACACAGGCTCAACCATAGCTCTATTATACCAAGACCTATCAAATAAAATTACTTCTCCTCCACAAGGAAAATTTTCAACATATTTTTGAAAATACCATTGAGATAATTGAGTTTCAGTTGGTTTACCTAATGCTACAACTCTATAATGTCTTGTATTCATATATCTTGTAAATCTTCTAATTATACCACCTTTACCAGAAGCATCTCTTCCTTCTAGTAAAATTATTACTTTCTTTTTAGATATTTCTAAAAAATTTTGCATTTTTATTAATTCTATTTGATAAGGCTGTATTTTTTCTTTTTCGTATATTTTTTTTAATGCTTTTTTAACCAAAGTCTTATCGTTAATTAAATTATAATAAGGATAGATATTCTCTTTAATATTTACATATTTTTTATTATCAACTTTACTTTTTTTTACTTTTTCTTTTATCTCTTCTTTAAATAAAATTAATTTCTTATAAGCTTTAGAAACATCCATCTTATCCTCAATAGAATATCCTAAATCTTTTATATATTGTTTTTTTAGATATTGAAATTTACCAATAAATTTTTTTCCAATATTTCCAAAACTTTCTTTTGATTCATATATTCCAGTGTATTTTGTTTTTATATAGTTTTTATTAAACTGCACGGACATTACTTATTTTCCTCGCTATCAACAGTAATAATAGTATGCACATTTCCTCTAGGATAAAAGTCTCCTATTACTTTAATTTTGTTAGGATTTATTTTTTCTTTTATAGCTGAGTAAATTTCATTTATAGATTCTTCGTGGCTAATTTTTCTATTTCTAAAAGAATTTATATATAATTTAACTGCTTTTAGCTCAATAACCCAATCTTTAGGATAATATTCTATTATTATCTTAGCAAAATCAGGATAGCCACTACGAGGACATAAACAAGTAAATTCAGGAAGTTCTATATTTATTTTATAATTATTATCAGCCTTATTTTCCCAAATTTCTAAATCTTTCTTATAATCAAAAGAAAATATTTTTTCTTCTCCATATTTCATTAACTATTTAGCTCCAATTAAAAATCAATTTGTTCTACATCTTTTGAATGTCTTAGTATATATTCTTTTCTAGGAGCCACTTCATCTCCCATAAATAAAGTAATAGTATCTTGTGCTATATCTTCTTCATCTATATTTATTTTATGCATTATTCTATTTACGGGTTCCATCGTAGTTTCCCATAATTGTTCAGGATTCATTTCTCCTAAACCTTTATATCTTTGAATATAAGAGCCTTTTTTAGATTTCTTAATAATTTCATCTAATTTCTCTATATAATTATTATCTTCTATTAATCCATCTAGTTCATTAAATAAATTTCTAGCTTTTTTAAAATAAGGATGATAAATCAAATAATCATTAATAACAATATCTTCAATCCCATTATTAGTCTGGACATAAAATTCCATTTTTTCATCTTCTATATTTGAAGATAAAATATTATAATTATTCTCTTTCATAAAATCTAAAATCTTTTTATTCACTTCTTCTGAATACATTTTTTCTGTATCTATTTCTTCTATTATATATTGCAGTAGTTTTTCTAAAGAAAACATACCTCCTAATCTACTAAGGGCTGTTTTATATTTAGATGTCTTAATAAAAGTATCTAAATTATCTTTTTCATCTTCTTCTATTCCTAAATTAATTAAAAAAGAATTTAATTCTTCATCATCTTTTAGATATTGCTCTATCTTTCCTTTTTTATATTTATACAAAGGTGGTTGAGCTATATATAAATACCCTTTTTCTATAATAGGTCTCATATATTTATAAAAGAAAGTAAGTAATAATGTCTGAATATGGCTTCCATCTACATCAGCATCTGTCATTATTATTATCTTATGATATCTTAATTTACTTTCATTATATTCATCAGTAGTTCCACATCCTAAAGCTATCAATATATTGCTAGCCTCTTCAGAAGATAAAACTTTTTCAGGATGAGATTTTTCTACATTTAATATCTTACCTTTTAAAGGTAAGATAGCTTGAGTTTTTCTATCTCTTCCTTGTTTTGCACTACCTCCTGCTGAGTCCCCTTCCACTATGTATAATTCACTATCTTTAGGGTCCTTACTTTGGCAATCAGCTAATTTTCCAGGTAATGTTCCTACATAGTTTAATTTACCTTGTTTTTTTATTCTATTTTTTCTAGCATCATCTCTAAGTTTTGCAGCAAATATGATTTTATTACAAATATTTTTAGCATCATCAGGATTTTCTTCTAAATATTTAGCTAAAAATAATCCTGCTTGTTTTTGAACTATTGGTCTAATATAAGCATTACCTAATTTCTCTTTAGTTTGCCCCTCAAATTGAGGATCTGGCATTTTTAAGCTAATTACACCAACTATTCCCTCTTTTAAATCATTACCGTCTATTTTGAGAGTTTTACTCTTAATTAAATTATTATCATTGATATACTTAGTAAAAACTCTAGTTAAAGAAGCTCTAAATCCAGTTTCGTGAGTTCCGCCGTATTTAGTATTGATATTATTTACAAAACTTTTTAATCTATCATCATATTTATCAGTATAAACAAAAGAAATCTCTGCTTCCACATTTTCATCTTTAAAATGATAAAAAATAATATTTGATACTAATTTATTATTATGAGTAATATCTTTTACAAAATCCTTAATCCCACCCTCAAAATGATATGTTTCATACTTTTCAATTCTTTCATCACTAAAATGTATTTTTAAATTAGAATTAAGATAAGCAATCTCTTTAAGTTTTTTTTCTAAAACTTCATAATCAAATATAGTTTCTTCAAAAATAGTATCATCAGGAATAAATTCAATAATAGTTCCTGTAATTTTAGTTTCCCCTATTTTGACTAGTTCATCTTTAATGATACCTTTTTCAAAATTTTGCTCAAAAACTTCTTTATTTCTATGGATTGTCATTTTCAAATGATTAGACAGAGCATTAACTACAGATATACCAACCCCATGAAGACCTCCAGAAACTTTATATGTGTCATTATCAAATTTACCTCCAGCATGAAGCTGTGTCAAAACAACAGTCGCCGCAGAAATTCCTTCAGTAGGGTGTAATTCTGTAGGAATACCTCTTCCATTGTCTTTTATAATTACATAGCCATTATTTTTAATATTAATACTAATTTCACTGCAATAACCTGCCATTGCTTCGTCAATGGAATTATCTACTACTTCATATATAAGATGATGAAGACCCTTACTTCCTGTGTCTCCTATATACATTCCTGGTCTTTTTCTTACTGCCTCAAGCCCTTTTAATACTTTTATATTATTAGCTTTGTAATCTTCTTCCATATTTTTTATCCCTTTTTAATTATATTCTTTAATTGTCATTATTACTACTTTATTATTTTTTGATTCTAATAAAATAGAAGAATCTGAATCTTTTATTTTTATATCAAAAACATCTTCATTTATTGTGTGTAAAAAATCTAATATATACCTGCCATTTAAATGTAGAGATATATCAAAGTTATTTTCTACTTCTATTTGTGTTTTTGCCTCTATATTTAGATTTTCTAAGTTTCTAAATGTTATTAAATTATTTTTAAATTCCATTTTTATTTTATCAGAGACTGTGCTAATTATATTTATAGAATTAATTATGTCTTCTTTAATTAGATTTAACTCATAATTAAATTCATTTGGTATTATTTTATCTACATCAGGATAAGAGCCGTTTATTAGTTTAGAATAAAAGAAGACATTATTTTTTTCTATTATAAATGTTTTATCATCAAAGAATAAATTAATTTCTTTAGAGAATAATCTAATAATTTCTAGGACTGCTTTTTTAGGGATGATAATGTTGTAAATTTCTTTATTATTTTCTTGAACAATTTTACTAATTGTTAATCTTTTAGTATCTGTTGATAAGAATGATATATTATTTTCTTCTACTTTTAATAACATTCCATTAAACTCGTATTTAATATTATTATTATCTATTGATTGATTTACTATTTTAAATATTTCAGAAATATCATCGTTTTTTATTTCTAATATTTTTTTATTTTCTTTATTAGGGAATATAGGAAATTCTTCAGCTATCATAGAAGGCAATTTAAATTTAATCCTATTTTGCTTTATTATTATTTCATCTTCATTTTTTTCAATACTAATATCTTCATCTTTGAAGTTTTTTATTATATCTAATAGTTTTTTTCCATTAATTGTAGCTTTACCAATAGATTCTATTGTGACATTATTAGTTTCTAATTTTATGCCTATTTCATAATCAGTTGCCATTACTATTAATTTATTATCTCTTATATCTAATAATATATGAGATGTTATTTGAGATAAATCTTTTTTTTCTAAAAAGTTTTGAGTTTGATTTGAGATTGTCTCTATGGTTGTTTTATTTATAATAAATTTCATCTATTTCCTTTATGTTTGTGTTTTATTTTCTTTAGAATAAACTTTTTTAATATTATTAAATTTAAAAATGATAATAATAGTAAGTAAGTGAAAGGTGAAAATAAATAAAAATATTTCTATTTAAAAATAATAAGCAACTATTTTAAGGAAGCTAATCAAATATTTTTACTATTTAAAACTAATAAAATGTATTCACATCATTTTAGTCTAAATTCACCATAATTATACCAAATTATATATAGGGGTTCCCTTATTTAATTTCTAAAAGAATAATACTTTTCAAATCTTCAATTTTTTTATGATAATCTTCTATATTTTTAATATCTGATTTAATTTTTCTTATAGCATGAGAAACTGATGAATGATCTTTCATAAAGAAGAAACTAGCTATAGAAATTGTAGATTGTTTAGTAAATTCTCTAATTAAAAATATAGTAATTCTTCTAGCTTCTGCTATTTTTTTCGATTTATTTTTTGATTTTATCTCACTTGGTTTTATATTTAATTTTTTAGAGACAACATTTATAATATCTTCAGTTGAAATTTTATTATTAGATTGAGAGATATGCTCTTTTAAGATATTTTTAGTAAATTCTAGAGTTATATTTTGATTAATCATATTAGCATAAGCATTCAATTTCATTAAAACACCCTCAATTTCTCTTATACTGCTATTAAGGTTTGTTGCTATATATATGGTTATTTCATCAGATATATTTATATTATCTATCTCACATTTCTTTTTTATTATATTTATTTTAGTTTCTAATTCAGGCTGTTTTATATTAGCCGTGATTCCCATCTCAAATCTGCTTTTTAATCTATCTTCTAAGCCCTTTATATTATTAGGTTTTTTATCAGAAGTTAAAACAATTTGAATAGATTTAGAATGAAGCTCATTAAAAGTATGAAAAAACTCTTCTTGAATGCCAAATTTACCACTTATAAACTGAATATCATCTATTAATAAAACATCACAATTTCTATATTTCTTTTTAAAAGAAGATAGGTTTTTATTAATTAAAGCATGAGTAAAATCATTAGTAAAAGTTTCAGCAGTAACACAAATAACATCTAAAGAACTACAATGATTGCCAATAGCATGCAATAAATGAGTTTTTCCTAAACCCACCCCTCCATAAATAACTAATGGATTAAACTCTTTACCTGGTTTTTGAGCAGAACTTAAAGATGTAACATAAGCAAATTGATTAGAAGCTCCTACTATAAAATTATCAAAAATATTAGATGGAAGTAAAGTTGATATTTTTTTATTTATAGGATTTTCTTCTTTTATAATTATAGGAGTTTTTTCTTTTGACTTAGTATTTAATTTGTCTTTTATATCTTTAAATAGTAAAAAGTCTATTTCAATTTCTTTTAAATCATTTGATAAACCACCTAATATAGATGTATATCTATGATTAATCCACTTTAAAATAAATATATTAGGAACAGAAAATATAAAATTATTTTCATTAGAGAGTTTTTCTTGAAAAGTTATTTTTTTAATACATTTACTATATTCAAAACTATTTGAGTTTTTTTTAAATTCTTCTAAAATTATATCAGCATTTATCATTAATAACCTATTCACATTTTTAATTCTTTATATGTGAAATTATATATAAAGATGTTTAAAGTAGAATAAATTATCTTTATAAAATGCTATAATAAGGATGTTTTAGAAATAAAAAATATTAAAAGAAAAATGTGAATAATATAATTTCACATAGTGAAAAATAAATAATATAGAGTATAAAAATGAATATTTTAGGAATAGATCCAGGAAGTAAAAAAATAGGATATGCCATAATAAATATTAATAAAAACAAAACAAAGATATTAGTAGCAGGATTTATAGAAAATAAACAAGATACACTTTATGGGGGGCTTATCCATATAAACAAAGAAATTAAACAACTTTTTAATGAGTATCAAATAGATGAAGTAGCAATAGAAGATATATTTTATTCATATTCTCCTAAGACTGTTATAAAATTAGCTCAATTTAGAGGTGCTATTTGTATGATGGTTTTAGAATATAAAGATATAATTTTTGAATATACAGCACTTCAAGTTAAAAAAGCTGTTACAGGTAATGGTAAAAGCACGAAAGAGCAAGTAGCATTTATTATTAAAAATATATTTAATATAAAAGAAGAAATAAAAGTATTAGATATTACAGATGCTATTGCTATAGCATTAACTCATAAACAAAGGGTGTAAAATGAAATTATTTATATTAATTGCATTTATTTTTATGACTAAAATATATCCACAAATGATAAATAAAGGCTGGAATTTAATAGGAATAGATAAAAATACAAACTTAGAAAATATTATAAAAGAGCATAAATATATTACAAAAGCTATATTTTATAAAAATGGAGATTGGGTTGAAAAATCTGATATAGATAGTGGTGATGGGATATGGGTATATTCTGAGAAAAAATTCAATAGAATAAATACAGCAATAAAATATAATATTAAAAACTATATTTCATTAAAAAAAGGATGGAATTTAAAGTCTATTCCTATGAATAAGAATGTAAGCCCATATATCATTAATAAAAGCATATATTCTTATAATGACAAAGGATGGATGTCTTTTAATAAATATAATAAAGAAATAACAAAACTACAACCAAATGATGGGTTTTGGGTAAAAAGCAAAGAAGATATTAATATTTCTCTAAAAGATATTAAATTAATAAAAGCAGATTTTAATAATAATGAAGAACTAAAAAAATACATAGAAAATATAATCATAAATAATAAACAATTTAGATATGATTATGAATATAATTATCCTATAGTAGAAAATACCACTAAAATGTCTTCACCTACATCATCAGGCACATTAGACGATAATAAAATAAATGCTACATCAACAAATACTCAAGAAAAAGATGTAGATGAGATAGATGTAATTAAGCATAATAATAAAGAAATATTTTTTATACAAAAAGGAAATGTATATAAAACATCATTTGATGATATTTTATTAAATAAAAAAGCAACAAAACAAATAATTAAATTTAATGATAAAAACCTAAGCTCTTACGGGATGTATTTATATAAAGAAAAGTTAATAGTATTTTCTAATATGAATAATTATGGTAGTATTGCCCCTTATAGTATAATTAGACCTATTTATAGGGAGAGTAAAGTATATATAGATATATTTGATATATCTAATTCAGGTTTTTTAAAAATTAAACAATATGAAGTTGATGGAAGTATTTTTACAAGCAGAATAAGTAATAATAATTTGTATATTATTAATTCATTTTATCCTAATTATAAAGTGAAATATGAAAAAAGTGAAGATGAGTGTAATAATATAGAAATTTATAGAAGAATTTGTTTTAAAATAAATTATAATAAATATGAAATTCTCTCAAAGTCTATATTGCCAAAGATAAAAAGCGGTAATAACGAACAAGATATTGTTAAATATGATAATTTCTATATAAACCCAATTAAAACAAATAATTTAAATATATTAAGTGTATTTTCTATTGATTTAGAAACAAACAACTTTAAAAACAGCACAAGCATTGATGGAAATGTCCATAATTTTTATGCTTCATCAGATTATATATATTTAATATCTTCTAATAATTTTTTTAGAAGTTATTTTGATTATAGGATGGGTTCTAAAATATATTCTTTTTCATTAAAAGATGGGATATTATTTGATGGAGAGGTTAATATAAAAGGAAGAATTAATAATAAGTTTTCCTTAAGTGAAAATAATAATATCCTAAGAGTGGTTACCACACAAGGAAGCTCTTGGAGAAATGATACAAACAATACATTATTTATTATAAAAAACAATGAAGTAATATCTTCAATAGAAAACTTAGGAAAAAAAGGAGAAACTGTAAAGGCAGTTAGATTTTTTGGAGATAAAGCATTTGTGGTTACATTTAAACAAAAAGACCCTTTATACATATTGGATTTATTAGATCCATATAATCCTAAAAGAGTATCAGAGCTAGAAATACCAGGGTTTTCTACTTATTTTCACTATATAGATAAAGACCATTTATTATCTATAGGAAAAGATGCAGATGAAGAAGGAAGAACCACAGGTTTGCAACTACAACTTTTTAATATTTCTAATCTTTCTAATCCTTATCTTCAAAATAAGCTAATTTTAGGTGATAGAAGCTCTTATTCAAGTGCTACATATGAAAGTAAGGCATTTGTTTATTCTGATAGTAGCAAGATGTTATCTATTGATTATTATGATAAAAACTTTAGAGGTTTTAAGGTATTCAAAATAGATGACAAAATAAATTTTATTCAAGATATTGAAAAAGAGAAAAGTTATTATGGAGGTTATTCATCTATACTATTTAATAAAAGCAATGAAAATTATATGGGATATATTAATAATGAAAATATACAAACAACTAAAATAAGGAAATAAAATGAGAGTAGATAAGTTTTTAAATGTATGTAATTTAACAAAAAGTAGAAATATAGCAATAGATATGCTAGAGAATAAAACTATTTTTATTAATGGAAACCCTGCAAAGAAAGCATATAAGATTAAAATAAAAGATAAAATAAAGATGGTTTTTTTAGATAAAGAAATTAATATTGAAGTTTTAGAAGTGCCTACGGTTAATAATATAAAAAAAGAAGAACAAGAGAAATATATTAAAAATATTTAATTAAGGTATTCTTAATATCTTTTTAATATTAAATTAATTTTTGGAATTATAATTGCTTTAAATAAAATTAATTTTAAATTTGAGGGCAATTAGTGTATATTATAGGTTTAATTTTCGTTTTATTTTTTGTCGGATGTGGTGCTAATATGAATTCTTTCAATATTAATGTTGAAGGCACAGTTGACTATAGTAATAATAATAGTAATAATAATACTAATACAAGCGGTAATACAAACACTGGAGGGAACACTGGAACAAATACAGGTTCAAATACTGGAGGGAACACTGGAACAAATACAGGTTCAAGCACTGGAGGTAATACAGGCTCAAATGTAAATATTACAGAAGGTATAGGAGCACAATTAAGCACAAAAACAGCTCTAGAAGTTAGTTCAGGAACAGGAATACCTGTAACTGGAGGAGCTAGTATAGAGGTTCAAGTATATCAAAATTATCAAATAATGAAATATACTACAACATTAACTAAGGTTAGATATTCTAATAATGTTTCAAGTATTTCTACTGAAGGAATAGTTAATAATGATATGGCTAGAATACCTATAGGTAATAATTTTATTAAGATTTATTTTAATCAAGACGGTGACTCTGTATCTAAAATATTTGAAATTTCAGCCACTACTAGTGGCACCTTGCCGAGTAGTTAAATGAATAAAGTATTATTAATATTTATTTTTATAGGAGAGTTCTTATTTGGAGGATATGGTCTACAAGTAGGAGCATATAAAGAAAAAGAAAATATCCCTACAGACATAGACTTTGGTGTGAATTATAAAATACTAGAACAAGGTGATTATTTTAAACTTACCTTAGGACCATTTGATACAAGAGGGCAAGTAGATATTTTTCAAAAAAGATATGGAATTGATGGCTTTACTGTAGGTATGAGTGATACAAAACAAAAAGACTTAAGAAATGAAAGAAAAAATAATCTATTCAAACCAAACAATAATAGTATTAAATATAATGCAAATAATCAAAACACAAGAAATAGCAATCAAAATACGAGAAATAATAATCCATATAATGATAGACAAGCTCAAAAAGCTTATGCTGTAGAAATTTTATCTGCTAATGACACAAGAAATGTTCCTACTAGGATTATCAAACAAGTTGCTAATTTAGGATTAAACCCTAAGTTTGTTTTAGATAAAGGATTATATAGACTAATAGTCGGACCTTATTCATCTCTTTCAGTGGCACAAAATATAGGTTCTAAAATAGAATCAAGATTTGGAAGGTCGGTATATGTTGTTAATTTTGATAAAAGCAAAATTGATTTTGCTAAAAATGCTTTAGATATTATCCCAGAAGATGATTTAGATATTATAAGTAATGATGACAATGAGCATATAGGCTATTTAGAGCAACAAAGAAGACGGGTTACAAGTAAATATAATAATAATCCTTTTGGTAATAATGGTAATTTTCAAGAAAGAGATCCAAGAGTTAAGAAAAAATCAGGATTAGCTTATGTGAGAAAAATAGAACAAAAAAGAGCAAATGATTTAAGAAAGAAATTTCAAAAAGTAAATATACAAAATAATAAAATATCAAGAGAGGGTTCAGGAGCATTTTTAGGCATTTTAGGTGCTAGTAGTAAAAATGAGCTTATAGTAAATGGTAAAAAAATAGGAGGCTCTTTTCTTTACGGTGCTTATGGTGGGTATAAGATAAATAGAAACACTCTAATCGGAGTTGATTATTTTGATAAAGAGACTAAAAAATCTACTACTTTTATTCAAAACAATCATACAGCAGAAGTTAAGTCTTCTTATGAATATATGTTTTCAGGGTATTTAAAATATAGATTTTTCTTACCAACGAATAAAAGTTTATTTATGTCTTCAAAGATTGGACTAGGAGTAACAAAACAGCTTGTTAAGACATATATACCTATTAATGGAGGAAGAACAGATAGTTATTCTGCTTTTTATACAGAAGGAATTTTAGGACTAGGGGTTGGGCTTTTCTTTACTAGAGCCTCTAGCTTAGAGCTTTCTTATAATACTTATGTAAATACAAAAACGATTTCTTCTTCTATGAGAATAAATCTTAATGTAGAGTTTTAATAATGGATGGATATGAATATAAAATAAATGCAACTTATAATAAGAATATTCTTTTTTTTCAAAAAGAACATCCTCATATTTATAAAAAAATACAAGAAGCCCCAAAGCAGTTAGAAAATTATAAAATCATTTATTATAAAACCGTAGATGGCGGATATTTTAATATCCAGCATTTAAAAACAGGAAAGCTTTTTTATAAAGATGACCCCAAAATTGAGGGAAGAGAGTTTATAAAAACAGCAAATGACTCAAAAGATTTTTTTGTAACCACAGTAGAGGGACATACAACAAATAAAATGTCTGTGAGCATAGATGATTATGATGAGATTATTTCATATATAAAAGATAATAACAATAAAGAAACTAGAGTTAGATTAAATCCCCACAAGCTTGTTTTTTTAGGAGCAGGAATAGGATCTCACATAGATATGGCGAGTAAAGAATTTTCTACTTTAAGAGCATTATTAGTGATAGAGCCAGATATTGAGCTATTTAGAATATCTGCTATGTTTATTGATTATGAAGATATTTCTAAAAGACAATTATTATTTCTTTCTAGCAATGAAGATGAAGACGAGATGTATTATAGATATAGACAGCTCGAATCTCCTTTTGCTTCTTATAATTTTTCTATTAAATTTAATTTTTTAAATCATACCTATAGACAATATCTAGCTCCTATTACTAAAAGGTTTATGACTACAAATATTTATGAGCTTTCTTTTGAGCATTTTTTATCAAAAGATGAAAATAAATACCATAATTTATTTAATTATCCCACATTAGATTTTTTTAGAACAACAGTTAATAAAGATATTCCAATAATGCTTATAATGAGTGGACCATCCCTTGAGGCTAATATAGAGTTTTTAAAAAAAGCTAGTAAAAAGTTTTTACTTATTACAGTAGGCTCTGCTCTTTATAAGCTATATAAAAATGACATAGTCCCAGATATTTGTTTTGCGATGGATGGTAAAAAAAGAAAGATAGATGAATTTATAGATTTACCAAAAGACTATTTAGAAAAAATACAATTTTTTATAGCAGACTTAGTAGATCCAAATGTTTCTAAGCTACTAAACCCTATTATTACTTTTGGTAGAGCTCAAAGAACAGTAGGTCATCATGCATTAGCTGTTATTTGTGAGTTTGGATTTAAAAATATTTATACTATTGGAAATGATGTTTGTGTATCTGAAACAGGAAAAGAATATGTCGAGGGATTACATTTTAAAGATAAGCTAGAAAGAGAACAAGATAGCAATTCTAAGGGCCTAAATTATGATAAGCTTATGAGTGTTGAGGGTAATTTTAGAAAAACGGTTAACTCTAAGATGAAATTTTTATCTTATGTAAAAACCTATGAGGGAATGAGGGACGCATTTTATTATGGTTTAAATTTATATAATTTAAGTGATGGAGCTTTAATTAAAGGAATGGGTTCACTTTATCCTAGTGATTTGAATTTAGATAATTTTAATGATATTGCTGATAAGAGTAAATGTATTAATTATAAACTTCTTGAGCTAACTAAAACAAATATAGAAAAAATAGACTATGCTCACCATATAGATGTAGCAGAGAGATTAGAGAGAAAAATAGAGAATTTTATAAAACTAAAAATTCCATCAAGAAGATTAGATGAGTATCTAAACTTTAGAGATACAAATTTCTTAGGAGAGTTAGCAAAAGAAGCAAGAGAGAGTAATATAGTTAATGATTCTGTGATTAGATATATAATGTTTGCAGACAATTCAATGCTAAACTTTTTTGATAATAAATACTTCTCTCAAGATGAATTTGAAAAGCATTTCAAGCATATATTTGATTTATATATTAAGGGTTTTAAAGATGTAATTTTTAAAGCAAAAAGCACTCTTATATATGCAAAAAAACATTTTGATAAACTATCAGACAAAGAAGATAAGATTAATATCTACATTAATATGGCTGATGATGAATATATTTTATATACAAAACTAAAAAGTAGATTAGAAGTAGAAACTAAACAATCACTATGCATTAAGCCATTATCAAGCTCTCAGCTAGAAGATAAAGAAAAAAGAGTTTTTTTAGTCCCATTTTTAAACAAATTTAAAGGCAAAGCTTTAGTATTAGATTCTAAAAAACACCAAGATTTATATATAGATATAGTGAGTGTATATAATTCTATAAATAAAGACGAAGCATTGTTGATTGATAAAGAAGTTTATTTATTTAATAATGAAAAATGTTCGAAGCTAAGTTTAGACTATGTAAAAAAATCAAAAACACTAAATGCTTTAAAATGGACAAAAAACAGCCTTATTTCTAAAAACAGCATAAAACCAAGCAATAGCATAAAGGATATTTTTTCTTCATTTTATTTAGAAGAAAAAGACATTAGCCCAATTTATGGAGATATGCCAAGAGAAGAAGCCTCAGTCGTGTATCTTATGTGTGTTGATAGTGCATTATTTAAGAAATATTATAAATTCTTTTTAAAAACAGCTAGTGAAGATAATAATATAGAAGATGTTCATTTTCATTGTATTAATACTTTCGGAACGAATGAAAAAAATAACCAAGAAATAATGGATGATATTCATAATCTTTTTCCTAGTATAAATACAACTTTAAGCTATGAAAATCAAATGTTAAGAAATACAGACAAGCATTTCCCTAAGATATATTATTATTGTTTGTCATTTTTTGTTCTTGAGGAGATATTGAAGACTTCTAAAGCAGATGTATTTAATTTAAGTCTAGCGTCTTTAGTTATAAACCCTATAAATAAGATTAAAAAAACAAAAAGCGATGTATCGTATCATATAGGCGGAAATGATGATTCTAATTTTATGGCATTTTATAAAAATACAAAACAAACAAGACAATTAGCACATAATCTAAGATTAACAGCATTTTATGAATTAAGCGATAAAACACATACAAATGAAGAGCTTTTTAGAGAGATATTTAAGTTTAATTTAAAATGCTTACCATCTCTAAAAACGGAAGAATTAAGCGAAAGCTATAGAGACTTTAATTGTAATAGTGATAGCTATATATGGCTATCTAGTAAGAAAAGTTCTAGTTATAGCAAATACGAATATAAATGCTTTCAGGTTTTAGATGAGCAAAAAAACAAAGAAGATATAATAAATGTTTCGACAGCAGATATTGAAACAGAAAATAAAAAAACAATACAAAACACTAGCTTAAAAAATAGACTTTATGGAGAGTATTCGGGCTATATTAATGTATCTTTTTTTGAATCCCAATATGGAGTTATGTTTTTACAAAAAAGCGATGACAAAGAAGCCAGCGATGTTTTACGTAAGAGCCAAACAAATAAAATGGCACTTAAACTATGGTGTGTATTAGCAAAAGAAAAAAAAGAAGGATACATTTATAACCTAGGGGCAAATAGTGGTATCTTTTCTATATCTGCACAATTATTTTTTTCTAATGTTGTTAGTTTAGAAAATGATATGACTAATTATAATAGATTAATCCTCAATTTATCTATAAATAAACTTAACTCACAACATGCCTATTTTATGAATATAGGAAGCAAAAAAAGCTTTACTTTTAGAAATAATCACACGGTTCTTGATAATAATATTAAAGCCGAAGAGTTAAGTTTTATGGACTTAAAGAATAATTTTAATAATAAGCAATATCTAATAAGAGTAGGAAAAAACTTTATTATTGATGATAAAAGCACAAAAAATGAGATAAATAAAAAACTACCAGATATTTTAATAGAAGATATAGATAATAAATGGACAGATAAGTTAAGTAAAAAATATAATCTATGGCATATAGATGAAAAAAATGAAAATATTTCAAGAAAAGAAATACAAACATCGTATATTTTTGCTACAATTAGAAAAGACAAAGAAATACAAAATTTATTAAAAGGAGTTTTAAATGTTAAAATTAATTAGTTTATTTTTTATAAGTATTTTTATAGTATCTTGCGGAGGAGATGTGGGCACAGTTTATCATAATGGTGCTAATTCTTCAGGTAGCTCAAATGGTTCAAGTGGAACTGGTGGTTCAAATTCAGGCTCAGGTGGCTCAACTTCTGGAAACACAAACAATAATAACTCAAATACAGTAAAGCTTGCTTGTCTTCCTGGAACAGATTGTAGTAATCATAAACCCCCTGTTGATAAAGGCTCAGCAATATCTTGTTTGCCAGGAATGGAATGTGTCTCATCAGAAATAAAAGTTGATGAAAGCAAAAAAAATGACACAAACAGCACCACATCTACAGATAAAAGTAAATCATGCGGAGTTTTACCAGGACAAGAACGTTGTTAATGTTTCACATGAAACATTAACAT
>JAJVLF010000239.1 GCA_029255845.1 Campylobacterota bacterium | reverse complement strand
GACCTCATCTACTTTCATTTTCAGTTTGATCAGTTTATGAACAGTATAGTACATAGAGCATTATAATTTGTTGATCGTGTGATCTTTGACCTCGTGTACTTTCATTTTCACTTTGACCAATTTGTGGACAGTATAGTACATAGAGAGTTATAATTTGTTGCTCTTGTGATCTTTGACCTTATCTACTTTCATTTTCAGTTTGACCAGTTTGTGAGTAGTGTTGTACATAGAGCATTTTCAATTGATGGTCTAGCAACATCACATCCTATTTATGTACCTGTATATAATCCAGACGAAATAAACGAGATATTTGATGCCATTTCATATGACAAGGTGAGAATAACAATAAGTGCAATTTTGCAAAATCTGGTTTTCTATATACAGTCAAACCTGTATATAAAGGTCACTCAAGGGAACCTGAAAATGTGGCCTTTATGAGCAGTTGCCCTTTATATACACTATTCATGAATGGGAAAAATGAGACTGCACCATATAGACAGTGATTTGTTATATAGAAGTGCCCTTTAAGGCAGATTTGACTACATGTACATTATTTATTGCACATCTTTCAGCAATGAGAGATGTTTGCTGTAGAAATTTAAGCTTTGAAACTAAGCTCATTCCAATTTCACTATTTTGCCTAAGATTTACTGTTTGTAAACTTTTTGTCCTCATGATTATAGCTGAAATAATTATCTCCTGATGTTAAGCAGCAATCACACAATCAAACAATGAGCGAGAAAAATTGGATCCCAACCCTCACTCTCTTGATAATTGGATCTCAACGACAATATACAGATTCTTCAGCAGGAAGTGGAAGTATTGACCTTTCATTTTTTTTCTATATAATTTCACATGGTTATTTTTACCTATTGAAGAATGCCATTAAATAAGTTGCTGTGGCAGGTGACGCATTTCTAATTCAACGGTAGATTTCATCTAAGTTTATGAAATAGCACTGAGAATTTCTGTTTATACTTAATTATGCTTTACATCAGAGCAGTACTGAGAATGTCTGTTTGTTTATGTTTTACAGGGAGCCAGTGTTATACGTATGATGAAGTTTTTCTTGGGAGATTCTACATTCAAACAAGGACTTCAGGTAAAATTCAACTATTCAACAGAAATGAAGTTTATTTCGGTATGACGCTTAAATTTTTATGAACCTCAGATGAAATTCAAAGAATTAAAGTCATTGTAATCAATATTTTTATCGAAACTCCATCTGGTGAACACTGAGTTAGTTGAGTTCAGTGTGGACTTGAATCTTGTCATTTTGCTAGTAAATAAGTATTAGGAAAACATTGTGTTGAAGCAGATCAAGCTTTTAGATGAGTATTATTAAAATAACTATACACTTTTAAACATCATGTACAATTATGTAATAAAACTGATAACCTTTGTGATAATGGCCCCTTTTTGGAATTTTTTCACCCTGGAAGTATTAGTTTTTGTCCCTCGCAAAGCGGAGCGGGGAATATGGAAATGCCCGGCGTCCGTTAGTCTATTAGTCTGTCTGACCGTCCGAGATATGTTGTAAGCGCTCTAAGATTTTTATTTGTTGACC
>JAJVLF010000238.1 GCA_029255845.1 Campylobacterota bacterium | reverse complement strand
CAGCAGATATAGTATGGACAGTTGCTGGATATACTCCAGGGGTTTTTCCTAGAGCTGAAGTGTATGAATTGCCAACAGTCCATAGAGGTTCATCAGTTGCTACAAATATTGCTATTAGGGAAAATTTTCATTTAATTGAAGATGATTTTAAGAAAGTTAAACCTTTAATGATTCATGTTCATGCAGGAAATGCGCTTCATATGGTAAATAAAAAGGTAAGTAAAGTGTCTGATTTGAAAGGAATGAAATTAAGAACTCCTTCAAGAACAGGGGCTTGGTTTATAGAAGCACTTGACGCAGAACCTGTAGGTATGCCTCTTCCAGCATTTCCACAAGCACTTTCTAAAAAAGCAATAGATGGTGGTTTTATCCCATTTGAAGTATTTCCTCCATTTAAGTTTCATCAATTAACAAAATATTCGGTTGAGGGTCAAAATGGAGCTAGATTTGGAACTTCTGTATTTTTACTTCTTATGAACAGTGATAAATTTAATAGCTTATCAAAAGAATTGCAAAATTTAATTGAAAAAAGTTTTAATATGCATGCTGTAATAAAAGTAGGTGAAACTTGGATGAATGTAGAAAAACCAGGTATGAAAATGCAAAGAAAATCAAAAGGTAGTAAAGTTATTACTCTAAGTAAAAAATCTATGAATGAGTTTAATAAAGTAGGTGAAAAAGTTGTCCAAAGATGGATAAAAGAAGCAAATAAAAAAGGAATTGATGGCAATTTGCTTGTCGATACAGCAAGAGCTTCTATTTTAAAAAATGAAAAATAGTTAAAAATCCTCTATGGAAAAAACACTAAAAAAGATAAGCCTATTGTGGGTTTATCTAGCAGGAATTATGATAGTCTTAATTGTTGTGATGACAGTTTTTAATATTACTAGTTTTTCTCTCGATAAAATTGCTAGAATGTTTGATAGTAATGTCGGAGGATTACCTGGATATGAAGACTTAGTTAGGCTTTTAATGTCTTGTATTGCTTTAATGTTTTTTCCTTGGGCCGGGTTAGAAAAAACCCATATAGCAATAGAGTTTTTTACAGAGAACTTCTCTAAAAAAAATCTAATAATCATAGATAAATTTTGGCTTATAGTTACTCAAATATTGGTTATATTTTTAGCTATTATGATGTTTTTAGGGATGATAGAGTCTTATGAGGATGGTGCCTTATCAAGGATATTAGGTTGGGCTGAATGGCCTTTTTATATTTGTGGTATTTTATCTTTAATTTTATGGTCTTTTGTTTTATTTTATCAAATAGTATTAGAAAAAGAAGGTCATAAAAATGATTGATAGAGAGCTAATTGGCTTAGGGGCTATGATTGTATTTTTTATACTTTTAGCATTTAGATCCCCTGTTGCTTTAACTATGATAATTGTTGGTATTTTTGGGACTTATATTCTTTCTTTGAATGTGTCTTTTATAAGATTTGTGCCTTACATCAAACAATTCAAGAGTTTATTATGGGAAAATATGGCTAGTTATGAGCTTTCTGTTATTCCTTTATTTATTTTAATGGGATATTTAGCTAGTCATACCAAATTAGCACAAGATCTTTTTGCAGGTATGAATGCTATATTAGGTAGGTTTCGTGGTGGTTTATGTATCACTGCTATTGGTGCTTGTGGAGGATTTGGAGCAGTTTCTGGTTCATCTTTAGCCACAGCATCAACTATGGGCAAAATAGCTTTACGTGAATTAGAAAAGCTTGGATATATAATTTAAAGGGGGTAAAGACCAAGTATTAATACTTTTGCAGGGTGTCTTTGATTCTAATATGACGTCCTTCAAACGCTTTGAGTCCAAACCCGTGGTAAAATTAATATATACC
>JAJVLF010000237.1 GCA_029255845.1 Campylobacterota bacterium | reverse complement strand
AATCACTGAAATCACTGGGCTTAAGCCCCCCTGGACCCCCTGCCACGGCTTTGCCCTGGACCCATTGGGGACCTTAAGTGGCATTCGTGCCTACTCTTCATTTTAACTCCAGCTACGCCCCTGACCACTATACGCAAACAAACACAAATAATGTAATAAGACATGAACCCTCCTACAAACAACTGGAGGTAAAGACGAACTCGGCATTTTGGATATTGCTGTGAAATAATTGTATATTTTTAACTGAAATAAAACTAGGCTTAAATGATACTTACATAGGGCTTTTAATACCGTATGTTGCTTTTGGATTACCTTTTGCAATTTATCTATCGAAAACCTATATACAAAGCTTACAGCATGAGACTTTTGAAGCAGCTATTATAGATGGTGCTAGCTTATGGCAGATTTATTGGAATATAGTTTTACCGATGTCAAGACCTATTTTAGCGACTATTGGTATTTTTACATTTCTTGGCATTTGGAATGAATTTGCTTTAGCACTTACTTTGACAAGCGATGATACAGTAAGAACACTCCCTGTCGGTATGAATTCCTTAATTGGTGGTTTGGTTACTGATTATGGTTTGCAAATGGCTACATTGTTTTATGGTATGATACCTCTTATGATTCTTTATATAACTTATCGCAAAGAATTATTAAAAGGTTTTGGGAGTGGGTCTGTGAAATAAGCTTTGTTAAGTTTCAATGCTAGTTATAAATTAGGAAAATCATCTCTAATAGGAGAGATGATTTTTTCTAAACCACCTCCAACAAATATGTATCTTTGTTTTACTTGTGTAGGGGATTTGTATAATGGAAATGCGCATGGTACATTATATGAACATGATGGCAGTTTTTATAAACTAAAAGCAGATTATGTAATTGATAAAAAATGGGTTTTTTCATTTGAAGATTTGACATATAGTTTTAGAAATAAATCTAGCTCCCCTCAAGGTATTTTTTTAGATTACGATGGACAGCATATAAAAATAGAATCCATTTTTTTCAGTGATTATATAGAATTAGAAGCAGAAAAAATTACTTATTCTTATAAAAATGTCCAAGATTATTTATGCACTTTTCCTCAAGTAAATAATGTCCATAATAAACATGGAAAAATAACTTTTAATAATGGTTTTAATATTGATAGTATTAATTTACAAAAAGCTGATAACATACTACAAAAAATTATATTTTGTCATGATTTTATTAATAATAAAAATGGCACAAAAGTTGAGTTTTCAATAGATACAACAATTAAAGGATACACTCTTGATATTGGAAAAGATAAAATAAAAATAACGAGTAAAAATTTATCTCAACAATTTTATGCGATTATAACTCTTGGAGGATTGTGGCACTTTAACAATAAAGATATTAATATTATGCTAATAGAGGATTATCCTAAATATGAATGGAGAGGGGTGCTAATAGATACAGCTAGAGTATTTTATAGTATAGATGAATTAAAAGATTTACTTAATCATTTTGCCTTTTTCAAAATTAATATTTTACACCTTCATCTAAGTGATGATGAAGCTTGGAGATTAGAAAGTTCTTCATATCCAAAACTCCACGAAAAGGCATCTTTAAGGGGCTATACTTTAGATATTAACCCTCAAATGGGAAGTAGTTTGCATGAACATGGTGGATTTTATACAAAAGAAGATATACAAGATTTAATATCTTATGCTAAGAGCTTACATATAGATATTATGGCAGAATTTAATCTATTATCTCATGCTAGTGCATTACTTAAAGCTATGCCAGAATTAATTGACAAAGATGATACTAGCGAATATATAAGTGCTCAAGGATATAAAAATAATACATTAAATCC
>JAJVLF010000236.1 GCA_029255845.1 Campylobacterota bacterium | reverse complement strand
AGACTGCTGAAGAACTTCATGGTAAAGGTGTAAAGCCCAGCCCTAATAATGTTCGTGAGGTATTGGGAACAGGAAGCTATTCAACTATTAAGAAAATGCTTGATGTATGGAATGAAAAACAAGAGGCGGATGAAAATATATTCATTCCTGATACACCAGACTTTGCATATCGTATTGTAGATAAACTACATAAAGAGCTTTACTTACAAAATAGGAAGCTACTTGATAGTGAAAGGCAACAGTTGGAATTATCACGCCAGGAAATGGAAGTTGAAAAAGCTGAAATGTTGCTAGAAATTAATAGCCTGGAAGAATCTAGTAAAAGTTTAAAAAGTGAGTTAGTTAATAAAACAGATGAGCTTACAAGACTTAAAACAGATTTAGAGGCTTCCCAGGGTAAACTTGAAAACCTTTTAAATAATTTTAATGACCAAAAAGTTGAGATTGCCACTTTAACCGAGAGAGATAAACAACAAGCTCTTCAGTTAAAAGAAAAGGAAGCTATGCTAAAACAGTCTGAAGAACAGGAGCAATCTTTAGTTAAAAAAATGGAGGCTGATAAAATACAAATTAATCAGCTCGATGTTGCTATAGAAAGGTTGAATGGTGAGCTTACTAAAAAAGGGGACGAATTAATTAAAAGGGAAGGGGAGTTTGATCAAAAAGAGATTGAACTTACACAGTACAAAGCTGATGAAGTAAAAACTAAAGAACAAATTCAAGAACTTTCAGAAAAACTTAATAGACAAACAAATGATATAGCGGTTTTGACCGAAAGAGAAAAACAGCACTTATTTCAGTTAAAAGAAAAGGATGCCATGTTGAAGCAATCTGAAAAACAGGTTCAATCTCTGAGTAAGCAAATTGAAGAGTTAATGAAAAAGTTATCTAGTTAACACATAGAAAGCATATAGAAATTATATGCTTTTTTATTTTGGTAAATCTTCATAAAAAGGAAAGCTTTCATTTCTCAAAACAGCTAAAACTTTCCTCCATTCAAAAAACCTGCCTTTTTCCATTTTGTTATACAACTTGCAGTCGAAAGGTACCTTTTTTTGTAATTCAACATTCAGCTTATTAATTTCTAATGTTTTTCTTAACAACTCATCTTTATTGTTGTAGTTAAAAGTCTTAATAGCTGAGATTTTTTTTTCAGGTTCGAGAAGAGTGTTATAAATTGCTTCAAAATAAAAATTTCTGACATTTTCATAACTTAGACCTGAAATAAAATCAGTTAAACTTTCTTTAGCTATCTTATTTGTAAAGCTATGGCTGGGAGCTTTAGGGTATTCAGTTAAACCACTGATTAAAATAGTACAGGACAATAACTCAGACTCACCTTCCTTTAACTCGAATCCATACACAAATTCAGAGTCTTCATTACCTATTAAACTTATTTGTTCACTAAATAGGTCAATCTCTGATATAGAGACTGTAGAACCTACTTTAAAAGAGACTAATATTTTCTGTGCTGAATTGATATTCAAGCCTTTACATTCAATAACTGAAATCATATCGGTAATACTTGATGATTGCTTAGTAATATCCCATTCAATACTTTCTATCCAGGACTTCCCAGGTTTTGAAAGAGTCCTAGTTATGTCAATCAAATCCAAAATGACAATTGCTTGGCTTTTAACTACTTCAATTGCAAAACTTTTCAAGTGATCAGCAAAAACAGGCTCTGCTAGTGTTTCTATGTAATCTTCTAGTTCTGCTTCTATTTCAAGAACAGATGGGTAAGGGGAGGGCGGTTCAATAGTCATGAGTGTTACCTATAAAACAATATAAAAAGCATATGTTTATTATATGCTTTTTATATGATAATTATTTAACTTCAAAATCTTCTAGTTTCTTTCCAGAATCTAACAAACTTTTAATCCATTTAGGTTTTCTACCTCTTCCAGTCCATGACTCAGAAAAATTATCTGGATTACGGTACTTAATTTTTACACTTTTTTTAGGCTTATCACTCATAAGCTCATCAAGTGAATAACCAGACTCAGAAGCTAAAACAGTCATTTTTTCTAAAAGCTCTAG
>JAJVLF010000235.1 GCA_029255845.1 Campylobacterota bacterium | reverse complement strand
AAATGATAGTTGGAATTATAAAAGATAATGATATATTTTATGACCTTAAAAATGACTTCAATTATTTTGTAAAAAATATTGATGACTCCATAGATAAAAATGAGAGTGCTTCAAATAATAATAAGAATATATATAATAAAATACATACATTTAAAGGCTTATTTTTACAATTATTTATGAATACCACATCATCACATCTTCATGATATAGAATCTGAGCTATATGATATGCTACATAATAAAAATACTACAAATGAATCTTTATTAAAATTTTTAAAAGAAGCAAATTTTCAAACTTTCATAAAGTCTGATTTGAATCATATTTCTAATATTCTTGGAAAAGATTTTATAACTAGAGATAAATTTATATCAATAGATAGAACATCTTTAAAAAACATAGAAGAAAAATGTGTTTCATTGGCAGAAACATATAATGAAAATGAATTAATAATAGATATGCTAGATAATATCCGTGCTTTATCTATAAAAAGCTTAAAATCTTACCTAGATTCTTATGCTAATCTAATATTTAGAGTATCTCAAAAATTAAATAAACCTATTTATGATTTTAGATCTGTTGGTGATGAAAAGATATTGGTTCCCATAAAATGTATAAGATTTATAGAATCTCTTAATCATGTATTTAGAAATGCTATTACTCATGGCATAGAGGCAAAAAATGATAGGCATAAATTAAATAAAGATATCATAGGAGAATTATCTTGTTCTTTTAGTAAAGAAAACAATAACTTAAAAATAATAATTTCTGATGATGGTCAAGGCATAGATGTAGAAAAAATTAAAGAAAAAGTGGGAAATAGTGAGCTAAGTAGAGAAGAAGCATATTTATGTATTTTTAAAGATAGTTTTTCGACTAAAGATGAAATTGATCAATTTTCAGGACGAGGGGCAGGTTTAAGTTCTGTTAAAGCAGAAGTAGATAAGCTAGATGGAAATATAGAATTAATTAGTGATATAAATATCGGGACTAAATTTAT
This sequence comes from Campylobacterota bacterium, assembly GCA_029255845.1. GTDB lineage: Bacteria > Campylobacterota > Campylobacteria > Campylobacterales > JAJVLF01 > JAJVLF01. The sequence goes on along the minus strand of JAJVLF010000235.1, from coordinate 1,051 downwards.
ATTTACTATTAGTCTATGATTTTTTTTAAAGAATCTCCCATCGTTCATTAATGGACGATGGGAGTGAGTAAAACTAATACAAAGGAATAAATAAATGATAGAAAAATTTAAAAAAGAACATAACATAATTATCGAGACATTGATGGAAGTTGAAAAAACAGGACTTAAAGGTGAAAAATCTTTGGCTAATTTGGCTAAAGCTAAAAATCTTCTATTAGAACATTTAACAAAAGAAGATCAACAGTTATATCCTTTTTTATTAGGATCTCCTGATGAAGGGATTGCAGCAATAGCTAATGAGTTTAAAGAAGAAATAGAGGCAGTATCACCAATGGTTCTATCTTTTTTTGACAAATATTTATCAAACAACCCTGAAAAAGATGTTACTATGGATACAGAAGGAAAGGAAGAAGAGTTTAAAAAAGACTTCGATTCACTTACTCAACTCTTACTAGCAAGAATAGAAAAAGAAGAAGAGATTTTATATCCATTATATAGAGACTATTTGCTCCAATCTCACTAGTGGGTACACCTCTTAAAGAATAGATATTTTCCTCTCTCCACTCTCTTTTGAGGTGGAATACAGTGTAGATAGCAAAAGCCATTTTAATTAATTTGTATAAAAGCTTAGTAATATATAATTTAAATTATAAAACATTTTAAAAAATAAGGAATTAAATATGTCTCGTTTTGTCATTATGGGTGGTGGTGTAGCTGGACATACTGCTGCTAGTTATGCGGTGGATATTCTTAATAAAGCTCATGAGGTTATTATGATTACTCCTAATAGCACTTATAATTGGATACCTTCTAATATATGGGTTGGTGTTGGGGAGATGAGCAAGGAGGATGTAACTTTTGAATTGGCTCCTGTTTATGAAAAAGTTGGTATTATTTATAAACAAGCAAAGGGTGTTTCTATCCATCCTGAGGGTAATAAACAAGATGATACGGGCTATATTACCATCGAGCATACTAGTGAAGAAAGAAAAGGTGAAAGAGAAGAATTAAAATATGATTATTTGCTTAATGCTACAGGACCTAAGCTAAA
>JAJVLF010000234.1 GCA_029255845.1 Campylobacterota bacterium | reverse complement strand
CTCTTCAAGAGATTAGAACGATTTTGAAAATTGATGACGGTAAATATAAGCAATATGGTCATTTTAAAGCAAAAGTTATCTCTGTAGCTCAAAGGGAACTTAATGATAAAACTGATATTTTCTTTGAGTTTGAGGAAATCAAACAAGGTAGGAAAATTGTAAAAATTAAGTTTTTAATTTACAAAAATTCAAGGAATGCTGGATATATAGAAAATGGAGACATTGAACCACTCGAAGATGTATCAAAAAACAAGTTAACTCAACAGCAAGAAGGTTTGAAAACTAAGTTGATTGATGAGTATAAGTTAAATAAAAAAATAGCAATTGAACTAATTCAGAGCGTTAGTGTTGAGCAGATAGAAAAAAATATTGTTTATACACAAAATGAGCATAAAAAAGGGAAGGTAAGTCAAAACTTTAGTGGTTATCTTTTAAAAGCTATCAAAGACAACTATGCAAGCAAAATTTCTTTGTTTGAAGAGGATGAAAAAAAGAGAAAGGGTGATATTAAAAAGGCTCAGGCACTAGCTGAAAGAAAAGAGAAACACCAAGAAAAGCTATCGAAAGAATTCAGTAAAGCACAAAAAGAAGTATTCATAAAAGCTTTGGATAACGAAGCACAAAAGAAACTAGTTAGTGAAATTTTGGAAGAAGTAAAACTTGATAGTTTTGCTGTTTCTCATATCAAGAAAAAAGGGTTAACCTCTCCATCTGCTTATATGGGAATAATTAAAAGGATTGATAATTTTGAAGGGAAAAGGAATACCTATATCAAAGATAAGATGAAAGAGGCTGGATTTTAGATTATATGGTAAGCATATAAAAACAATTTGATTATTATATTAAATGTATATAGTAGTCGTATATAAATAGAATATTTTTTAACAAGGAACAAATGTCAGAAGAACAAAAAAAGATACTGGAGCAACAGCTTTGGAATATTGCCAATGCTCTTAGGGGAAAAATGGACGCGGATGAATTCCGTGATTATATTTTAGGTTTTATCTTCTACAAATACCTTTCTGAAAGAATGTTTTTGTATGCAAATAATATTCTTAAACAAGATGAAATAAGCTATAACGAAATTGATGAAAATACAGAAGATGGTAAGGAATACCTTAAAGCTATAAAAGAAGAAGCAATAGACAAACTAGGTTATTTTTTAAAGCCTTCAGAATTATTTAGTGAACTTTCTAAAAAAGGAAATTCTAAAAATGAAGAAGAACAAAGTAATTTTATCCTAGAGGATTTAGCTAAGATCCTTAAAAATATTGAAGTTAGTACCATGGGGGAAGAGTCAGAAGATGATTTTAATGATTTATTCTCTGATTTAGATTTAACTTCACAAAAATTAGGAAGAACTGAAGAAGATAAAAACACTTTAATTTCTAAGGTACTTAGTCATTTAGATGAAATTAATTTTAATATAGAAGACCCTAAATCTGATGTTTTGGGTGATGCTTATGAATATTTAATTGGTCAATTTGCAAGTGGGGCAGGGAAGAAAGCAGGGGAATTCTATACACCTCAACAAGTTTCAACTGTACTTGCTAAATTGGTTACAACGGGTAAGACAAGATTAAAGTCTGTTTATGACCCAACTTGTGGTTCAGGTTCATTATTACTTAGAGTAAAAAGAGAGGTAGAAGATGTTTCTTCTTTTTATGGACAAGAATTAAATAATACGACTTACAACCTTGCAAGAATGAATATGATTTTGCACGGTGTTCATTATAAAAAATTCGATATTAAGCAAGAAGACACATTAGAAAATCCACAACATTTAGAACAAAAATTTGAGGCGGTTGTTGCTAATCCACCTTTTTCAGCTCATTGGTCAGCTAACCCATTATTTATGAGTGATGACCGTTTTAGTCAATACGGAAAGCTTGCACCTAAAACGTATGCAGAGTTTGCTTTTGTAGGTCATATGGTTCACCAGCTTGCTGATAATGGAATTATGGCAGTGGTTTTACCTCATGGTACTTTATTTAGAGGTAGAAATGAAGGGCATATAAGAAAATATTTGATTGAAGATAGAAACTATCTTG